>JAFGQR010000163.1 GCA_016935555.1 Verrucomicrobiota bacterium
ACCAGCATGGAAACGATACTCCAGAGGCGCTCCTTGCCCGCCGACACCTCCTCCCTGGAACACCGCGTCTTGGCCACCAACACATCCCACGCAGCGGCGCTCTCTAGCGCCGAACCGCGCGCGTTGTCGAAGAACCGACAGCGATCAGGCCCGGTGAACTTGCCCTTACCCCCGGCAAGGTTGAGCGGGATCGAAGTGCTGGCTCGGTCCAGTTGGCCGGTGACAGCAACAGACTTGGGGAGCTTCTGCGACATGGGCTCCAACCACTCGATGAAAGACAAGGCTGCCTGGTACACTTCCAATTTATCGTGATCGAATAGCCGGTTCATCCGATTACGATTAGGATTAGGATTACGAAAAGCCAGAAGGAAAAATCTGAGATGCGCCCCCCGCCAACGACCCGCGCGCGAGCGCCAGAGGGGTTGGTGTCCCCGAGGCGCTCACCGGCCTCATGGCTGCGTGTCGCCGTGTTCGCGCATCCCTGCGTCTTTCCCTGTGACCTGCCCGGGACCTTCCCCCGCGGGGGCGTCATGGAGGCGCGGGCGAATCAGCAGGACGAGGACGACGGACAGGATGGCGGCGCTGGCGAAGATGCCGAAGATGCCGAAGAGGGGCACGTGGCGGTCGCGGAGGATGCCGAAGCCCCAGTCGGCGAAGCCGCCGCAACTGATGCTGACGAGGTTCATGATGCCGTAGCCGGTGGCGCGGAGGTGGGGGCGGGCGATTTGGCAGAGGATGGGCATGTTGTTCGAGTCGAAGAAGCCCCAGCCGATGCCGAAGAGGATGAGGAACGCGACGGCAACCCACAACAGGCCCGTTTGGGGTGCGAACCCGACGCCGAACATGGCCGGCACGATGAGGGACATGCCCATGGCGCTGACATAGATGCGGCCGCGTTCGGTGCGGCGCATCCAGCGGTCGGCGAGCCAGCCGCCGGCCACCGCCCCGAGGATGGCGGCAACCTGCCAGTAGAGCGTCGCGGACACGCCGGCCTTGCCCTGGCCGATGCCGAATTCGGCCTTCAGGATGGCCGGCATCCAGTCGCGGACCACCCAGCCGGCAAGCGCCGGCAGGGTGAAGTAAAGCACGAGCAAAATGAACGAGCCGTTGCCCATCAGCTCACGGAGTGCGCCCGCCGGGGAGGCATGGGGGCGGGAGGCGGTTTGGGCGGGGCGGCCGGGGTGGCGCAGGAGCAGGAACAGGGGCACGGCGTAGAGCACGCCCACCACGCCGCACGCGTCGAACGCCCAGCGCCAGCCGAGGGCGGGGCTGTCCGCGGCATAGCCGCTGAAGCCGCCGATGATGACGCCGGCGTAGATGCCCATCTGGTGCAAGCCCACGGCGCGCGAGCGGGTCGGGCCCAGGTGAACATCGGCGATGAGGGCGAGGGCAGCGGGGATGTAGAAGGCTTCGCTGACGCCCATGACGGCGCGGGCGGCGAGCAACTGGTCGTAGGTGGTGACGTGGCCGGTGGCCCAGGTGACGGCCGACCACACGAACAAGCTGGCGGCGATGACGTGCCGCCGGCTGAACCGGTCGGCGAGGTAACCCCCAATCGGGCTCAGCATCGCATACACCCACTTGAACAACGCCAGGATCTTGCCCCAGTTCTCCTCCAGCGCAATGTCGGGGATGTCCTGCATCATGGAGAACTTCATCGCCGCCAGCATCTGGCGGTCCAGGTAGTTCAACAGCGCCACCGGCACCAGCAACCCCACCACCATCCACGCCCCGGGCAGAAGACGCGCAGACACCCCCGACCCGCCGCCTTCCCGAGCATCGGCGTTCGCACTCATGAGGACGCCGGCGAGGCCAGGATGCGCCAGGCGCCCAGCAGCATGCGCGGCAGGTGAAAGGGGCCCTTGAACAGATTGCCTTTGGCGGGTTGCGACACGGTGCCGTCGCGGTGGAGGTACCCAAACCATTCGCCGTGGTCGGGGTCGGGGAAGTGGGCGAAGCTCCAGTCATGGACCTGGCGATGCATGGCGGCGTAGCGGGGATCACGGGTCAGGGTCCAGGCCAGAAGCGTGGCCAGGAGGGCTTCGCAGTGCGGCCACCAGAATTTCATGTCGTGCCAGTATTCCTGGACGGGCAATCCGCGCAGGTCGGTGAAAGAAAGCAAGCCGCCGTGCTGGGGGTCCCACCCGCGGGCCCACATCCAATCGAGGATGCTGGTGCCCAGGGTGAGGAGCTGGTGGTCCTTGCGCCGGCCGGCTTCGTGCAGGATGAACCAGGCGCATTCGATCGCATGGCCCGGATTCAAGGTGCGCCCGTCGGCGTGGTCAAGGATTTCGCCTGCGGGGCCGACGGTTTCCATGAGGGCGGCGAGTTGGGGTTTGAGGAAGTCGCGCGCGATTTCGGCGATGCTGGCGTCGATCCACCCGGTGCAGGTGCGGCCTCCGACGGTGAGGTCGCCGAGGTTGGCCCGAAGCTCCTGGGCGGTGGCGATGGTGATGAACAGGGGGCCGAGGTTCTTGGAGGGGCGTGTGGGTTCGAACTTCGGGGTCATGACCCCCTGCTCGAAGGAATACCGCAGGTAGCGGGCGAACACGGCGACCGCATCGTCGGCAGCCCGGGCGTCGCCGGCGGCCCTGGCAAAGGCGGCGTTGGCGATGGCGGCGAAGGCTTCGCTGTAGACGTAGCGCCGCATGCGCAGGGGGCGCCCGTCCCGGGTGACGGTGAAATACATCTTGCCGCCGGGGGCGAAGCCGTGGCGGCGCGAGAATTCGACGCACGACCGCGCCGCGTCCAACCATTCGGGGCGGCGTTCGACCGTGTTGACGAGCGTGGCGAACATCCAGCCGGCGCGCCCCTGGATCCACATGGACTTGTCGGTGTCGATCACGGCGCCGTCGCGGTCGAGGCAGCTGAGGATGCCGCCGTGGTCGCGGTCGAGCCCGTGGCGCAACCAGAACGGGATGACGTCGTCCAAAAGCGCGGCCCGGTAGAACGCCGCCAGGTCGTTGCCGGATTCGGGCGCGGTGAGGTCCACGGTCATGCGAACCTCAGGAGACCCAGTCTGCTGCGACACCCACCGGCGCCGCTGCGGGAAAAGCGCGGCGCGCTGCCGCGGGCCGGCGCGCCCTGGGCGGCGCGTCCCGGCATTGCCGCCGGCGGCGACTTCGGAGGAGGTGGACTCTTCATGGCGGGCGCGGGGTTGTGAGCCGGAAGAACCGGGGGGAGGATTCGGGGGCAAGCGGGATGCGTGCGACGCGGTTGGTGGGGTGCGCGAGCACATCGGCGCAGCGCTGCCATGCGCCGCCCGCGGCGTCGGCGGCTTCGAGGATGGAGTAGGTGCGATTCGAGACCGCGAGGAACTCGAGGGTGGGGCCGGCGGGAGCCGCCACCCGGAGGTGGAGCCGGCTGGCCGGGTCGTTCGGATCGGTGCCGGCGGCGTATTCGGCGCGGTTGTCGGCGCCATCCGCGTCGCCGTCGAGGGTGGCGTCGGCCGGGTTGTTGGTGGCCAGCCCGTGGGCCGCCTCCCAGGAGTCGGGCAGGCCGTCGGCGTCGGTATCCGCGAGCACGGTGAGCATGAAGGTGCAGGCGATGCCGCTGGGTGCGGCGAGGTTGCGGGCGATGACGCGGTAATAACCGCTGTGGGAGGGCTGGACATGGGGGAGCGTGAAGAAGTCGGCGTGTTGGGCCAGCGTGTTGCTGGCAAGCGTCACGCCGCCGACAATCCGCTTCCACTCAAAACCGAACGGGAGGGGGTGCCCGCAGACGGCGGCGCTCCAGGTCACGCTGCCGCCGACAACGACGTCTTGGCTGACGGGGCTGTTGGTGAACGCTGGGGAAAGCAGGAGGGTGAGCGTTGCGGGGGCGCTGGCCGTGGCGCCGACGGCGTCGGTGACGACGACGTCGTAAGGTCCGTCGTGGGCGAGCGTGACATTGGAGAGGGTCAGCGAGGGTGAGGTGGCGCCGGGGAGGGCGGCGCCGCGGAATCGCCACTGGTAGGTGACGGGGGCCAAGCCGGTGGCGACGACCTCAAAGGTGACATTGCTGCCGGTCTGGCCGTAGGTGGCGGTGTTGGTCGAGCCGCGAACGGCCACGCTCCGGGGCTGGGTGAGGATGGTGGGCGGCCAGGCAAAGGTGAGGGTGGCGTTGGAACTGACCGCTGAGCCGACATTGTTGTAGACCACCACCGAGTAGACGCCCGCGTCGGACGATTGGGCGCTGGCCACCACCAGCCGGGCTTCGCCGGCGCCGGGGATCGGCTCGCCGTTCAACCGCCACTGGTAATACAAGGGCTCGCTGCCGGCGGCGCTCACGCTGAAAGTCGCGCTTTGGCCGAACACCACGATGCGGCTTTGGGGGTGCTCGAGGAGGACGGGGGCGGTGCCGACGGGCAGGTCGGCGCCCGGGGTTGGGGGCGCGGCCACCCAATGCGCCGGGTCGTCGCCAAAGGCGCCCGGCGCCCGCCGCTGGAGGGAGAACCCGCCGCCGTCGGCGGCGGGCGGCCATGGGGCCTTGTCATTGTAGCGGACGGCGTCGACGGCGACCTCGTAGGTGTTGGTGGCATGCGTGTAGAGCCGCCGAACCTCGAGCCGCTCGCCGCTGTTCTGCAATTGGCCTTCCCACGGCCCCACCACGAGGACGCCGGGCGCCACCAGGTGCCGCGCGCGAAACGCCGCCTCGTTGGTGCCGATGAGCAGCAGGCGGCCCTCGGGAGCCAGCGTGATGTGGGGGGGAAACACGAAACCGAGCCCGCTGACACGCCACGTGTTCGTCGGCACCGCCGCGTCAAACAGGTCCACCGCCGCCGCCGTCACATTGTGCAGCTCCACAAACTCGAAATCGTCCGGCTCGGGGTGGTAATGGATCTCGCTGATGACGACCGGACCGACCAGCGGGCCGGCGTTGGCGGCGCCCAGGGTGGGAGCCGCCTGGGCGGTGAACCGCTCCTCGCCGGTGCTGATGACGTGGCGCCCCAGGGTCACCCCGGCTTCCGCCCCCCCGAAACGGAACCCGTGGCTGTAGCCGGTGAGGTTCGTGCGGGCATCGCCGCTGAACAGATACACCTCGTCGCCGTCGGCGCCCAGGGCGAAACCGCCGGACGCGCCCGCGGCGGGATGGAAGGCGGTTTCGTCGATCACAAGGCATGCCGCCGGTGCCATGACGGTGCCGGGCGGAATTCTGAACTTCCTGGGCACCGCCGAGTCGTCGGTGAGGAACCAGCCGCCGACATCGGCGCTTTCGGCGGTGGGGTTGACCAGTTCGATCGCGTCGACGGCGGGCGGCGTCGAGGCGCTCAAAACCTCGTTGACCCGGACCGGCGGGATGCCCCCCGGAGGATCGTCCGCGCCCGGGGAACCGCCGGGCTGCGCGCTGGCGCGCCAGTGCGACACGAGCCCGGGATCGCCGGGCGCGCCGAGGTCGCAGGGCACGAGGGAAAAGCCGTAGCCGTCGGCCGGGACCGGCCAGGGGGCGAGGTCGTCGTAGGTGAGCGAGATCAAGGTGGCACCGCCCGGGTAGGCGAGTTTGAGGGATTCGCCGGCATTGTCGAGTTTGCCGGCGGTGAAGACGCCGTGGACGGCGAGGCCGGGATGCATGGCCTGCAGCATGGCGGGGTCGCGGGCGAGGACGAAGAAGGCGCCGGGGTCGAGCCGTGTGCCGACGGGGAAGGTGAAGGTGAGGCCGCTGGCGAAGGTGAGCCCGCTGAGGTCGAGCGGGGTGGCGCCGGTGTTTTTGAATTCGAGAAACTCGAAGGCGTCGCCGTCGACGAGGGTGGCGCCGACGAGCGTGGGGGGGGGGTGGTACATGATTTCGGTGAGGCGCAGGGCGCCGAGGTCCTGCGGGGTGAAAAAGGTGGCGCGGGTGAACCCGCTCCAGCTGGCGCCGCTGCGGATGCGGGCGAAGACGGTGGTGGGGGCGTGGAGGGTGATGGGGAGGGCGTAGGCTTGGGCGGAGTCGGCGACGTTGCCGCCGGGGGCGCGCGGGTCGGAGCCGTCGGTGGTGAAGTAGAGGGTGCCCGGGGTGCCGAGGATGGCGAGCTGGAAGCCGTTGGGCACGGCGCCGCCGTCCTGGCTGAAGACGGGCGGGGCGGGGAACTGGGCGTCGATGGCGGCGGCGCGGGTGACGAGCCAGTTGCGCATGGCGCCGACGTTGGCGGCCCAGGCGGCGGCGGTGAGGCCGCTGCGGGCGGCGACGGCGGGGGTGATGGCGTTGGTTTGGGCGTCGAGGATGGCGAGGAGATTGGACGTGGCGAACGCCCCGCGGCGCAGCTCCTGCCACTTGTCGATGTAGGCCTGATTGAAGTTCGGGTCGGCGAAGAGCCGCGGATAGAACAGGCGGTCCGAAGCCCACTTGAGGTGGGCCAGCGGATCCCCGCTGGTGGGGTTCCTGGTGTAGGCCCGGTCGAAATCCCAGAGGGGGCCGTGGCGCATCTTGCTGGTGGGCGTTTCGCGCACGAAGTAGGTGCTGAGAACCTCGGCGTCCTGGTTCTTCGGGAAACTTTGCAGGATGAAATGGTGCACAAAATTCCCGACGTCGATGAAGGGCGCATAACCGTGGTCGGGGTGGGCGAAGTTGGGGCCGTAGAGCGCGGCGTCGAAGGCGCGGACGAACGCCTGGATGTGGGCGCGTTGGTCGGGGGTGATGTCCCAGCCGCGGGGCGATTCGAAGTTGAAGAAGGAGTGATAGTAGTTGGGCATGTCGTCCCGGGGGGGCGGCAGGCCGCTGCCGCCCGCGGGTCCCTGGTAGCCGCGCGCGTTGTCGTCTTCGGTTTGCAGGATGCGGTCGGGGCCGGCGGTATGGAAGTGGCGGGGCAGGAGGCCGCTGTTGACGGGGGTGCCGGCGGGCAGGGCGTCCATGCGGTCGGAGTTGATCATCCAGCCGCCGCGGGTGCCGTTCGTGGCGAAGGGTTCAAACGCCACGCGGTCCCTGGCCCGTTTGATCTTTTCGACGAGCAGGTAGAGGCCGAGGTTGTGGGAGGCGGCGAGGTCGGTGCCGTTGGTGTTGAGAAAGACTTCGACGAAACGCCAGCGGGGCGCGGGGTAGCCGGACTGGGAGGCCAGTTCGTAGATGAACGCGTTGTGAAGGAGCGAGGCGTCGAAGTTCGACGGGCTGGGCGCGTAGAGCACCCAGTCATTGTCGGCCGGCATGCCCAGCAGCGGCACGTCGCGACCCTCCTCGTCGGTTTCGGTCCAGGTTTCCAGCTTGTAACTCTTCCGGACGAAACTGAACGAGCTGGTGCCGTGCAGCCGGACCCCGGCGCGGGACGCGGCCGCCGGCGGGTTGGTGAAGGCGGCCCAGCCGTGGGCGCGGTCGAACAGGGTGAAGGCATGCGTCTGCATGGGCGCCTGGACCACATAACTGCCATCCCGATACGGCCCGTATCCGTCGACGCCCGGCACAGGGCCGGCTCCGAAGTTGTAGAGCACGACGATGGGCAGCGGCGACGCGAAGGTCTGGGCGCTGGCGGCCAGGCGCACGTAACACGCCGTCGCGCTGGGACCGGGCGGCTCGCCGGCGAAGCACAGCGCCGCCCGCAGGCGCGTCGACGTGCTGAACGTCAGCGGCGCCGTGTAGAGCGCCGACACCACCCCCGGCCGCGTGCCGTCGGTCGTGTAGCGGATGTCCGCGCCCGGCAGGGGCGACGTGAGGGTGACGGTGACGCTGTTCGTGAACACGCCGCTGGCCACGGAGAAGCCGGGAACCAGCGTGACGTTGGCGACGCCGCCGACGTTCGGCGCGCCGGGGGTGGGCGTGGTGAAATACTTCACCGCAGGGGGCGTGTTCGTGGTCAGCCCATACGCGATGTCGTCCGCCTGGGGCGGGTAGGCGGCGCCGCCGGCACCATACTCCGTCACCGTCTCTCCGCCCGGCGCCACCAGGGCCAGGTAGCCCCCCTCCGCGTTCAACCGGAAGTTCGTGTGGAGCGCCGCGCCCACAACGCGGCGGTCGTGGTTCGAGGCGAACACCACAAGATAGCCGCCCGCGGCGATGTGGGTGGCCGGGAACGCCCACTTGGTGCGGTCGCCCGGGTCGTCGGTCAAATACCAGCCGTCCAAACTCGCCTCGGCCGCCGCCGGGTTGTGCACCTCAATCCAGTCGGACGAGGCGCCGTCCTCGTCCGCCAGCGTCCCCACATTCGCCGCCATGAACTCGGTCAGCGCGAACCCGGCGCAGGCGGGGCCGCCCGCCCCCGACATCCACAGCCCCAGGACCACCGCCCACCGCCAGCGCCCAAAACGCCCGCGACGCCAGAAGCGCCTCCCGCGGAGCCGGGCGTGGGCGCCGCCGGGTTCGTGCATGCTCGCGGTGCGGAGGGTGGGCATGGCGAATCAAGGACGGCGGGCGCGGAAGAACAGAGTGTTGGTGGCGCTCTCGAGCGGGATCTCCAGAGGGCTGGTCACGACGCCCTCCACGTCCTCAAACGCGCCGTCCACAGCAGGCGCGGCCTGCAGAACGCCGGTGAATGCGATCTGCAGGTTGGTGGCGGTGGCGGTGATGGCGACAGTGGGCGGCTGGGAGAAGTACTTGGTGCGCAGATGGGTTTGGACTTCGGCGCGCTGGACGGCGTCGAGGACACCGCTGTACACCAGCACCTCGGCCATCTCGCCGTCGAAGGCGTCGGAGGCGACGGTCGGACTGCGGCCGATCCAGGTCAGCAACGGCTCCCCATACCCGGTGGGGGTGGCGGCGCTGTTGGTGGCGGACACCACCGTGTTCGACGCGGGGGTCTCGACGCGGCTGTAACTTTCCCCAAGGTCGCCGTTGACGTAGCCTTCGCAGATCATCCAGTGGCCCGGCTGGATGGGGAACGCCACCGCCTCGATGGCGGATCCGGCGGGCCGCCGCCCATTGGACACAAAGGCCGGCTGGTATCCGGTGCTGGCGTTGCCCCCGAACATGAACGAGCCCCACGCGGCCGCGCTGAACGTGGAGCTGTGCCGGAGGAGGTTGGGATTGAACCCGGCCACGTTGGTGGGTTTGGCGACGATGAACCAGGTGAGGTTGCTGCCGTGGAACCCGGTGGAGGTCGGGCCGGCGATGGTGAGCGCCTGCTGGGACGGACGGTGGAAGTTGAGGGTTGCGAACCCGTTCAGGTTGCTCTCGATCAGCGTGGGCCGGCGATTCGTCGCGGTGCTGTAACTCAGCGCGTGGTTCTCGTTGCCCGATTGGTCCGGCCATGTCACCCCGTCCGCCGGGTCCGCAGCCGTCACCGACCCGTTGAACGCCGCCACCAGCTGCCCCATCGCCGGAAAACCGGACGGCGCGCTGAACGGCACGCACACGTTTTCAGGCATCGCGTTCGTGGCATCGTCCTGCACAAACGAAACCAGCACCACGTAGTTCGAGCCGGGCACCGGCGCGGGCGCCAGGGCAAGGTCCACCGTGAACCGGTCCGCCATGGCAAGGTCGACGAGTTCGAACGCGGCGTCCGGAAACGCGTAGTTGAACCGGTCCACCGCCGAGGCTGCCAGTACCGGCTCGGAAAAGTGCAGGCGAAGCCGGGAGGCGAACACGGACGCGACGGCGCGGACCACGGCGGGCGGGGTGGTGTCGGGCAGCACGGTGAGGGTGGCGGGATCGGTATCGGCGGTGCCCACGGTGTTGGACGCGCGGAGCAAGTAACTGCCGGCGTCGAGCACGGTGACGAAGGGGAGGGTGAAGGCGGCCTGGGTGGCGCCGGGGATCGGCGCGCCGTCCTTGTACCACTGGTGGCTCAGCACCAGGTTCGTAAACGCGCCGGTGAACGTGACGCGGTCCCCCACGGCGTTCGTGGACGATTGGGGATGCAGCGCCACCCCCGGCAGCGGCGGCGGGTCGTTGATCGTGAACGTCACGCTGTTCCAATAACCGTCGCCGCGGCCCCCGCTGGATTCCGTGCCCCACTTCACGCCGTTGTAAGCGCCCGTGCTGCCGGCCCAGGCCGACCACCGGACCGCGCCGTTGAACCGGTACTCCGCCCGCCGCGTCGCCGGATCGTACCACACCTCGTGCGTGTTGTAGCCCGCCGCCTCGGCCGCGTCCGTCGTCAGCACCACCGTCCCGCCGCCCGTGCCCTGGAAATTCACCTCGAGCGCCCCGGAGGGAAGGATGTCGAAGAAGGCGATGAACCGGGTGTTCGCGTTGTCGCCGAAGAACAGATAGGCGGCGCGCGCCCCGGCGTTGTCGGCCACCGGGTCCTGCAGCCGGAACACCGCGGCCAGCTTCCACCCATAGGCCCCCGCGTCGGATTGCTGCGGCGCGCTCAGGGCATGGCTGTAATAGAGGAAGCGGCCGCTGGCGGTGCTGTTGTCCAGCACGCGCCACGCGTTCAACCCGGTCGCGCCGTCCGGCGACACGCCGCCCCACGTGAAATCCGCATCCCCGGCAGTCACGTCGTTCAGCGTCCATCCCCCGCCTTCCGGCGTGGCGGGGTCGGGCGCGGCGGCGGGGTTGTCCTGCGTGCCGGCGTGGTAGGCGCATGCCACCTCACCGGCGTCGGAAAGGCCCAGCCAGGGAAAAGCCAGGGCCGCCAAGGCGGCTGCAATACTGCGGCGCATCGTGTTCATCGTGCCTTCCACTATCGGTTGCCTCCGGCGGCGACGGCCGGGGCGGTTCGCGGTTTGTGATTGTGGCAAAGATGCCTTGCGTGGCGGCGGGGCAAAAGGCCAATCTACTGGCCAGTTTGGTTGACCAGATGACAACCCCGCATGTCCTTCTGCCGCTGCCGCTCCGGCCGTCGCTCGCCCAGCACGCGGCCCAAATCCTCCGCGACGGCCTCGTCCGCGGCTGGTGGCAGGAGCGGCTGCCCGGCGAGCGCGACCTCAGCCGCCAGCTCCATGTCAGCCGCCCGACCTTGCGCGCCGCCCTCGACCTGCTCGCCGCCCAGGGATGGGTGGCCTCCGCCCCGCGCCGGGCGCGGACGATCGTGAAGGGGAAGCGGGCGACGCCTCGCGCGGCCGCGCCGACGGTCCGCCTGCTGGTGCCGTTCCGGCTGCAGGAGGCGCCGCCGCTCCTGTTTTACTGGATGGACAAGTTGCGCGCGCTGCTGCCGGCGGCCGGCTGCGCGCTGGAGATCCACAGCGGCACCCGCTATTACGGGCGCGCGCCGGAGCGGGACCTGGCGCGGCTGACGCGACAGCGGCCTGCGGCGGCGTGGGTGCTGACGCGCGCGACCGAGGCGATGCAGTGGTGGTTTGCGGCGCAGCGCCTGCCGTGTGTGGTGGCGGGCTCGTGTTACCCCGCCGTGCCGCTGCCGTCGGTGGATTTTGATTACCGCGCGGTCGCGCGGCACGCGGCCCACCGGCTAATGGCCCGCGGTCATCGCCGCCTCGCCCTGCTCATCCAAACCCCCGAGCTCGCCGGCGACCACGAGGCGGCACAGGGGTTTCGCGAAGCCTGTGAGGGCCGCAACCCCGCCGGCGTGTCCATCGCGGTCCTCCGCCACGCCGGCACGCTGCCCGATGTGCGCCGCAAACTCGATGTCCTCCTGGACTCGTCACCCATCCCCACCGGGTTCTTTGTGCTTCGCGCCACCTCCGCCCTCACCGTCGCCAGCGAACTCACCCGCCGCGGCTTCCGCCTGCCGGCGGACATGGCCCTGATCAGCCGGGACAGCGACCCGTTCCTGGGCTGTTTCTCGCCGGAAATCGCCCGCTACGGCTGCGACCCGGACCTCTTCGCCCGGCGCCTGGCCTCCATGGTCATCCGCCTCGCCCACGACCGCAAGGCGCCCCGCCGCCACGTGCGCATCATCCCCGAATTCATCAGGGGCGAAACGCTCGGGTGAGGCCCCGGCCCTCCCCGCTCGGCCACCCACGCCGCCCGCGCCTGCCACGCGACGACTGCGGGAGCCGCCGTCCGGTGTTCCCGGGCGTTGTCGGGGCGCCACGCGGCGCTGCGGCTCGGCAGACCGGCGGTGCCATGCGCGGGCGCAGTTCGGGTTTGACATCGGTTCCGGCCCGCCCATCCTGGGTCTGCATCAACGACACGTTCGACAACAACCGCTGAACCCTATCCCATGAACTACGGTTTGAACCTCCGACAGGACGCCGCCCTGGACCTGGTTTCCCTCGGCGCATTGGTCCACCGACTCGACCCGGGCATCATCCCGTTCCGCAAAGCCACCCAATGCCGCATCCACGTCAGCGGCGGCGAATTCAATGTCGCCGCCAACCTCGCCGACTGTTTCCGTCTGCGCACCGGCATCGCCACCGCCATGGTCGATTATCCCATCGGCGACCTGATCGCCGAACGGGTTCGGGCGATGGGTGTGAGGCCCTTCTACAAGACGTTCCAGCACGACGGCGTTCAAGGCCCCACCATGGCCGCCGTCTACAGCGACCGCGGCCACGGGGTGCGCGCGCCTGTCGTCTTTTACAACCGCAGCAACGAGGCCGCCGCACGCCTCAAACCGGGCGACTTCGATTGGGCGTCCATCTTCGCCGGAGGCGTCCGCTGGTTCCACAGCGGCGGCATCTTCGCCGCGCTGTCGCCGACGACCTCGGAAGTGATCGTCGAGGGCATGCAGGCGGCCAAGGCGGCGGGCGCGGTGATCTCGTTCGATTTGAACTATCGCGCCAAGCTCTGGAACATCTCCGGCGGCCATGACCGCGCCGTGGCGGTTCTGGACCGGATCGTCAAGCACGTCGACGTGCTGGTTGGCAACGAGGAAGACCTCCAGTTGGGCCTCGGCATCCCCGGACCCGAGGTCGCCGCCAAATCCAAGCTCGACCCCAGCGCCTTCGTCGCCATGATCGCCAATGTCGTCAAAAAACATCCCCAAATCAAAATCGTCGCCACCACCCTGCGCGAGGTGCTCTCCACCAACCGCCACCGCTGGAGCGCTGTCGCCTGGATCAACGGCACCACCCACCAGGCCCCCACCTGCGAACTCGATGTCCTCGACCGCGTCGGCGGCGGCGACGGCTTCGCCTCCGGCTTCTTTTACGGGTTGCTCCAGGGCGAATCGCCCGAAGACGCCGTCAAGCTCGGCTGGGCGCACGGCGCGCTGCTGACCACGTTCCCCGGAGATACCACCATGGCGGCCGTCGAGCAGGTGCGCGCCTTCGCCCAGGGCGGGTCGGCCCGCATCCAGCGCTAGGCTGCATTGCTCATCCCGCAGACGCGGGATGGGCAATGCAGGTTAGAGCAGCGCGCGCTGGCGGGACTCGGCCGGTTTGACGCCCAGTTTCTGGTAGCTCAGCTCGGTGGCGACGCGGCCCTGCGAGGTGCGTTTCAGGTAGCCTTCCATGATGAGGTAAGGCTCGTAGACCTCTTCGAGGGTGTCGGGTTCCTCGCCGACGGCGACGGCCAGCGAGCTGACGCCCACGGGCCCGCCGCCGAACTTGGCGATCACGGCTTCGAGGATGCGTTTGTCCATTTCGTCGAGGCCGTTCTCGTCGATCTCCAGCATGGCCAGCGCGCGGTCGGCGAGCGCGGCGGTGATGCGGCCGTCGCCACGCACCTGGGCGTAGTCGCGCACGCGCCGGAGGAGGTTGTTGGCAATGCGGGGTGTGCCGCGGCTGCGGCGGGCGATTTCGCGGGCGCCGGCCGGTTCCAGTTCGATGGCGAGGAGGCGTGCGGAGCGGACGACGATGGTTTGGAGGTCGTCGGCGTGGTAGTAGTCGAGGCGTTCGCGGATGGGGAATCGGGTGAGGAGCGGGGCGGTGAGGAGGCCGCTGCGGGTGGTGGCGCCGATGAGGGTGAAGCGCGGCAGGTTCAGGCGCACGCTGCGGGCATTGGGACCCTGGTCAATGATGATGTCCAGCTTGAAGTCCTCCATGGCCGGGTAGAGGTACTCCTCGATCGTCTTTTGGAGGCGATGGATTTCGTCGACGAACAGGACGTCGCCAGCCTCGAGGTTGGTGAGGAGTCCGGCGAGGTCGCCGGCTTTTTCGATGGTGGGTCCGCTGGTGCATTTGAGGCTGGCGCCCATGGCCTTGGCGAGGATGTGGGCGAGGGTGGTTTTGCCCAGGCCGGGCGGGCCGTTGAGGAGGATGTGGTCGAGCGGCTCGCTGCGTTGGCGTGCCGCGGCGACGGTGATCTCGAGCCGTTCCTTGACTTTGGATTGGCCGGTGAAATCGGCAAAGACTGCCGGGCGCAGCGTCATCTCCAGCGCCGCATCCGGCTTGGCCAGCACGTCGGTAATCATCCGTTCCGCCATCGGGTGGAAGCATGGGGTGAGCGCGGCGGGGCGACAAGGCAAAAGCGGCTTGGGCCGCCGGGTCTCAACCTCACGGGTCCCGATGACGATAAAACCTTGGAAAACGGATTGGATCGGACGTTGATTTTTTGCCCCAAACATGTACTCTTAGAGGCGATTCTTAGGATCAGGCGCATTGCAACCGTATAGAAGTACTGTCGTTGTCGTTAAAACACGAACCCCGGAACTGCCCTCCAGGCTTATGCACCCTTGTGCCCTCGTCACGCGGCCCATCCGCCTCATCCTCAAAGGGATTAGGCTGCGTGGCGTCTCCCCTGCCCTGGGAATCGCCCTTCTGCTCACGCCCCTTGCACTGGTCAGCCCGACCACACGCGCCGCTCAGTCCGGCACCACCCACACGTTCTCCTATCCGGGCTTCATCTCCATGCCCGATTTTCCCTCCGGCCCGGCCAGTCCCTACCCCGCAGCGATCCAGGTCTCGGGCCTGACCGCTGCCGTGCACAAGGTCACCGTGACGCTCCGGCAGGTGACCCATCCCTATGCGGACGAGTTGGATGTGCTGTTGGTCGGGCCGCAGGGCCAGGCGGTGGTGTTGATGTCGGACGGAGGCGACCCCGAGACGGGACTGAGCGATGTGACGCTGACCTTTGACGGCGACTCGACCAACACCTTGCCGTTCACGACTGCCATTTCCTCCGGCACCTACCTGCCCAGCAACTACGGCGGCGTCGAAGACAACTTCTTCACCGCGCCCGGCTCGCCGCCCTGGTCGTCCTCACTGGCTGTGTTCCAGGACACCAACCCGAACGGTCCATGGTCGCTCTACGTCGTGGACGATGCCGCCGAAGACGGGGGCACCATCTACGGAGGCTGGCAGCTGACCCTGGAGACCGTGCAGCCGCTGCACGATCTGGGCCTGGCCCACACGGACCATCCGGATCCCGTCGCCGCGGGGGGCATGCTGACCTACACGATCGATGTCACCAACCACGGACCCGCAGCCGCCTCGGGGGTGGTCGTCACCAGCGCGCTGCCGGCAGGGGCCACCTTCCTTTCGGCCACGGCAAGCTACGGGACTTGGAGCCAGGAGTCGGCAACGGTCGTGTGGACGCTGGGCGGCCTGGATGTTCACGGCGCCGGCACCGCCACCATCCAGGTGACCCCCCTGGCCTCCGGCAACCTCAGCGCCACCGCCGGCATTGCCGCGTCCGGGGTCGATCCCAGCCCGGCCGACAACGCGGCGATGGTCACGACGCTCGTGCTGACGGCGCCGGAGATTTTTTCGCAGCCTGAGGATGTGATGGTGGTGGCGGGGGGCAGCGCTTCGTTCCGTGTGACGGCCGCGGGCGACGCGCTGAGTTACCAGTGGTATTTCAACGGCGCCGCCATTGCGGGAGCAAACGCCCCCATCTGCACCATCTCCGGGGCCGAGGCCTCCCATGAGGGCGGCTACACGGTTGCCGTCACCAACGCCGTCGGCGCCGTCACCAGCACCGTCGCCACCCTCACCCTCGCAATCCCGCCGGCAATCACCGCGTCGCCTGCCAGCCGCACCAACTTCGCGGGCACCACCGCGACGTTCGCGGTGGACGCGGCCGGCACGGGCCCGTTGACTTTCCAGTGGCGCTTCCAAGACACCCGGGACATCCCGGGCGCGACGGCACCCGTGCTGACCCTGACGAACGTCCAGCCCGCGGACGCCGGCAGTTATTGCGCCGTGGTCACCAACGCCGTCGGCGCCGTCACCAGCGCGCCGGCCACCCTCACGGTCTGGACAGCCGATTTCGGTGACGCCCCGGCGCCCTATCCCACCACCCTCGCCGAGCAGGGCGCGCATCACCTGCTTCTGGATGGCCTGCACCTCGGGATGAGCGTCGATGCCGAACCCGACGGCGCACCTTCCGCCATGGCCGACGGCGACGACACGTCGGCCGCGCCCGACGAGGACGGCGTCCGCTTCAGCCAGGGTTGGCCGCGCGGCCAGAGCGCGGTGATGGAGGTGCTTGCCTCCGCGCCGGGGGTGCTGAACGCCTGGGCCGACTTCAACGGCAACGGCAGCTGGGCGGACCCGGGCGACCAGATCCTCACCAACGTCGACCTGGCGGCGGGAACCAACCTGCTGGGCGTTGCGGTGCCGGCCGGGGCGCTTCCGGGACCGTGCCTCACGCGGTTCCGGTTTGGCAGCGGCCGCGACCCGGGCTTCACCGGCATGGCGTTGGACGGCGAGGTGGAGGATCACGTTGCGGCCATTGGCAGCCCGGTGGATCTCGCGGTCAGCGCGGCGGCGCAACCGGATCCCGTGGCGGTCGGCAGCCTGTGGACGCTGACCCTGATCGCCACCAACGGGGGGCCCATGGAAGCGGCCGACGCCACGGTGGTGCATCGGCTTCCGGCAGGTCTGTCGTTTGTTTCGGCCTCGGCCAGCCAGGGCAGCTGCAGCCACGCCGCAGGGGTGCTCCAGTGCGATCTGGGCGCGCTCGCGCCAAACACCGCTGCGACCGTGCAGGTCGCCGCCACGGCGGCCCAGGCCGGCTTCTGGACCAACAGCCTCGAGGCGCACTCCGGCGGCCTGGAGCTGGCGCCGTCGGACAATGCCGCCGAGGTGACCGTGCGCGTGATGCAGCCGCCGGCGATCACCGCGCCCCCCCTCTCCCAAACCGTGACCCGGGGCGAGCCGGTCCAGCTGGTCGTGGAAGCCGTCGGCGACGATCTCAGGATCCAGTGGTTCCGGAACGGGGTGGCGCTGCCCGGAGCGACCGGGGCCGTGCTGGCGTTCGCGTCGGTGCAACTGGCCGACGCCGGCAACTACACGGTGCGGATCACCAACGAGGTGGGCGCCGTGCTGAGCGATCCCGCGGCGCTCACGGTGCTGGGGGCGCCCCGGATTCTCGCGCCGCCGCTGTGCAAGACGGCGTTTCTCGGCTCGAACCACACGTTCACAGTCACCGCCGAAGGCGAACCGCCTCCCGCCTTCCAATGGCTCAAAGACGGGGTGCCGGTTGAGGGCGCGACCGGCCCGGCGCTGGCGCTGGTGAACCTCCAGCCGTCCGATGCCGGCAATTACCAGGTGGTGCTCACGAACACTCTGGGAAGCGTCACCAGCATCGTGGCTCGCCTGGCCGTGCTGACCCCCGACGACCCGGCCTACCCGGAGCCTGTTGGCGGCTGGGCCTATTCCTACGCCGGCGACGCGCTCCACACGAACGGCGCGACGGCGTTGGACGGCACATGGACGCACGACAACTCCTCCGATGCCTGGGCGCTGGACGGACGCGGCGCGGGCGTCGGGCTGCCCGGCGGCCTCAGCACCACCCAAGGGGTGCTGACGCTCGAAGACGCAGTCAGCAGCCTGACCGCCGACAACCGGCGGTTCCATTTCATGCACAATCTCGACCAGGACGCCCAGGTGGCCGCCCCCGACTCGATCCTCAACGACGGAATCACGCTCAGCTTCCGGGCGCGTCTGACCCCGGCCGCGCCCACCGATCCGCTGACCGAGCTGGCCGGCGCGCCCAACGGCGCGGTGAACAGCGGGAACGGCCACGGGATGATTGGGATCCGGCAATCGGCCGCGCCGGGGATGATGCTTTCCTTCAGCCTGAACCAGGCGGTGGAAGACACCAGCCCGACGGCCACCTACAGTTTCGGCCAGGCGGGCCTGCACATGAACAACCTGTTCGGGGAGACGCCCAATGCGTTTGTGGATCCGGGTGAATTTGGCGACGTGAACCTGTTGCCGCTCGATCCCGGCGTGTTTCATCATTTCTGGATCACCATCACGAACAACGGAGCCGACCCGGGCACGCACCGGGTGGCCGTGTATCGGGATGGCAGCTACACGCCCGCCGTGTTCAACGTCACGGCCGGCAACGCGGTGGACACGGTCACCTCGGGCGCTCCGGTGACGAATTACCTGGCGTTGAGCGTGGCGAACCTCGCCGACCAGGTGGGGGCGTTCGACCTGGATTTTGTCGCCTACCGCGCGGGCGTGCTGGAGCCGGGGCAGTTTGACATTCCGGTGGCGATCCTGCGGCAGCCCGCGAGCCAGGCGGTGGCTGCGGGAGCCAGCGCCCTGTTCACCGTGGACGTCACCGGAACGCCGCCCGTCGCCTACCAGTGGCGCCGGGACGGCATCCCGATTCCCGGCGCCACCCTCCCCCACTACGCCACGCCGCCCGTCACGCCGGCCGACGACGGCGCCGTGTTCAGCGTCGTCGTGTCGAATTTCTGCGGCGCCGTGACGAGCGCGCCCGCGACGCTCGAGTTGTTGCTGCCGCCGCAGATTGTCGCCCACCCGCAAAGCCAGGATGCCACGAACGGCGAGCCGGCGCGTTTAACCGTCCTGGCCGGCGGTGAAGGGACCCTGGTCTACCAGTGGTATTTCAACGATACCGTGATTCCCGAAGCCACGGCCGACACCCTCCTCTTCGACCCCGTCCAGCCCGACGACGGCGGCCCCTATTACGTGGTGGTCGCCAACGACGCCGGCTCCGTCACCAGCGCCGTCGCCGTGCTGACTGTCCGACTGCTGGATTTCGGGGATGCCCCGGCGCCATACCCGACCCTCAGGACCGACAACGGCGCACGCCATCTGCTCGTGGACGGGGTGTTCCTGGGCGCGGGGGCGGATGCCGACGCCGACGGGCAACCGGACGGCGACGCCATGGGCGACGACATCCATGGCGACGACGAGGACGGCGTCGTGTTCGTCACCGGCTGGACGGTGGGCCAACCCGCCCAACTCAACGTCACGGCGTCGGTCGCGGGCTTCCTCGACGCGTGGTGCGACAGCGACGGGAACGGAACCTGGGCGGACCCGGGCGAGCGATTGCTGGCCAGCCAGCCCCTGGCGCCCGGCGCCAACGCCCTGACCGTCGCCGTGCCCCTGGAGGCCACCGTCGCCCGCGGGTTCGTCCGCTTCCGATTCAGCACCGCCGGGGGCCTGTCGCCGGTGGGCATTGCCGCCGACGGCGAGGTGGAAGACTACGCGGTGCCCTTGACCCTGGTGGGCGATGTGGGAGTGTCGATGACGGTCACGCCCGATCCGGTCGCGGTCGGCGGGCCGCTGACGTTCGAGGTGACGGTGGGCAACACGGGGCCGTCGCCGGCGGGGGACGTGGTGTTGAGCGGGGCGCTGCCCGGGAACGCGGTGCTGGTGGAGGCGGCGCCGGGCCAGGGCAGTTGCGCGCAGATCGGGGACACGGTCAGGTGCGATCTCGGGACGATCGCGTCCGGCGGCGCGGTCATCGTCCATCTCGTCGTGAGCCCAACCGCCGAGGGCACCGTCACCCAGACGGCAAGCGCCACCACGGGCATCGTCGACGTGAACCCGTTGAACAACAGCGCCACCGCCACCGCCACCGCCCAGCTTGCACCGGCCATCGTCACCGCCCCGTTGCCCCAAACGGCGCTCGCGGGCGATCCTGTCACGTTCACCGTGGTCGCGTCCGGCGCGTCGCTCAGCTACCAATGGCGCCGCGACGGCGTGGAGATCCCGGACCAGACCAACGCGACGCTGGCCATCGCCCACGCGCAACTGGCGGATGCGGGCTATTACAGCGTGCGGGTCAGCAATCCGGTGGGCGCGGTCGAGAGCACGCCGGTGCTGTTGACGGTCCAGGCGGCTCCGGTCATTGTGAGACCGCCGGAGACGCAGAGGGCGTATGCGGGCGGCCAGGTGACCTTCACGGTGCAGGCCAGCGGTACGGAGCCGTTGAGCTACCAATGGTTTTTCAATGGCACCCATCCCCTGCCCTCCGCCACCGGCCCCACCCTCGTCCTCGCCCCTGTGGATACCAACCACACCGGCCTCTACCGGGTCCGCGTCACCAACAGCGTCGGCGCCGCAACCAGTCCGGATGCCGCGCTGACGGTGCTCGAGGCCGACTTCGGCGATGCTCCGCCGCCCTACCCCACCCTGCTCGTTGACAACGGCCCCAGGCACGTGCTCGTTCCCGGCGTCCGTCTGGGGACGGCTTCCGACGACGAACCCGACGGCCAGCCCGAAGCCGAGGCCCGAGGGGACGACCTGGCGGGGTTGAACGACGAGGACGGCGTGACGCTCAACGGGCCATGGTATTGGGGGCAATGGGTCACGGTGCAGGTCATGGCGTCCACCCACGGTGTTCTGGATGCCTGGGTGGATTTCGACGGCAACGGGTCGTGGGCCGAACCGGGCGACCGCGTCGCCACCCAACACGCCCTGGCGGCCGGACCCAACGCGGTGGCGTTTGTTGTGCCCGTGGCCGCCGTCGACGGGCGCACCTTTGCCCGGTTCCGGTTCACCACGGCCGGCGGGCTGGCGTCCGCAGGCGGGGAAGCCCCGGACGGGGAGGTTGAGGATTACACGGTGACCCTGCGGCCTGCGATGGACGTGGCGGTGACGCTCCTGGCGGCGCCGAGCCCGGTGGCGGTGGGCAGCGTGCTGACGTACACCCACACGGTGAGCAATCTGGGGTCGATCCCGGCGACGGACGTGTGGCTCACCAACTGGCTGCCTTCGGGGATCACCCTGAACGCCGTGGCGTCCAGCCAGGGCGAATGCACCGTCGAGGACGGAAGGGTGATGTGCGCGCTGGGCACCCTGGAGCCCGCCGGCGCGGCGACACTCACTCTCTCGGTCACCCCCACCACGGCGGTGTGGCTCACCAATGGCGTCCGGGTCGCCGGGTTGCCGGACGATGCCAACCCCGGAAACAACGCGGTGACCAACGTCGTCCACGCCCAAATCCCGCCCAAGATCACCACGCCGCCCCTGAGCCAATCCGTGTCCGAGGGCGCCACGGTCACACTGACCGTGGCGGCCACGGGGACGGCGCTCAACTACCAGTGGCGCTTCAACGGGGTCGACCTCCCTGGCGCCACCAGCCCCACCCTCGAACTGCCGCAGGTTCGAATGGACCAAGCCGGCGAATACAGCGTGTGCGTGTCCAATGGCGTCGGCTCCGTGACGAGCGCGCCCGCCGTCCTCACCGTGCTTGCCGCGCCGGTCATTCTCACCCACCCCCAATCCCAAAGCCTCCCCATCGGGTCAAACGCCGTGTTCACCGTCAGCGCCGTCGGTTCCGAGCCGCTGCACTACCAATGGTATTTCAACGGGTCGCGCTTCGTCGGCGCCGTCCAACCCACGCTCACCCTCGCCGAGGTCACGGAACTGAACGCGGGCACCTACGCGGTGGTCGTCACAAACATCGTCGGCGCCGTCACCAGCACGCCCGCCACGCTGACGGTGTGGGCGCCGCCGCAGATCGACACGCCCCCCGCCAGCCAGACCAACTACGCCGGCACCACCGTGCAGTTCAGCGTGGAGGCCAGTGGTCCCGGCCCCTTGACCTACCAGTGGTATTACAACAGCTCGCAAGCCCTGCCGGGAGCGACGGAATCGGTTCTGGTGTTGACCAACGTGCAAAAGTCCCAGTCGGGCAATTACCACGTCGAAGTCGCCAACCCCTCCGGCCGCGTGCCCAGCCCCACCGCGGTCCTCACCGTCTGGGAAGTCGATTGGGGCGACGCGCCCGATCCCCCCTACCCCACCCTCTCGGCCCGGCCCGGCGCCGCCCACATCCTGAACCCCGGCGTCCTCCTGGGCACGCGAAACGATTTCGAACCCGACGGCCAACCCGAACCGGGCGCCCTCGGGGACGACGCGGCCGGCGGCGACGACGAGGATGGTGTCCATTGGACGAACGGCTGGTTCATCGGGCAATCGGTTCCGCTGGAACTGGTCGCCTCCACCCTCGGATTCCTCGATGTTTGGGTCGACTTCAACCACAATGGCTCCTGGACCGACTACGGCGACAAATGCCTCGACGCCCGTCCGCTGCTCGCCGGCACCAACCTCGTCAACCTGGGCATCCCGCCCGGCGCCCTGCCGGGACCCACTTTCGCCCGGTTCCGGTTCAGCACCCTGGGACACCTGGGACCCGACGGGATCGCGCCCAACGGCGAGGTCGAAGATTATGCGGTCACGCTGGAACCGGCGGCGAACCTCATGCTGGCGATGGCCGCGCACACGGAGGAGGTCGCCCTGGGCCAGGATCTGGCCTACACGCTGGTCGTGACCAACGCGGGCGCATCGGCGGCTTCGGGCGTCATGTTGAGCAACCGGCTGCCGGCGCACGTGACGTTCGTTTCGGCGGCGATTGGCCAGGGCAGCTGCACGGCGCAACAGGGGGTGTTGCTTTGCCAGGTCGGCACCCTGGCAGCCGGCCAAAGCACCGCCCTCGACGTCGTCCTCACCCCGCTTCAGGCTGGCCGCTACCCGCACGAGGCGAACGTGGGGGCGGCCGAGCACGACCCCAACCCGGCCGACAACACGCTGACCAACTCGAGCGCCGTCTTCATCCCGGTGGCGCCCCTGGCGAATCCCAACCGGATTGCGCTGCTCGACAACGGCCCGGCCGGCGTGTACCCCTCCACCATCTTCGTGTCCGGTCTTTCCGCGGCGGTTTACAGGGTGACGGTGACGGTGAACAGGCTCACCCATTTGTTCCCGGACGACATCGACATGCTGCTGGTGGGGCCGACGGGCCAGGGCGTCGTGCTGATGTCCGACGCGGGCAGCGGCAACAGCCTGGACCAGGTCACGATCAGCTTCGACGACCGGGCGGCCCAGGCGATCAGCGACAGCGGGGTCATCGTGCCCGGCACCTACCGGCCCGCCAACCACGGCGGCACCGGCGACACCTTTCCCGCGCCCGCCCCGGCCCCGCCCTACGGCCCGAGCCTCTCGGCCTTCTACAACACCACGCCCAACGGGGTCTGGTCCTTGTATTGCCTGGATGACGCCCTGGATGACGACGGGGTCATCGAGGGCGGATGGAGCCTGGGCCTCGACTTGATGAATCCGATGACCGACCTGCAGCTTGCCATGGACGGCCCGCCCGGCGCCGTGCCGATGGGCACCAACCTGCTCTACACGCTTACCGTCGGCAACGCCGGCCCCGCCACCGTCCCCGGCATTGTCCTCCGCGACCTGTTCCAAGGCCCCGCCCAGGTGCTCGAAGCCACCAGCACCCAGGGCGCCTGCACCCGGATTGATGGGGGAATCGAGTGCGCCATCGGCACGCTGGCCGGAGGACAATCCGCCACCATCACCGTCCTCGCCGCCCCCGTCGCCACCGGCAGCGTCACCAACACCGCCACCCTCATCGCCGACGTCGCCGACTCGCAGCCGGCCGACAACACAGCCCGCCGGGTGACCGTGGTGCTGCCCATCACAGACGTGGAGCTGCGCCACTCCGACCTGCCCGAAACCGTGCCCTTCGACTGGTCCGGAACCATCACCCTCACCGTCGTCAACCGCGGCCCCAGCCCCGTCACGGGCCTCCACGTGGCAGACACGGTGCCGGCCGGAATCGAACTGGTGTCGGTCCTGCCCAGCCAGGGCGCCTGCGCGCCCGTGGACGGGGGCATCGACTGCGCCCTGGGCGCACTCGGGGTCGATGGCACGGCGACCGTGGCCCTGGAGGTGCGCTCGGTGCAGCTGGGCGTGTGGACCAACACGGCGCGGGTGTCCTGCCTGGAGATGGATATCAACCCGGCCAATGACACCGCCGCGGAGGTCGTCACCGTCGAAAGCCCGCCCATCATCCTCGCCCAGCCGGTGGGACTGACCGTCAACAATGGCGATCCCGCCACCTTCGCCGTGACCGTGATGGGCACCGAGCCGCTGAGCTGCCAGTGGCGCTTCAACGGCGCCGACCTTCCCGGCGCCACCAGCAACGTCCTCCACCTCCCCCACACCTCCGCCGACCAGGCCGGCGAATACCGCGTCTGGATCACCAACCGCCTCGGCGCCGTCCTCAGCGACCCCGCGCTCCTGCTCGTGCGCGAACCGCCTTCCCTCTCGGTGATCGGCGACCAGACCCTGGCCGAAGACGAGCGGCGCACCGTCCCCTTCACCGTTGCCGACTCGGAAACACCCCCCGGCGATCTTGTCGTCACCGCCAGCTCCGCGAACCCCGAGCTGCTGCCGCCCGCTGGCCTCATTCTCGGCGGCGCGGGCGCGACCCGGACGTTGGACCTGGTGCCGGCAACCAACCGGGCCGGCACCACCACCGTCACCCTGACGGTCCGCGATGCGGACGGTTTCGAGGCGGCCCACACCTTCGCAGTGACCGTCACCCCCGTCAACGACCTGCCCGCCCTCACCCCGTTCGGCAACCCGGTGGCGGCCGAAGACGAAACGCTCGTGCTGCCGTTCGGGATTGCCGATGTGGAAACGCCGGCCGGCCAGCTGGGTCTGGCCGCGGTTTGCGCCAACCCGGCCCTGGTGGCGTCCGAAGGATTGATCCTCGGAGGCGAAGGCGACCGCCGGACCCTGACGGTCGTGCCCGTCGCGAACGCATTTGGCGAGGCCATGATCACGGTGACCGTCACCGACGGCGAGGGCGGATCGGCCGGACAGAGCTTCCTGCTGACGCTGACGCCGGTGGACGATCCGCCCACCCTCGATCCCCCCGCCGATCTCGTCCTCGACGAGGACGCCCCCGAACAAACGCTTGCGCTGACCGGCATCAGCCCGGGCGCCACCAACGAGAACCAATCCGTCACCTTCGAGGTGGTGTCGAGCCATCCGGCCCTCATCCCCACGCCCACGATCGCCTACGCCCCCCCCGACACCGCCGGCACCCTGCGGTTCACGCCCCAGCCCGAGCAGTCCGGCACCGCCACCCTCACAGTCACCTTGCGCGACAGCGGCAGCCCCGGCCTCGTGACGGCCCGCGCCTTCCAGGTGGTCGTCCGCCCGGTCAACGACCTTCCCGTCGTCACCGCCCCCGGGCCCGTAACCCTCGAGGAGGACACGGCGACGGGCCCGCTGACAATTCTCGTGGGCGACCTCGAATCGGGGGCGGAGACGCTGGCATTGAGCGGGTATTCCTCGGCGCCCGCCAAGGTGCCCCCGTCGGCGTTTGTGTTTGGCGGCAGCGGCAGCAACCGCACGGTCACCATCACGCCGCTGCCCGACGCGGCCGGCCCGGTCACCGTCACCCTCACCGTCACGGACCCCGACGGCGGCCAGGGCACCGCGGCGTTCGAACTGAGCATCACCCCCGTGAACGACCTGCCCGCGATGACTGCCATCCCGGATCAAACATCGCCCGAGGATGTCCCCGTGGTCATTCCGTTCCATCTTTGGGACGTCGAAACGCCGCCGGAAGACATGCTCGTGGTGGCCGTGTCGGCGAATCAGAGCCTGATCCCGGTGTCGAACATTGCGTTTGAGGCTTCGGGCAGCAATTGGACGCTGACGCTCACGCCGCAAACGAATCTGTTTGGCGAAAGCCGGATCACGATCAGCGCGGTGGATGCCGAGGGCGTGGTGGTGCGCAGCACCTTCATGCTGACGGTCGCCTCGGCCAACGACCCGCCCACCCTCGACCCCATCCCCGACCTGGTGCTCACCGAGGACGCTCCCGAGCAGGTCGTGCTCCTGACCGGCATCACCGCCGGGCCCGCGAACGAGGACCCGGTCGTCACCGTCACCGCGGTCTCGGACCAGCCCGGGATCATTGCGGCACCCGCGGTGGTCCATACGCCGCCGTCCACCACCGCCGAGTTGCGGTTCACCCCCGTGCCCGACGCCTCCGGCATCGCACGGATCAGCGTCACCGTCGACGACGGCGCGCTGACCGACCGGTATTGCACCCGGATGTTGCGCGTGGCCGTCGGCGACGTCGACGATCCGCCCACCCTGGCCGGTCCTGCCGCCCAGACGCTCGACGAGGACGAAACCCGCGCGCTGTCCTTCACGATTGCCGATCCGGACACGCCCCTGGACGAGCTGTGGGTGCAGGCGGTGTCGACCAATCCCAACCTCCTGCCGGCGTCAAGCCTTCTCCTGAGCGGTTCCGGCGCCCAGCGCACCGTCACGGTGGCGCCCCTGGCCAACCGGCACGGCTCCGCCACCGTCACCCTGAGCGTCGCCGATGACGGCGGCACCAACACCGCCACGTTCGACGTCGTCGTGCGGCCTGTCAACGACCCGCCCACGCTGGCGCCGCTGCCGGACCTCGTCCTGCCCGAGGATGCCGGGCCTCAGACGGTCGCGCTCACGGGCATCTCCAGCGGCGCCGACAATGAGCCCGAACCGGTCACCCTCACGGTGACGACGAGCGATCCCGGCGTGATACCGCAACCGGTGTTGACCTACCACAGCCCCGATGCCACCGGCACGCTCGCGTTCGAGGCGCCCCCCGAGAAGAGCGGCACGTCCACGCTCACCGTGACCGCGGACGACGGCCAGGGCGCCCAAACCCGGTGCGCCTTCACCGTCGCGGTCCAGTCCGTCAACGACCTGCCTGTGCTGTCGGCCATCGGCGACCAGTGGATCCAGGAAAACACCAGCACCGGCCCCCTCCCCTTCACGATTGGCGACCTCGAATCTCCCGCACCCACCCTCGCCGTCACCGCCCGCGCCTCCAACCCCGCCCTGGTGCCCAATGCGAATCTTGTCTTCGACGGCTCCGGCAGCAATCGGACCCTGACCGTGACGCCGCTGCCCGGGCGCAGCGGGGCCGCGGCGATCGACCTCACGGTGATCGATGCGGACCAGGGCGCAACCGGGATCACCTTCCTCCTCTTCGTGGCCGGCATCGAGTCCATTCCCGTCATCGCCGGCGTCCCGGAACTGGCCATCGCCGAAGACGCCTCGACGGAGGTCCCCGTGGTGGTGGGGGACGACGAAACTCCCGCGGCGGAACTGACCGTCAGCGGGGTGTGCTCGGACGCGGCGCTGGTGCCGCCGGGCGGCCTGGTGTTTGGGGGGAGCGGGTCCAACCGCGTGCTGACGTTCACGCCGGCGCGGGACGCGTTTGGCAGCGGCACCCTCACGCTGTTCGTGGTCGACGCCCGGGGCAACGTGGCCCGCCAGGATGTCCCGCTCACCGTCACCTCCGTCAATGACGCGCCAACCCTCGACCCGATCGCCCCGCTGGAAGTCGAGCCGGACGCGCCGCCACGGGTTCTGCGGCTGACCGGCATCGGAGCCGGCGCCCCCAACGAATCCCAGCCCCTCACCGTCACAGCCGTCTCGAGTCACCCAGCCGTGGTGCCCGACCCCGTCGTCACTTATGCCTCCCCCGCCAGCCTCGGGCTGCTGACGATCGCGCCGGCCGCCGGCGCCACCGGCACCGCGGTCGTCACTGTCACCGTGAACGACGGCGCCCCCGAACACGCCGCGACGTCGCAAACGTTCCCCGTGACCGTGCACCCCGTCAACCAGCCCCCCACCCTCGAGCCCGTCGCCGACCGCCTCACCCTTCAAAACGCCCCCATCACCGTTCCCTTCGTCATCGGCGACGCCGAAACCCCCGCTGCCAGCCTCGTGGTCAGCGGCGCATCGTCGGACCCGCAGGTGCTGCCCGACGCGAACTTCCAGTTTGACGGTGCGGGATACAACCGCACGGTCACGCTCACGCCGGCACCCGGTCAGGCGGGCTTCAGCACGGTGTCTCTCACCGTCACCGACGAGGCGGGCGGCACCGCCACCGCGTCGTTCCTGTTGCGGGTCGACCCGTGGAACACCCCGCCCGTCCTCTCCACGATCGCCGACCAGGTCACCGATGAGAACACGCCGGTGACGGTCGGCTTCACCGTGAGCGACCGCGACACGCCGGCGGCGAGCCTGCTGCTGGCCAGCGATGTCTCCGACCCGCTGCTGGTGCCCGCGACCGGGCGGGTGCTGGGCGGCAGCGGCACCAACCGCACGCTGACGCTCATCCCGACCCCGCACCGGGCCGGTTCAACCACGATCACGCTGGACGCCTACGACGAGCAGGGCTGGTCCAGCCAGGCGGTTTTTGTCCTCACCGTCAACGGCACCAACGACCCGCCTGCCATTGCGCCCCTGCCCGATGTCACCCTCCCGGCGA
This sequence comes from Verrucomicrobiota bacterium, assembly GCA_016935555.1. GTDB lineage: Bacteria > Verrucomicrobiota > Verrucomicrobiia > Limisphaerales > JAFGQR01 > JAFGQR01. The sequence continues at coordinate 27,970 of JAFGQR010000163.1, forward strand.
ACGGGTCCGTCGCCTTGCCGTTCGCCGTCGCCGACCTGGAGACCCCGGCGGAAGATCTCGGGCTCGCGTGCGCGTCGACGGCGGCATCCCTGTTGCCGGCAAGTGGGATCATCTTTGGCGGCAGCGGCGCCGCCCGCACCGTCACCCTCACGCCGCTGCCCGGGCAGACCGGCACTGCGGTGGTCACCCTGACCGTGGCGGACGCCGGCAGCCTGGTGTCGTCGACCACCTTCACCGTCACCGTCGAACCCGCCGGCACGCCGCCCCGCATCACGGCGCATCCTGAAAGCCAGACGAACGCCATCGGCGCCGACGTGATGCTGACGGTCCGGGCTGTGGGCACCCCGCCGTTGCGTTATCAGTGGAAACACAACGGCATCCCCGTGCCCGGCGCCACGGAATCGATGCTGGTGTTGTCCAACGCGCAGCCTGCGGATGCGGGCCTGTATGGCGTCCGGGTTTCGGACGTCTTTGGTGCCGTGGCCAGCGAGACCGCGCAACTCACCCTGCTGGAGCCGCCTCTGCCCGGCCAGGCGCCCACGATTCTCCGCCAGCCGGCATCACTGACGTTGCCTGCGGGCGAGAGTGCGCGGTTTGTGGTGATCGCTGCCGGGACCGCGCCGCTGTTCTACCAGTGGCAGCGCAATGGCGCCGACCTTGGCGGCGCGACGAGCGCCAGCCTCGTGCTGACGAACCTCCAAGGCGCAGACCAGGGCACCTATGCGGTGCGCGTTCATAATGCCCACGGCTCGATCCTCAGCACCGCCGCCGACCTCGTCGTCACCGGCGCTTATCCCGCCTCCAACACCGCCCTCGTCCCGCCCGGTGCCGTCTGGAAATATCGGGACACGGGCATCGACCTCGGCACGGCATGGCGGGAGCCTGCCTACGACGACAGCGCGTGGGCCTCCGGGGCGGCCCAATTCGGTTACGGCGAGGGCGACGAGGACACGGTGGTCAGCTACGGGTCCGATGCCAACAACAAATACGTCACCACCTATTTCCGCCACGCGTTTGTGGTCGAAGACCCGTCGGTGTTTGTGCGGCTCCAGGTCGCCCTGCTGTGCGACGACGGGGCGGCGCTTTACCTCAATGGCACCGAGATCGTGCGCAGCAACCTGCCCGCCGGCCCCCTCGCCTATGCCACGCGCCCTGTGACCGCCATCACCGGCACCGCCGAAATCGCCTATGCCACCAACGTGCTGGACGCCTCCCTGCTGCTGCCGGGCACCAACCTCCTGGCCGCCGAAATTCACCAGATCACTGCCGCCGACGCCGACCTGAGCTTCGACGGCGCCCTGGTCGCCGTGCCGTTCGGTCACGAACCTCCCGTGCTCGGCGCCTTCGCCAGCCAGACCATGCTTGAAGACGGCGTCCTGGCGTTGCCGGTGACGGTCGACGATCCGGACACCGAGGTGTTTCTGGTCACGCTGGCCGGCACCTCGAGCAACCCGGCGCTGATCTCCGCCACCAATTGCTTGTTCGAGGGCACCGGCATCCATCGCACCCTCCGCCTCGTCCCCGCCCCCAACGCCTTCGGCACCGCCCAGGTGAGCGTCACCGCCAGCGACGGCACCGCCACCGCCACCACGACGTTCAGCCTCACCGTGCAACCCGTCAACGACCTGCCCACCCTCCACCCCATCCCCGACCTCGCCTTGGCGGACAGCGCCGGCAGCTACACCGTCAACCTCACCGGCATCAGCACCGGCGCGACGAACGAAACCCAGACGCTGAGCCTGACAGTCGTTTCCGGCAACCCCACCGTCGCCGAAATGAAAGACCTGAGCTATCTCAGCCCGGCGACCACCGGGGAGTTCGCCATCGATCCGCGGAGAAACAAATCCGGTGTGGTGCCATTCACTGTGACCATCACCGAAGCCAGTCCCACCACCAACCACGTGACGACACAGACCTTCAATGTGTATGTTCGGGACCAGGCCAACACGGTGCCCACCCTGACTGCCCTCGCCGATCAAACCCTCGCCGAAGATACCGCCACGGCCGCGCTGGCGTTCAGCGTCGACGACGCCCAAACCGCCGCCACCGCGCTGACCGTCACCGCCCGATCCTCAAACCCCAGCTTGGTGCCCCCCGCCGGGCTGGTTCTGGGCGGCACCGCTGCCGCCCGAACCCTGACGGTCACGCCCGCGCCCAACCAGTCGGGCACCGCGGTGATCACGGTGCAGGTGGTGGACGATGCGTTTGGCATGGCGCAGACCGAGTTTACGTTGACCGTGGCTCCCGTGAACGACCCGCCCGCCATCTCCGATCTGCCCGACCAGTCGGTGTCCGCAGGCCAACCCACCGCCCTGCTGCCCTTCGTCGTCGGCGACCCCGACACCCCAGCCCACACCCTCACCGTCACCGTCGCCTCCTCGAATCCCACGCTGCTGCCCCCCGCCCGCATCGAACTCGGCGGCACCGGCAGCAACCGCGTCGTGCGTCTCTGGCCGGTTCCGTCCGAGACCGGTTCCGCCACGGTCACCGTGTCGGTGAGCGACGGCGTGTCGAGTGCCAGCGACACGTGTGTGCTGACGGTGACGCCGTTCCCGGACCCGCCCGCCATTTCCAGCGTGGACAATCAAACCGTGCCGGAGGACACGGCCACGGCGGCCATTCCGCTGGTGGTGGGCGACGAACGCACCCCGGCCGCCGACCTGGCGTTGACCGTGCAAACCTCGGACGCCAGCCTGCTCCCGCTCGCCAATGTCCTGCTGCAGGGCAGTGGCTCGAATCGCACGCTGACGCTCACGCCGGCGCCCGACGCCTTCGGCAACGTGCGGGTCACCCTCACGGTCACCGACGAGGACCTCATGCCCGCCTCCACCAGTTTTCTGCTCACGGTCCAGCCCGTCAACGACCCGCCCACGCTCGATGCCCTGGCGGACCTGACCCTCGATGTCGACTCCGGTGCGCACGCAGTGCCGCTGACGGGGATCGGCTGCGGCAGCGCGCTGGAGACGCAGGTGGTGAGTGTCACCGCCACGTCCAGCCACACCGGCCTGCTGCCGCATCCGGACGTGAGCTACGCGCCGGGCGCGACGATCGGCAGCCTCGTGCTCCGCCCGCTGCCCGGCGCCTCGGGAACCGTCACCGTCACCGTGAGCGTCAGCGACGGCCAGGCCCACGCGGGCGCTGTCTCCCGCGAGTTCACCGTCACGTTCACCGAACTGATCGCCCTGTCCGCCATCGCCGACGTCTCGCTTGACGAAGACGCCACGCTCGACGTGCCGTTCACCGTCAGTGTCGTCTCCGGCGACCCCGGCGCAGTGACTGTGGTCGCCGTCTCGGCCCATCCGTCGTTGCTGTCCGGGACGGGTCTGGGGATTCGCGGGGTTGGCGGGGACCGCATCCTGGCGCTGGCGCCCGCGCCGGACCAGTATGGGTATACGGAGGTCACCCTCACGGCCACGGATGCGCAGGGGGCCTCCGCCAGCCGCACGTTCACCGTGGTGGTCCGCTCGGTCAACGATATGCCCACCATCGATCCGATAGCGCCGCTCGACCTCACCGACACGTCCGGTCCGCAGCGGGTGCCGCTGACAGGCATCAGCGCCGGTGCAGGCAACGAGCACCAGTACCTGGTCGTCCGCGCCGCCTCCAGCGACCCGGCAGTGGTCCCGGCGCCTGCCGTCGCCTACACCAGCCCGGACAGCACCGGCAGCCTCACGCTCGCCCCCATGCCCAACGCCTCCGGGACCGCCCTGATCACCGTCACCGTCACCGATCTCCAATCCCAAAACGCCGTCACCACCACCGCCTTCCCGGTCACCGTGACCGCGCAAAACGAGCCGCCCGTGATTTCCACCATCGCCGCGCAAACCACCACGCCGGGCACTCCCGTCACGGTTGGGTTCATCGTGGTCGACGCTGAAACGGCCGCCTCGGCGCTGGAGGTGACGGCGGTGTCGTCGGACACCGCGCTGGTGCCTGCGACCAACCTGGTAATGACGGGCATCGACAACCAATGGTTGTTGACCATCGTGCCGGCCCCGCTGCAGACCGGCACCGTCACCCTCACCCTGTCGGCCCGGGATCCGGAGGGCGCCGTCGGCAGCCAGAGCTTCCCCCTCACCATCGGCCTGCCCAATCAACCGCCGTCCGTGACATCCCTGCCGGACCAGACGACCATTGAAGCCACGCCTCTCGAAGGACTGGACGTGCAAGTGGCCGACGCCGAAACCGCCGCCGACGCCCTCCTGCTGGTGGGCCATTCGTCCAATCCTTCCATCGTGCCGGACGCCAATATCGTCGTCGAAGGCAGCGGCAACCATCGCACCGTCCGCATCCTGCCCGCCCCCGACGGCGAAGGCACCGCATGGATCACCCTGACCGTCACCGACGACGGCGGAGGTGCCGCCAGCACGGGGTTCCTCCTCCGCGTGACGCCCGTGAACGATCGCCCCACGCTGCAGCCGCCGGGGAACCAGACCATGCCCGAAGACGGTTCTTTGACGGTGTCGTTCGAGGTGGGCGACGCCGAAACCGAGCCTGGCATGTTGCTGGTCACGGTGGCGTCATCGAACCCGGCATTGCTGCCGGCCACGGCGGCGGTGCTGGGCGGCAACGAGGCGCAGCGCACCGTGACGCTCACGCCCCTGCCCGACGCTCATGGCGAGACGACCGTCACGCTGACCGTGCACGACGGCCACGGGGCGAGCCGCCAGGCTGCGTTCTTGCTGGAGGTCGCCGGCATCCCCGATCCGCCCGTCATCCTCGAACAACCGCAGGACCAAGCCACCACGCTGGGCGGGACGGCGACGTTTGAGGTCAACGCGCTTGGGATTTCCCTGCGCTACCAGTGGCAGCACGACCAAGCCGATCTTCCTGGCGAAACCAATGCCACGCTCAGGCTGGACGACGTCCAGCTCGCAGACGCCGGCCTCTACCGGGTGATCGTCACCGGAGTCGACGGCTCGGTGGCGAGCGCCGAGGCTCGGTTGCAGCTGCTGGTGCGGCCCGAGGTCGTCAGCATGCGCCACGCCGACGGCTCGACCGAGATCGTCTTCACCACGGTTGCCGGCTGGACCTACGCCGTCGAATACAGTCCGTCCCTGGCTGACGCCGTCTGGCGCGAAGTCACCCGGGTCGTGGCCGACGGCGGAACCATGAGCGTCATCGACTCCGACGCCTCCGACACCACCCGCTTCTACCGCATCCGCATCCCGTGATGACCCCGAGAAGTTTGAACTTGGCGCAGTTCGGGGCTGTCCATTGGGTGTTCACCCTGCACGGCTGTGGCATGCCGTAACCGCTTGCGATCCAACGGCCGCATCGACGACACGCCCGGCGTGCCGTCGTGAGTTGCGCTGGCTTCGCAGGCACGGGTGTGATACGGTGACGTCACGTTTCTCACTGACTATGGTTCATCATGAATAGACGCCTGCCTGCTCGATCGGTCCGGACTTGTGCGGCGAACCGGCGCGGTGCCTGCCCCGTTCCCATCCGCCTGGCGCTGGCTCTCCTCGCGGCCGCCTCCCCCGCCCCGCCCCTCCGAGCCGACATCCTCCCGGTCCCCGTCCATGTCACGGCCGCCGACACCGTCCCTTTCAGCGAGCTCGCCACCCGCGCCGCCAGCAGCCCGAGGCCGGCCGGAAAGTATGCGGCTTCGGCGGCGGCTGAGTCGGACGGGGCGCTGCCGCCGGAAGACGGCCAAGCGGCGCCGGCCCGTGTGGCCAGCGCGCCGGCGCCACTCCAGGAACTGGAGTCGCCGATGCCGAACGCGAACTTCGCGGCGCTGCTGGACGACGGGACGGCGTTCACGCCGGACATCGCGGCGGCGGTGGGGGTGCAGCATTTGATGGTCGCGCTCAACAGCCAGGTGCGAATCCAGGACCGGCAGGGCCACGCGCTGAGCACCGTCACCCTGGACGGGTTCTGGGCGGGGCTGACCAACGCGGTGCTGACGAACCTGTTCTGCAGCGAACCCCGGCTGTTGTTTGATCCGCACGCCCAGCGATGGATCTTCACCGCCAACGCCAACCTCGGCACCAACAACGCCGGCGTGCTCCTGGCCGTCAGCGGGACGCCGGACCCCACCGGCACCTGGCACCGGCGGTTCATCGCCACGACCAACGTCGTCGTCACCCCCGCCACCCCGCCCGCCACCAACACGATCGAACTCTATGCCGAACGCCCCACGCCAGCCTTTAACAAGGACTGGATCGTGGTCCAGGCCAACCTGTATTACCGGACCGACGACACCTTGTGGGCGTCCGCGGTCTATGTCTTCAACAAGACCAACCTCTACGCGGGCGGCACCCTGTCCCCCCTGCGGTTCGAGTTCGTGGACCCGGTGGAGGGATTGCTCGACATCAACCACGTGCCTGCGGCGGCCTACGACGCGGCCGCGTCGAGTCTTTATTTTGTGCAGGTCTGGGCGGGCAATTACCAGGAGTATGGGTACCTGCGGATTTACAGCCTGGAGCATTCCCCCACCAACACCCCGTTCCTGAAAACCACCGACGCCACCGGCGACCCGGGGCCCTTCGCCGAAACGTGGTATGCGTGGGACAGCGGCCCGCCGGCAGGCGTCACCAACCTGGCGCCCCAGTGGAACAGTCCCCACCGGATCGACGCGGGCGACGACCGCATCCAGAATGTGGTCTATCGCAGGGGATTGCTTTATGCGGTGCACACGGTGTTTCTGCCCACCAACGCTCCGACCCACACGGCGCTCCAGTGGTACGTGATCACGCCCGGGCTGGGCGAAAGTCTCGTGACGCGTTTCGATGCCGGCGTGGCCGACCCTGAAGGGCGGTCGTTTGCGTTTCCGAGCATTGCGGTCAACCGCGACGACGACATCCTGGTGGGCTACACGCGCTTCGACTCGAATCACTACCCGTGCGCCGGCTACGTGTTCCAGGGGCGCAAGGACCCGCCCGAAACCCAGCGCGGCGACATCATCTACCGCTACGGCGAAGCCCCCTATTACGTGCCCGACTGCTACGGCGTCAATTTGTGGGGCGCCTACAGCGCCTCCATCACGGATCCGGTCAACGACACCGACCTGTGGACCGTCCAACAATACGCTGAACTGCCCGCACCCCAAGGCAGCCGCTGGGGCACCTGGTGGGCCCGCGTGTCCCCCGACGTCGACCTCGCCCTCGCCGCATCCGTCGCGCCCGACCCCGTTTATGCCGGCAACCCCCTCACCTGCACCCTCACCGTCACCAACCTCGAACCCAACCGCGCCAGCGGCGTCGTCCTCAGCAACCGCCTGCCCCCGGGCGCCGTGTTCGTGTCCGGGACCGTCCCCGGCGGGGCGTGCGCGCTGACCAACGACTCGGTCATTTGCGATCTCGGCATGCTGGACACGGGGCAAAGCCGCGCGGCGACGATCGTGATCCTGCCGTTCACCCAGGGGCTCATGTCCAACGCGGTCAGCGTGGCCGCCAACGGGCGCGATCTCAATCCCACCAACAACACCGCGACCTCCGTGACCACGGTGCTGGAGTCGGCCGACCTGGCGCTGCTGGGTTCCGACGACCCCGATCCCGTCGGCGTCGGACAGGATCTCGTCTATGCCCTCACCGTCACCAACCAGGGCCCGTTCGCCAGCGTCGGCGTCTGGCTCACCAACATCCTGCCGTCCGGAGTCACCCTGGTTTCCAGTGTCGCCAGCCAGGGCGCCTGCACCCTCAGCGGCACAACGCTCAAGTGCAGCCTCGGGCCCATCAACAGCAACCGCACAGCCACCGTCACCCTCGTCCTGCGCCCCACCACCGCAGGCACCCTCACCCACCGGGCGCGCGTCGCCGCCGGCACCTTCGACTACAACCCCGCCAACAACAGCGTCACCAACACCACCCGCGCCCACCACCTCCCCACCCTCTCCGCCATCGGCCCCCGCACGATGAGCGAGGACACCGTCCTGGGGCCGCTGGCGTTCACCGTTAGCGACGCCGAAACCCCCGCCGCCTCGCTGACCGTCACCGCCGCCTCGTCGAACCCGGCTCTCGTGTCCCCGGAGGGCCTCGGGCTCGGAGGCAGCGGCCCCAGCCGCACCCTGACCCTCACGCCGCTGCCCGACCAGTTCGGCACCGCCACCATCACGCTCACCGTCGCCGACTTGGACCAGGGCATCGCCACCCACAGTTTTCTGCTCACGGTCACCAACGTGAACGACCCGCCTTCGATCAACAGCCTGCCGGACCAGACGATTCTCGAGGACATGCCCATGCCCGTCACCCTGCTCATGCTCGCCGACCTCGAGACGCCCGTGGACAGCCTCTTCCTGGCCGCCACCTCCACCAACACCACCCTCGTCCCCCCCACCAACATCGCCTTCCTGGGCACCGGCGCCAGCCGCATCCTGTCCGTCAAACCCGCCCCCAACCAGCACGGCACTGCGCGGATCACGGTGACAGTGGCCGACGGCGGCCTGGAGGTGAGCACGTCGTTCGTGTTGACGGTGCTGCCGGTCAACGATCCGCCCTTCGTCACCGTCAACACCAACCTCACCCTCGACGAGGACACCTCCACCGGCCCCCTGCCGCTGACGCTCAGCGACGACGACACCCCGGCCAGCAACCTCGTCGTCCATATCCGCTCCAGCCTCCCCTGGCTCGTCGGCACCAGCGAGATCGTCCTCGCCGGCACCGGCACCAACCGGACCCTCACCCTCACCCCCGTGCCCAACGAAGCCTGGTGGGAACCCGCCCAGATCACCCTCGCCGTCTCCGACGCGACGCCCCTCACCAACACCGTCATCCTGTTCGTGACCGTCAACCCCGTCGATGACCCGCCCACGCTCAACCCCATCCCGCCCCGCAGCCTCACCGAGGACGACCCCCTCCAAACCGTGCCGCTGGGCGGCATCGGCACGGGCGCCTGGAACGAAGACCAGACCCTGACCGTGACCGCCGTGTCCGGGAACACGCGCGTGGTGCCGGCGGTCCACGTGGACTACAGCAGCCCGAACCCCACCGGCACGCTGAGCTTCACTCCCCTTCCCGACGCCAGCGGCATCGCCGCCATCACCGTCACCGTCGCCGATGGCGGTCTGGCCGGCAACACCGTCGTCCGCACCTTCAACGTCATCGTGACTCCCGTCAACGATGCCCCCACGCTCGACCCGCTGGGCGAGCTCGACGTGCTCGAGGATAGCGGAGTGATCCGCCTCCCGCTCAGCGGCGTCAGCACCGGCGCCACCAACGAATTCCAAACGCTCGTCGTGACCACCGCCTCCAGTGCGCCCGCCATTGTCCCGCCGCCCACCGTCTCCTACGTGTCGCCGAACCCCTCCGGCCAGCTGAACGTCTCGCCCGCCACCAACGCCGCCGGCACCGCCGTCCTCACCGTCACCGTCAATGACGGCGGCTCCTCGAACAATCTCGTGACACGCTCGTTCCCCGTCACCGTCCGCCCCGTTAACGATCCCCCCACCATCCACCCCGTCGGCGACCGGACGGTGAGCGAGGATTTCGGCGACTACCAGGTGGAGCTGGCGGGTCTGAGCGGCGGGCCGCCCGATGAAAGCCAGGCCCTCACCCTGACGGCGCTGTCCGACAAACCGAACCTGGTGTCCCACCCCGTCGTGCTCTATACAAACCCCGCCGCCACCGCGATCCTGCGTTTCACCTCGCTGACCAACCAGGCCGGACTGGCCACCCTCACCCTCACTCTCCAGGACGACGGCGCCTCCAACAGCATCACCACCCACACCTTCACCCTTGCCGTCAACCCCGTCAACGACCCGCCCACGCTCAACCCCATCGGGCCGTTCAGCATCGACGAGGATTCCGGCGGCTTGAACGTTCCGTTCGCCGGCGTCTCCAGCGGCGCCCCCAACGAAAAGCAGGAGCTCACCGTCACCGCACTGTCCAGCAATCCCGCCATCCTGCCGCACCCGGCCGTCACCTACACCAGCCCCAACCCCGGGGGCAGCCTCCATCTCCGGCCGCTGACCAATGCGTTCGGCAACGTCACGATCACGGTGACGGTCCGGGATGACGGATCCGGTACCCACTCGACGAGCCGCAGCTTCGAGGTCAACGTGCGATCCGTCAACGACCCGCCCGCCATCAGCCAGGTCCCCGACGCCACCCTCCTCGAAGACGGCGTCACCGATCCCCTGCCCTTCACCGTGAGCGACGTGGAAACCGCCCCCGCCGGCCTCACCCTGTCCGCCGATTCCTCCAACCAAGAACTCGTCAGCCGCGACGATATCGTCCTCGCCGGCACGGGCGTCCAGCGCAGCGTCACGGTGCGCCCGCGCCCCAACCAGTTCGGCTCCGCTCAAATCTCCCTGATCGTGTTCGACGCCGACGGCGGCTACGCCATCACCGAGTTCGGCGTGAACGTGCAGTCCGTCAACGACCCGCCATGGACCGCCCCCGTGCCCGATCAGACGATGCGCGAGGACGGTGTGCTGAGCGGGGTGCCGCTGACGGTTCTGGACGACGACGTCCCGGCCAGTCCCTTTACCCTCACCGCAACGGCGTCCAATCTCATCCTGCTTCCTCCCGGCAGCCTCGTCCTGGGCGGCACGGGCACCAACCGCACCCTGCGGATCCAGCCCGCGCCGGGCAAGTATGGCGAGGCCACCATCGTGGTGGGCGTCAACGACGGGATCACGAACGTGACCCGCGCCTTCACGTTGACCGTGCTGCCCAACAACCGTTCGCCGGTGATGACCGCGCTTGGTCCCCAAACCACGGCCGAAGACCTGCCCCTCGGACCGCTCGCCTTCGACATCGGCGACCGCGAAACCCCCGCCGGCGACCTGCGCCTCACCGCCTCCTCCTCGAACCCCGACCTTATCCCCGCCGCCGGCATCGTGTTCGGCGGCTCCGGCAGCAACCGCACCGTCACCCTCCACCCTGTCACCAACCAGTTCGGCACCGCGTTCGTCACCCTCGGCGTCGAAGACGCCCACTTCGTCTGGACCCCCGTCCCCATGGTTCCCACCGTCGAAAGCAACCGGCAATGCGTGCTCTGGCCCGCCTCGGAACCCCTCGAAGTGTTCCGGCTCACCGGCATCGAAAGCGCCCCCCCGCCCCCCCCCCTGCGCATCGAACCCGCCGGCCCCCACGTCAAAATCTCCTGGCCACACCCCGCCCCCGACTGCGTGCTCGAGCGGGCCCTTCATGTGGCCGGCCGCGCCCGGGTGACGTTCCTGCTGACCGTCACCCCGGTGAACGACGCGCCGCTCATTTCGATCGTGCCCGACGCGGTGATACCCGAGGACGGCAGCACGGGCGACCTGCCGTTCACGCTCGAGGACGTCGAAAGCCCCGTCACCAACCTGGTCCTGACCGTGGCGTCGTCGGACCCGGGGCTTGTGCCGGCCGGCGGCCTGGTGCTGGGCGGCACCGGCACCCACCGCACCGTGCGGGTGACGCCCGCCGCCGACCGTTTCGGCGCAGCCACCGTCACCCTGACAGCTCGCGACCCTCAGGGCGCCCAGAGCACCCGCGCGTTCACCGTCACCGTCTTCTCCGTCAACGAGCCGCCCACGTTGCACCCGCCAGCGGACGTGGTCCTCGACGAGGACGCCGGCCCGCAGAACGTCATCCTGACCGGCATCAGCAGCGGCGAGCCCAGCGAAGTGCAAACGCTGGCCGTCAGCGCCGAGTCGAGCGACCCTGTTCTCCTTCCCTCGCTCACCATCGCCTACACCAGCGCCCACACGAACGGCATCCTCACATTCGGGCCGCGCGCCAACGCCTTCGGCAGCGCGACGATCACCGTCACGGTCAACGACGGCGGCCTGAGCAACAACCTCGTCCGACGCACCTTCACCGTCACCGTACGCTCCATCAACGACCTGCCCGCCCTGGCCGGCATCCCCAACCAGATCCTCCTCGAAGACACCTCCACCCCCGCCCTCCCGTTCGCGGTCAGCGATGTCGAAACCGCCGCCGACGCGCTGGCCGTCACCGCCACGGCATCTCCGCCCGGCCTGGTGCCCGGCGCCGGCCTGGTCCTGCAGGGCACCGGCACCAATCGCACCCTGGTCGTCACGCCCGCCCCCGACCAGCACGGCACCGCCATGATCACGCTGCGGGCGGCCGACGCCGACCAGGGCGAAACCACCGCGTCGTTCACCCTCACCGTGCTGCCCGTCAACGACCCGCCCACCCTCGACCCCATCCCCGACCTCCAACGCGATGAGGACGACGGCCTCCAAACCGTCAGCCTCACCGGCTTGTCCGTCGGCGCCCCGAACGAGCCGGACACCCTGACCGTGTCGGTTGAAAACGACAACCCGGCCCTGCTCACAGATCTTGTCGCAAGCTACACCTCGCCCGATCCGTCCGGAACCCTCCGCTTTCGCACCGTGACCAACGCCCACGGCACCGCCACCCTCACCGTCCGCGTCAACGACGGCGGCGCCTCCAACCAGCTCGTTTCCCAGACGTTCACCGTCGTCGTCCGGTCCGTGAACGACCTGCCGATCCTCAGCGCCCTCGGCCCCCAGACCACCGACGAAGACGTGCCGGCCGGCCCCCTGGCCTTCACGGTGGGCGATGTGGAAACCGGCGCCGCCAGCCTCATCGTCAGCGGCGCCTCGTCGAACCCCGCCCTCGTGCCCCTCTCCGGCCTGAGTTTCGCCGGCACCGGAAGCAACCGCACCCTGGTGGTGCGCGCCGCCACGAACCAGTTCGGCACGGCCACGCTCACGCTCAAGGTCGCCGACGCCGATCGCGGCGAATCCACAACCGCCTTTCAGCTGACCGTGAACAGCGTCAACGACCCGCCGGTCATCACCTCCCTGCCGCCCCAAACCACCGACGAAGACCTCACCCTCATGGTGCCGTTCGTCGTCGGCGATGTCGAAACCCCCGCCGGCGCACTGCGGGTCGGCATCACCAACACAGACCCCGGGTTGCTTCCCGACGCGCAGCTCGTCCTGGCAGGCACCAACTCGAGCCGGACGCTGGCGATCACCCCGGCGTTCAACCGGCACGGCACCGCGACGCTCACCCTCTCCGTGCAGGATGAAGGCGGCGCCATGACCGAAACCCGGTTCGCCGTCACGGTGCGGCCCGTCAACGACCCGCCCACCCTCGACCCGCTCAGCGACCTGACCCTCGACGAGGATTCCCCGGCCCAAACCGTCGCGCTCTCGGGCATCTCGTCCGGCGCGTCCGACGAAGTCCAGACGCTGGTGCTGAGTGCCGCGACGGCGCAGCCGTGGCTGGTGACCAACCTGGGTGTGACCCACACCCACCCCGCCACCACCGCCACGCTCCGGTTCGAGCCGGTCCCCAACGCCGACCAGCCTGCGGTCATCACCGTGAGCGTTGACGACGGCGGCGCCTCCAACAATGTCATCCAACGCAGTTTCACCGTGAACCTGCGGCCCGTCAACGATCCGCCCGCCATCGCCCCCATCGCCCCCCAACTCACCTCCGAAGATCTCCCCGCCGGCCCCATCGCCTTCACCGCCGCCGACCTTGAAACCGCCCCCGCCGCCCTGACGCTGTCCGTCAGCTCGTCGAACCCCACCCTGGTCAACAGCCAAAGCGCCGTGTTCGGAGGCGACGGCACCAACCGCACCCTCACCCTCACTCCCCTGCGCGATCAAAGCGGCAAGGCCACGCTCACCCTCATTGTCACCGATGCCGGCCTCGCCACCGCCAGCACCACCTTCGACCTCGTCGTCCTGCCCGTCAACGATCCGCCCGCCATCGCCGGCCTCCACGACCTCTCCATCCCCGAAGACAATCCCCCGGCCGACATCGCGTTCACGGTCGCCGACATCGAATTCCCCGGCGCGCAGCTGCTTGTCCTGGCCACCTCGTCGAACCCCACCCTGCTCCCCCCCGCGGGCGTCACCGTGGGCGGCGCGGGAACCAACCGCACCCTCCGCCTCGCCCCTGCGGCCAACCAATACGGCATGGCCACCGTCACCGTCACCGCCACAGACCCCGACGGCGCCACCGGCACCGCCCATTTCGATTTCACCGTCACCCCGGTCAACAACACGCCCGTGGTGAGCGGCATTCCCCCGCAAACCGTCCTCGAAGACACTCCGAACGGGCCGCTGACGTGGCTGGCGGACGACCGGGAAACGGCGGGAGGCGCCCTGAGCATTGTTGCAAGCTCCTCCAACCCGGCCCTGGTGGCCCCCGGCAACATCGCCGTCAGCGGCACCGGCGCCCTCCGGACCGTCGTCGTCACCCCCATGCCCAACCAGTCCGGTGCCGCCACGATCACCCTCACGGCCAACGACGGCCAGAACGGCATCGCCCAAACCCGGTTCCCCATCACCGTCACCCCCGTCAATGATCCCCCCTCCCTCGATCCCCTCCCCAACCTCACCGTTCCCGCCAACAGCGGCCCCCAAACCGTCCCCCTCTCCGGCATCAGCCCCGGCGCCCCCGACGAGTCCCAAACGCTGGCCATCACCGCCCTCTCCAGCCAGCCCAACCTCGTGCCGCAGCCGGCCCTCCAGTACTCCCCCGGCAACACCACCGGCAGCCTGACGTTTGCTCCCGTCGCCGGCGCGTCCGGCACCGCCACCATCACTGTCACCGTCGACGACGGCGGCGACGGGCTCAGCACGGTCGTTCGCGCGTTCACGGTGACCGTGACGGCCGTTAGCGGGCCCCCCAGCCTGAGCAATCTCGCGGACCAGACCCTTCTGGAAGACACGCTCCTCGCGTTGCCCTTCAGCGTCGGCGACTCCGAAACGGATCCTTTGCGACTGACGGTCACCGCCGCGTCGTCCAACCCGGCGCTTCTGCCCCTCACCCACATCGCCTTCCAGGGCGCGGGCGCCGACCGCTGGGTTCTGCTCCAGCCCGCCTCGAACGCCTGGGGCGCCGCGACGGTCACGCTGACCGTCAGCGACGGGGTGAATACTGCGTCCGACGCGTTTGACGTCACGGTCGTGCCCGTCAACGATCCGCCCGCCGTGACTCCCGTCAACGACGTGTTGCGCAGCGAGGGTTTCTCGCTTTTCAGCGTCGGCTTCATCGGTGTCAGCCCCGGCGCCCCCAATGAACCGCAAACCAACACCATCACCGCCACCTCCAGCAACCCCAGCCTCGTCGCCGTCGATTCGGTCGTCCACACCCCCGGCGCCAGCAGCGGCACCGTCCGCCTCAACAAGGGAACCACTCCGATCGGCATCGCGGAAATCACGCTGAGATTGGACGACGGCGGGGCGTCGAACAACGTGGTGCTCAGCAGCTTCCTGGTGTATGTGAAACCCACCACCAACACGCTGCCCACCCTGTTCGGCCTCACCGCCCGCACCATTGCCGAAGACACCTCCACAGGGCCGCTCGCGTTCACCATCAACGACACCGATACCCCCCCCGACCAGCTGACGCTGACTGCCGAATCGTTCGATCCCACCCTGTTCCCGCCCGCCAACATCGTCCTCGGCGGCTCCGGAACCAACCGCACCCTCACCGTCACTCCCGCCCCCAACCGCCATGGCAGCAACATCGTCCGGATCACCATCGTCGACAGCACCTGCGGCCTCCGCTATGCCAACGTCCCCATCACCGTCACCCCCGTCAACGACCGGCCCACCCTCTCCGCCATCACCAACCAAACCGCCACCAGCGGCATCCCCTCCAGCCTCATCCCCTTCACCGTCACCGACCTCGAAACCCATCCCGACCAGCTCGCCGTCACCGCCACCTCCGCCCACCCCGCCCTCGTGCCCCAAGCCAACATCGTTCTGGGCGGCAGCGGGACGAACCGCGCCCTGCGCATCACCCCGGCCGCCGGCCAAACCGGCAACGCCACTCTCACCGTCACCGCCCGGGACGGCACCCTGGGGAGCACCCAGACTTTTGTGCTCACGGTCACCGCCCCCAATACCCCGCCCACTCTCAGCGACATCGCCGACCAAACCACCGCCACCGGCACCCCCACCCCCGCGCTCGCCTTCACCATCGCCGACGCCGAAACCCCCGCCGCCGACCTCACGCTCTCCGCAGCTTGCTCCAACCCGCTCCTCATCCCCACCCGGCAGATTGTCTTCGGCGGCAGCGGCAACGCCCGCACCGTCACCGTCACCCCCGTCGCCGGCCAGATCGGCACCGCCAACATCACCATCACCGTCAGCGACGCCGGCGGCGCCACCGCCAGCGACAGTTTCCTGGTGACCGTCAGCGCCCTCAACCACGCCCCCACCCTCGCCCCCCTCGCCAACCTCAACCTCACCCCAAACGCCGGCCCCCAAACCGTCAGCCTGACCGGCATCGGCGTCGGTTCGTCCGACCAGAACCAGACGCTGTTCATCGTGGCCAGCTCCGGCAATCCCGCCCTCGTGCCGCACCCCGCCGTCACTTACACCAGCCCCGATCCCGCCGGCACCCTTGTGCTGCACCCCGTCCCCGGCGCCAGCGGCATCGCCGTCATCACCGTGACGGTCAATGACAGCCAGCCGCAGAACACCACCGCCACCCGCACGTTCACCGTCCGCGTCAACGGCGCGCCCACGCTGGCCATCACCCCGCTGCTCATCGTCGACGAGGACACCGCCGTGCCCGCCATCCCGTTCACCCTCGGCGATCCCGAGAGCCCGCTCGCCAGCCTTCAGGTCAGCGCCACCTCCTCCAACCCTGCCCTGCTCCCCGACACGCGCCTGGTCCTGGCCGGCACCGGCGCCAGCCGCACCCTGAGCGTCACGCCGCTGCCTGACCAGTTTGGCAGCACATTCGTCCGGCTCGTGGTGGCCGACGACACCGGCCTGGCCTGCACCAACGGGGTTTATCTGTTCGTGCGCTCCGTCGACGACCTGCCCACACTCGACCCCATCAGCGCCCAAGTCGCCTACCTCGACGTGGGCACCCTCACCGTGCCGCTCACCGGATGCAGCGCCGGCCCCGCCGAACTCGGCCAGGTCCTGCGCCTCCACGCCAGCTCCGACAACCCAGCCGTCGTTCCCCACCCTTCCGTTCTCTACACCAGCCCCCAACCCGCCGGCCAACTCATCCTCACCCCGGCCGCCCAAGGCACCGCCACCATCACCGTCACCGCCGACGACGGCGACCTTCTCAGCCACGCCATCACCCGCGCCTTCACCGTGACCGTCACCACCACCCCCGTGCGCCTGACCCTCCGGCGTGACGCCTCCACTGTCGTCGTCTCCTGGCCCTACCCCGCCCCCGGCTACATCCTCGAACGGTCCTACGCCCATACCTCCCCCTGGACTTGGGCCGCGGTTCCCGACGCCGCCGCCGTGTCCGGCAACCAACAGTCCGTCACCCTCCCCGCCACCGGCCGCATGGAACTCTACCGGCTCAGGAAAAGCGTTCCCTGAAACACGGGCGGCGCCTTCCGGATCCGGCCCCGCCCGCACCGGGGCGGAAGGGCGCGCGTGGCGGGGAAACGGTTCCGGGATCGTCCTGGCGCCGGCATCGGCGCGCCCCTCCGGGCATGCGCGGGCGTTCGGCGGTTTCTGGTGAACGCGGCGCTCAGGCGGGCGCCGGCGCAGGAGACCTGCGGGATCTGGCCGGGGCGTCCAGGGCGTCGCGGACCACCTGGGCCAGCGTTTCCGGCGCATACGGCTTTTGAAGGAAGCTGCAGCCTTCGGCCACGAGGCCGTCGGGGCTGAAGGCGTCGAGACTGTAGCCGCTGGTGTAGATGACTTTGAGGTCGGGTTTCTCAGCCAGCGCGTGCTGGGCGAGTTCGCGTCCGGAGATGCCCATGGGCATCATGACGTCGGTCAGAAGAAGATCGATGCGCTCCTTGGCGGACGGCCAGAGGCCGAGGGCGTCGACGCCGTTGGCGGCCTCGAGGACGGTGTAGCCCTTGTGTTCGAGGATTTCCCGGACCAGTTCGCGGAGCGCCGGCTCGTCCTCGACCACCAGCACGGTCTCGCGACCGCCCGGCGCGCGGACGGGGCTGACGTCCTTGGCCATGAGAGGCGCCTTGGACTTGATGGGGATGAACACGTGAAAGGCGGTGCCCTTGTCCAGTTCGCTCTCCACTTCGACCCACCCCTGGTGCTGCTTGACAATCCCATACACCGTCGCCAGCCCCAGACCGGTTCCCTTGCCGATTTCCTTGGTCGTGAAGAAGGGCTCGAAAATCCGGCTCATGGTTTTCGGGGGCATGCCCACGCCCGTGTCGGTCACGGTCAGACGCACAAAGGCGCCCGGACGCGCCTCCGTGCGGTTTTGGACATGGGCGTCGTCCAGGGTGACGGCGTCGGTGGCGATTGTCAGGCGGCCCCCGTGCGGCATGGCATCCTTGGAGTTCACCGCGAAATTCACCAGCACCTGCTCGAGCATCCCGGGATCCCCATACACGGCCGGCAGATGCTCGTGAAGGTCGCGCTCGAGAACGATCGACTCGCCCAGCAGGGTGCGCAGCATTTTGGTAACGTTGTTGATCACGTCGTTCAAGTCGAGCAGATGCGGCTGCATGACCTGCTTGCGGCTGAACATCAGCAGCTGGCGCGTCAGGTTCGCCGCCCGCTCCGCCGCCATCGTGATCTGCCGGGCCGAGTCGCGGACCTCGCCCGCCAGGGCGGGATCGGACTGGAGGAGGCCGGAGTGGCCCTGGATGATCGTCAGGATGTTGTTGAAATCGTGGGCCACACCCGCCGCCAGCTGCCCCACCGACTCCATCTTCTGAATCTGGCGCAGCTGGTTCTCCAGGTTGAGCCGCTCCGTAATGTCCTCGGCGTAACAGTGCACCACCTGCGCCCCCAAAATCGGGAACAACGACCACGACAGCGTGCGTCCGCCCACGGTGTTCTGCAGCCGCAGCCTGCTCTGCCCCGTCGACAAACACATCTTCACCGTCGCCGACACGTTCAACGGCAGGATCGCCTGCGGATGCTGCCGCTTCAGCGCGCGAGCCATGTTCAGCGCCGCATCGTTGAAATACGTCAGCGAACCGTCCGCCGCGAACTCCAACACCGGGTTGGGGTTGTAGCGGGGAAAGGCCGCCAGCTTGCGGATCTCCTTCTCCGCCCGCTTGCGCTCGCTCAGGTCGCGGGAGATGATCAACGCCCGCTGCGGCCGGCCGTTCTCCTCGTAGATGTAGTTGACGGCGGACTCGAACACGAGCCAGTGCCCCTCGCGATGCCGAAAACGCAGCTCCGCCTGCCGGCTGGCATGAAAAAACCGCGCTTCGTCCAGCGTCTCGTGCAGGAGCGGCGCGTCATCGGGATGAATGTGCGCAAGGCAGTCCTGCTGCAAAAGGCTCTGGGGCTCGTGGCCCAGAACGGCCTGGTGCGAGGGGCTGACATACAAAAAGCGGAAATCCAAATCCACCAGGCAGATCAGGTCGCGCGTGTTCTCCGTGATCAGCCGGAACTGCTCCTGGCTCCGTCGAAACGCCGCCTCCGTCGCCAGCCGCCCCCGTTCCGCCCGGGCCTTCCGACACACACGGTGCACCGCCGCAGGCAACAAACGCAGGGACGACTTCAGAATGTAATCCTCCGCCCCCTCCCGCATGCACTCGACCGCCGCCTCCTCGGAATGCGCCTCGGTGACAAGGATCAGCGGCACGAGCCGCGGCCGCGCCCGCAGCAGCCGCAGCGCCTCCAGCGCGCTGAACCGCGGCAGGCTGTAGTCCGCCAACACCAGGTCCGGATCGAACTCGTCCAGCGCCCGCACGTAGTCGTCGCGCCCCTCCACGCGCAGACTCACAAATGCCAGCTCGGCCCGCCGCAACTCGCGCTCGATCACCCCGGCGTCCTCGGGGGCGTCTTCCAATAACAGCAGCTTCAGCGGGGCGATCCCGGGCGATTCCCCGGATTCGACAACGGCAGTGTTCATGATCGCTTGCGGCAAACGCGCATCGCGCCCGGAGTTGCCGGCCTGGGAACCGGGCGTGGCTAGCCAAGCCGGGCGAGGATTTCCTGGATGGCGTGGAAATTGGGAAGGTCGTTGGGCGTGGGGGTCTGCTCGCTGTATTGCACCACGCCCTCCTTGTCCACGACCAGGGCGGCCCGCGCGCTCACCGATCCCAGCCCCATGAGGTCGGGCAGCAGCGTGCCGTACGCCTGGGCCGTCTTCTTGTTCAAGTCGCTCGCCAACGCAATGCCAATGTGCTCCCGCGCCGCCCACGCCTCCTGCGCAAAGGGGCTGTCCACACTGATCCCAATCACCTCCGCGTTGAGCCGCGCATACGCGGCGAGGCCGGCGGTGACGTCGCACATCTCCTGGGTGCAAGTGCCCGTAAACGCCAGCGGGAAAAACAACAGCACCGTGTTCTTCTTTCCAAGGTTGCTGCTAAGCCGGATGTCCACCAGCCCGGATGCCTGTTTGGATTTCAGCGTGAAATCCGGCGCTCGAGTGCCCACGGGAATAGCCATACGTCATCCTGAGTTGCGTTGTTGCCATTGGGGACTATCCGATAGTCCGAACGGCTCGCTTTATAATGGCCGCGCCACCCCGTGTCAAACAGTGAGTTCGCCCCCTCCACGCCCCCGCTCACTGCCGCGGCGCGGGGCCGCTCGTCGGGCTCGCACTCAACTGGCGGACGCCGTCGAACACATAGATCAACCCCGAGACGCCCGTGAACACCGCCGCGCCCGCCGACCCGATCAGCAGCCCCACAGGCCCAAGCTTCAACAGCCCCCAAACCACGCACGCCATCTGCAACACCGTTGCAATCTTGCCCAGCCACACCGGCTGCACCATCACCCGCCCGCACGTGTAGTAAATCACCGCCAGCCCGATCAACAACAACACGTCCCGGCTCAGAATCGTCGCCACCAGCCAAAGCGGCAACTGCGGCAAGTGCGGGTCGTTCCGAAAACTCAGCAGGATGACGCCCGACACCAACAGCAGCTTGTCCGCCAGCGGATCGAGGATCGCCCCCAGTTCGCTGCGCTGATTGTAGCGGCGCGCAATGTAGCCGTCGATCCCGTCGCTGATCGCCGCCACCCCAAATGCGGCCAGCGCCAGCCACCGGTGATACTCCACCCCCGCCTGCACATAGTAGATCACCTGCGTGATGAACAACGGCACCAGCAGGATGCGAATAATGGTGATCTTGTTCGCCGTGGTCATGCGTCGCCATGCCCCGCCACCGCCAGTGTCTTCGGCTCCGCCCGGCCCGTCAACCGTTTAACCCCCCCCGCGGGCTGTGGGCTGTGAATAACTTTCTTTTGACTCCACCCGCCACCCTTGCAGGGTTGCCCCAAAACACCACCCTAATGCCCCCCCACAACCGCCATCCCAACCCTCGCATCGCCAGGAGCACCCCGCACGCATGCTGGCTCCTCGGCACCCTCCTGCTCGCGGGGTGCTCGCCCGAACCGGGCCCCTCCCACGGCGTCCACTTCGTCGTCCACTCCGGCGAGGCCCGCCCCACCTCCACGTTTGAACTGCGCTTTGACACGCCCGCCGTCGCCCCTGCCCAGGTGGGCGTCCCCGCCGCCCCATCGCCCCTGCTCATCATCCCCCCGCTGCCGGGCCGCTTCCACTGGCTCACCACCCGCAGCGGCGTGTTCACCCCCACCACCCCACCGGCGCTCGACACCCCCTACCACTTCGCACTGCGCCCCGGCTGGCGAGGACCGGACGGCCGCCCGCTGCGCGCCCGCCTGGCCGAAGTGTGGCGCACCCCGCCATTTTCGGCATGGAACCTCGCCGCGCCGACGGGGTCCACGACCGACGCGGGCGCCGAACCGGTGCTCAAGCTCCAGTTCAACGCCCCCGTCGACCCCGCCAAAATCAACCCCTTCGTCACGTTCCGCAGCCGCGCGGGACTCGTGATCCCGGCGCGTTTCCGGCCCCCGGACCGCGAGGACCACTTCCCCGAACCGCCCTTGCCTGAACTTGAATGGGACGGCGCCGGCACGCTCGCTTCAACGCCGTCGGTGCACCGGGGCACCCGGGAAGTCGCCGCCTCCAGCCGCCCGGCGCCGGCCGGGCCTCCGTGGTTTCCGCGCCGGCTGGTGGTGTGGCCGGCACGACCGCTGTCGGCCGGGGAAGGATGGCGGCTGGTCCTGGCCAGGGGCCTTCCCGCAGCGCGGCGCGATCTGCGCCTCAAGGCGAATCTCGAAATGCCGATTGGCGATGTGCGCCCCTTCGAGGTGGTCAGTGCGGACGCGGAAAACGTCATCCACCACGGCCCGAGCCTGTCGCTGCACTTCTCGAAGCCGCTCGACCCCAAGGTCACCTCCACCAATGTCATGCGCTGGATCTCCGTTGATCCCACCCCGGACGACCTTGCCGCCCGCGTCCAATACAACCACGTCCGGCTTCGCGCGCGCTTCAAACTCGGGCAATCCTACGCCGTTACCGTCCACCCCGGGCTGCCCTCGCGCGAACCCTTCCTGCTGGCCGCCGCCTGGACCCGCCAGGTCAGCTTCGACCCCATTCCGCCACGGCTCTATTTCCCCGCGTTCGCACGCGACCAGCTCGCCGGCGGAAACCGCCACTTCCACCTGCTGACCGTCAACGTGCCCCGGTTTCGCCTTCGGGCCAAATGTCTCGACCGCCACACCCTGGTGCACGCGCTGCAAGGCTACGAAAGCTATTTCAGGCGCCACCGCACCGCGCGCGACTGGCAGGAGCCGTTCCAGGCCGTCGACTTCAACATGGTGCCCGGCCAGGTCGTCCACGACCGCGAGTTTGCGCCCCGTCATGACATCGACGTGCCCGAAACCCTCCAGCTGGACTGGGATGAAATCCTGGGCGGCCGCCGCCACGCCGCCGTGTTCCTGGCCGCCGACCGCATCACGCGCGCGGACCCGCTGCGTCCCCAGCCGGGCACACAAACCCTCATCCAACTCACCGACCTCGGCCTGCTCTGGAAAGGCGGCCCGGACCGCCTCCACGTGTTCGTCTTCTCCCACGCGCGCGCCACGCCTGTGCCCGGCGTCACGGTGCGCCTGCTGGCTGCCGACAACACCACGCTGGCCGAGGCCCAGACGGATCGCGAAGGCCAGGCCCGCCTGCCCGCCTCGCGCACCGGCGCTTACCTCATGGCCGAGGCCGGCGACGACCTCCACGCCGTCGCCTTGTCCGACGCCGGCACCCGGCTGCGCCATGACCCCGACCCGCCGGACGGACCCGACAACCAAGGCGACCACGGCTTCCGCTTGCTGCTGTTCAGCGACCGCACCGTGTACCGCCCCGGCGAAACCCTCCATCTCAAAGCCTTCGCGCGCGACTGGACCGACCACGGCTTCGCCATCCCCGCCCGCGCCCGCGGCACCCTCCAGGCGTTCGACGCCAAAGGCCGCATGTTCCTCGAAACCCCGTTCGCCCTGAGCGAATTCGGCGCCTTCGACCACGACCTCCGCGTGCCCGAGGGCGTCCGCGGCCAATATTGGCTGCGCCTCAACGTGCGGCGCTCCGAGTTCCAGCTCGCCTTCGACGTGCAGGATGTTGCCGTCAACACCTTCGAGATCGACGTTCCCGCCAAACCCAGCTACCTCGCCGGCGAACCCGTTGCCCTGCCCGTCACCGCCCGCTATTACCTGGGCAAGCCGCTCTCGCGCGCCCAACTCACCTGGGCGCTGGATGCCACCGACACCGGGTTTGCCACCACCAACTTCGCCGATTACCACTTCTGCGGAGGGGAAGCGCTGACGCCGGAACAATACGGCCCGGCCTCCACCGTCCTCCACGGCCACACCCTCTACACCGCCGCGTCCAACGTTGTGATCGCACCCGCCATTCCCATCAACCCCCAGGCGCCCCAGCCGCGCCGAGTCGACCTGCTGGTCTCCCTCACGGACCTCAACCAACAGACGCTCACCAAAAGCACACGGTTCACCGTCCACAGCTCCGCATTCTACCTCGGCCTCAACCCGTTCCCCGGCGTCGTGAGCGCCGGCGCGCCGCTGGCCGTCGACGCCGTCGCGGTGGGCGCCGATGGCCGGCGCTGGCCGGAACCGGTGTCGGCGCAGATTCATCTTCGGCAGGTCCAGTGGCATGCCGTGCGGGTCGAGGGAGCCGGCCGGGTTCATGCCTACCGCAACGAGGCGCACCTCACCAACCATCTCACCCACTCCCTGACCCTGTCGCCCACCCCAGGCCCCCTCGAACTGCCCGCCCCCATCGTCCCCTCCACCCCTGGCCAATACCTGCTGGTCCTCACGGCCAGCGACCCGGCCGGCCGCCACGTGCTCACCGCGCTGTCCTTCCATGTCGCCGGCAAGGATGAGTTGGCCTGGAACTACCGCAACGACGTCCGCCTGGACCTCGTCCCGGACCGCCCACGTTACCTGCCCGGGCAAACCGCCGAAATCCTCGTGAAAACCCCCCTCAGCGGCCTCGCGCTGGTCACCCTCGAGCGCGACCGCGTCCTGCGCTCGTTCCTCACCCGCCTCGAAGGCAACGCCCCCACCGTCCGCGTGCCCCTCGAAACCAACGACGCCCCGAATGTGTTCGTCGCCGTCACCCTCCTGCGCGGCTATGAACACAGCCCCACAACCCATCCCATGCCCGAATTCCGCCATGGCACCTGCCGCCTTGACGTCGACCGCCCCGAAGGACGCCTCGACGTCCGCGTCGCCCCCGACGCCCCCGCCTACCGGCCCCGCCAGCCCGTCCACGTCGTCACCACCATCCTCGACAGCCAACACCGTCCCGCCGCCGGCGCCGAAGTGACGCTCTATGCCGTGGACGAGGGCATCCTCAGCCTCCAAAATTACCGGGTGCCGGACCCCTGCACCCTGTTCCACCGGCCACGCCCGCTCGAAGTCGTCACGCGGCTCTCTCTCCCCAGCCTGCTCCCCGAAGCCCCCGACCAACAACGCTTCCACAACAAAGGCTACCTCGCCGGCGGCGGCGGACGACCCCACCCCACCCGCCAGGACTTCCTCCCCTGCGCCTTCTGGCAGGCCACCCTGCTCACCGACACCCAAGGCCAAATCGCCGCCACCTTTCCCGCCCCCGACAGTCTGACACGCTACCGGATCATCGCCGTGGCCCAGACCCGCCATAGCCGGTTCGGCACCGGCCAGTCCGCCTTCGAAGTCAACAAGCCCCTCATGATCGAACCGGCCCTGCCGCGCTTTGCCAACGTCACCGACCGCCTCGCCGCCCGCGCCCTCGTGCTCAACCACACCGACCAGGCCGGCACCGTCCTCGTCACCCTCCAGCTCGACACCAAAGCCGCACCGGATCCGCCCCCCACGCCCGCCTCCTCCACTCCGCCCGTCCTCACCAACGCCCTGCACCTGCCCCCCCATGGCTCCGCCCCCGTCGAGTTCCCCCTCCGCGTGGTCGCCCCAGGCGACGCACGCTGGACCTGGAACGTCCGCTTCACCCAGCCCCATGCCGCCGACTTCGTGGATTCCGTCCTGTCCACATTGCCCATCGGCATCCTCGCGCCACTGCTGACCGAGATTCACCTCGAACGCGCCCCCGCCACAGCCACCAACCTCCTCGCCCGCGTCAACCCCCTCCTGCTCGAAGGCCAGGGCACGGCCACCGTCCGGGTCGCCAACACCCGCCTGATCGAATTGGCGCCGGCAGTCGCGCACTTGCTGCACTACCCCTACGGCTGCCTCGAGCAAACCAGCTCCAGCCTGCTGCCCTGGATTGTCCTCGGCAACCTGCCCGGGCTCGCGCCCTTCCTGGACAGGCCGCCCGCGGAAATTCGCGAGGTCATTCGCACCGGGCTGGACCGGCTGTTCGCGATGCAAACGCCCTCGGGCGGCCTGGCCTGCTGGCCGGACTGCAGCACGCCCACAGGCTGGGGCAGCGCTTACGCCGCCCTCATCGTGGCCCTCGCCCAACGCCACCACATCCCCGTCCCCGCATCCCATTTCGAGCCGCTCCGGCGCTACCTGAGCGGCCGGTTGCGAACAGCTGCGGGCACCCCCGATCCCGTCCCGGCCGGCGAACGCTCTCTGACCCTCTACGCGCTGGCCGTCGCCGGCCATGCCGAACCCGCCTACCATGAGCAGTTCTTCCAACAACGCGCCCTGCTCTCCGCCCAAAACCGCGTTCTGCTCGCGCTGGCCATCCTCGAAAGCCGCGGCCCCGCCGCCATGGTCGATGAACTGCTCCAGCACGCGCCAGGATCGTCTGCCCCCGAGAACGATGGGTTCGACAGCCCCGCCCGCGACGCCGCCCTGCAACTGCTCGCCTGGTGCCGGCACCGGCCGGCCGATCCACGCGTCGATGTCCTCGCCGCCGAATTGGCCCGATCGCAAACCGGCTCCCACTGGGGTACCACCCAAGGCAATGCCTGGGCCATCTACGCCCTCGCCGAATACGCCGTTCGCATCGAAGGACGCCCCAAACCCGCCCGCGGCCAGATCGTGTGGGGCGCCGACACGGTGGCCTTCACCCTGGACAACCAGCCGGCGGTCGTCGAACACGCATTCGCGCTCACCCCTGAGCGCGCACACTCGCCGCTCGCCGTCCTGAATCCGGGCGGCCATCCCCTCTACCTCCAAACCACCATCCAGACCCGCTCCGCCTCCCCGGCGCAGCCCCGCCAGGACCGCGGATTCCATCTCACCCGCCGCTATGCCCGCGTCGATCCCGACGGCCACGTCCATCCCCATCCGCAGGACCTGCGCGTCGGTGATCTGCTCGCCGTGACCCTCCATCTCGCCACGCACGCGCCCGCCCACTACGTCGCCCTCGACGATCCCCTGCCTGCCATCCTCGAGGCCGTCCACCCCCGCTTCGTATCCCAGCAAGCGCAACCGGCCTCCACCGCCGCTTCCGCCACGCTCGACGCCCAACCCTTCGAAACCGATTTCCATGAATTGCGACGCGACCGCGCCCTGTTTTTTCGGGATCATCTGCCGGCCGGCACCTACGCCGTCCGCTACCTGGCCCGCGTGCGCGCCGCCGGCACCGCCACTGCTCCTCCAGCCAAAGTGGAGGAGATGTACCACCCGGACCGTTTCGGGCTGACCGACACCGTGCAACTCACCAGCCGGCCGCTCGATGCCGACAGCCCGAAACCCGCCAACGCCCGGCAATGAACCGCGCCACCCCCGCCGCGCAGACGCCTCGCCCGTCGCGTCGCCGCCGGCTGCTCAAGCCGCTGGCCGCGCTGTTGGGGACGGCGGCCCTCCTGGGGCTGGGCGGCGGGGTGGCCCTGTCCCTGGTGCCGGTGCCTGCCGCCCTCACCCACTCGCCCCCGCCCAGCTGCGAACTGCTCGACCGCCATGGCCAATCCCTTCGCCACGTCCGTGAGGGCGACTGCGGCTTTTCCGCTCCGGCCGCCTTCGCCGAGATTCCCCTCGCCTTGGTCCATGCCACGCTGGCCGCCGAGGACAAACGGTTCTGGCAACACCCCGGCATCGACTGGCGAGCCACACTCCGCGCCACCGCCAGCCTCGTCCGCCATCGCCGCGTGGTGTCCGGCGGCTCCACTCTCACCCAGCAGCTCATCAAACTCGCCCAGCCGCGACTCCGGACCTTTCGCACCAAAATCGTGGAAGCCGCCCAGGCCTTGCGCCTCGAACACCTCTGGACCAAACGCCGCATCCTGACCGAATATCTCAACCGCCTCGACTACGGCAACCTCAACACGGGCTGCGCCGCCGCCGCCGCGTTCTACTTTCGCAAACCCCTGCGCGACCTCAGCACGGCTGAATGCGCCTTCCTGGCCGCGTTGCCCCAGGCCCCCACCCGCCTCAACCCCCACCGCCATCTCGAACGCGCCCGCGCCCGCCAGCAATGGATCCTTGCCCGCATGCGGGCTTGCGGTTTTCTCACCGACGACGAATGCCGGCGCGCGCGATCCGAGCCGTTGCGGCTGGCCAGCCCCGCCCGGGCCTTTCAGGCACCGCATTTTGTGGACTTGGTCCTGCAGCAGTGGCAACCGGAGCCTTCCCAGCCCCCTGCCCCGAGCCTCCACACCACCCTGGATCTGGAACTGAATCGCTTCGCCGAACGCGCCCTCGCCCGCCACCTCGCCGGCTTGCGCCCGCATCACGTCGGCAATGGCGCCGTGGTCGTGCTCGACAACCGCCGCGGCGACGTGCTGGCGCTGGTGGGATCCGGCGATTACTTCGATCCCCGGCACGGCCAGGTCAATGGCGCCTGGGCCCCCCGCTCCGCCGGTTCCACCCTCAAACCCTTCACCTACCTGCTTGCCTTCGAACAGGGCGCAACCGCCGCCAGCCTCGCGGCCGATGTGCCCACCGAGTTCGCCACCCCCACCGGCCTCTACCGCCCCCACAATTACGACCGCCGATGCCACGGCCCCGTGCGCTACCGTTTGGCGCTGGCCAACTCCCTGAACATCCCCGCCGTTAAGGTGCTTCAGGCCATCGGCGGACCGGCCGTGCTGCAGCAACGCCTCCAGCAATGCGGCCTCACCACGCTGGATGAGCCCGCCGACGTCTACGGCCTGGGCCTCACCCTCGGCAACGCGAACGTGCGGCTGATCGAATTGGCCAATGCCTACGCCTGCCTCGCCCGGCTCGGCCAGTTCCAACCGTATCGCCTCTGGAACGCCAACCCTCCCAACCCCCAGCCCGCATCCCCCGATCCCCACCCAGCCCTCCGGCCCCCCTCCCCAATCCCGCCCCCGCCAGCCCAAGTCTGCCCCCCCCACGCAGCCTGGCTCGTCACCGATATCCTCAGCGACAACCACGCCCGCGCCCAAGCGTTCGGCCTCGACTCCGACCTCCGCTTCGATTTTCCAGTCGCCTGCAAAACGGGCACCAGCTCCGATTTCCGCGATAATTGGGCCCTGGGCTACACGCCCGAATTCACCGTCGGCGTCTGGATGGGCAACTTCGACGGATCGCCCATGCGCCAGATCAGCGGCGTGACCGGCGCCGCGCCGCTGCTGCACGAACTGTTCGAACACCTCCACCGGCGATTCGGCACCTCATGGCCCGCCCCTCCCCCCAACCTCGTGAAACTCCCCATCCACCCCATCACCGGCAAACAACTCGCCCCGCCAACGCCCAAAACCCACCCTGCGCCCGTCCTCCATGCCGCAGCGGCCGCACCGCCGTGCCTAGTCCCCACCAGCAAACTCCCGGGGCCATCCCTCCTGGAGACGTTCTTCCCACCCCACTGCCCCCCGCTCGAACAGCCCGGCGATTACGATGACCAGGGACGCGTCCGGCTGCCGGCGGAGTATCGCCCCTGGCTGGCGGGTCCGGACAATGACCTGGGCGATCAGGCCGTGGCCGTGGAACCGCCCCCCACCCTGCGCATCCTCTCGCCGCTGCCAGGCACCGTGTTCTTCCTCGATCCCGACCTGCCCCGGGCCAGCCGCCGCATCCCCCTGCGGGCTGCGGGAAACAGCGCCTTGCGCTGGCAAAGCGATTCGCTCACGTGCGAAACCTCCGGCACCGACACCTCCGCATGGCTCGCCGAAGGCCGGCACCGGCTCGTCGTGACCGATCCCGCCACCGGCGCCCAGCGCGACACCTGGATTGTGGTCAAGGCGCTCTGACCCCTTTCGCCCCCGCCCCACCCCCGGACGGCGCTCCCGGGAATTCGAGAGCGGTGCCGTCTTTCGGTTGCTGAAGCCGTCCCGCATGGCGCGCATGCGCCTCAGGCGGGACTGCGTTCCGGGCGCGCTCCACAACGGGGGGCATGCCCTGCGGCGGCCGGCGGTTTAGCCCAAGTTCGTCAGTGGTGGAAGGAATTTCGGTTTTTTGACCAGGGGGCTAATCGGTTTTGCTGGGGATTTTGCATTTGGATCCCTCAAAACGGCCTGTAGTGGAGAACAGCCCTTTGAGCGGCGTTGTAAGAGTGCGGTATTCTGGCGGGCATGTTCCTGCGGCGAAATCGTCGGACGGTTAATGGCGAGTGCTATGCTGGGCAAACCAATGGGGTCAGCCCTCGAAATAATACTTGACAACTGGCACCGACTACACGAACTCCCGGCGCGCCGACCCTGAGAGGTCGCGAGTTTGCGGAGGATTCACCGACCCATGTGCAGAGGTGATGTCTGTCCTGGCCTTTTCCTGCACAAAAACGGGAGGCAGAACAATCGAGGGCAAAAACATCGAAGCCATTGAGCCCGCTGGTTTCACGGGGCGCAGCCAATGCCACCGACACCGGCCTGCAGGCGCCCAAAACTGCGGTCGGAGAACTCCTGGGGCACAAAGCCTAGGGGCACAAGGCGCGGTTGGGGTTCGCAAGTCTGCCATAGGGGCGGCGGCAGGGGCGGCGTTTTTTCTGGCCAAGGGCGGCGGTTTTGCCTATGTCCAGTCGCATTTAAGGGTGTGATGGTGTGAACATTGTCATTGTAGGTTTGGGCGAAGTCGGGCGGCACCTGGCCGAAACGCTGGCGCAGCAGCAGCACAGCCTGAGTATTCTCGAGTCGTGCGAGCCGCTGGCGCACGAATTGGACGAGCAGCTGGATGCGCGCGTGATCTGGGGCAACGGGTCGTCGGTGGCGGCATTGGCGGAGGTGAACGTGCCCGAGGCGGAGGTGTTCCTGGCCCTGTCCGGGGACGACAACGCGAACCTGGTGGCGGCGTCCCTGGCGAAGGCGCTGGGGGCGCAGCGAACGATTGCGCGGGTGCACGCGCGGGTGCAGCGGGAGGAGTGGCTGTTTGATCTGCGGAGCCACTTTCACATCGACCATTTGTTCAGCACGCAGCGTCTGGCGGCGGTGGAGCTGGCGAAGTATGTGCGCAACCCCGAAGGTCTGCTGGTCGAGGAGATCGCCCGCGGCCGCATCGAGGTGCAGCAGATTCTGCTGGCGGCGGACCGTCCGGTGATTGGCAAGCCGTTGCGGGAACTGGGGCTGCCGGCGCGGGTGAGGATCGGATCGATCCAGCGCGACGGCCGCCTGTTCATCCCCACCGCCGCGGACACGCTGGCCGCCGGAGACCTCATCACCGTGTTCGGCGCGCCGGCGAAACTCACCGAGGTGCTCCCCCAGTTCCGCGCCGACGCGCTCCCGGAGAGCGAGATCAGCGTGGTGATCTTCGGCGGGGGCGAATACGGGTTCTCGCTGGCGCAGATGCTTGAAGGCCACCGCTACCGGGTGCGGATCATCGAGCGGGACGAGCGGGTGTGCCGGCAGCTCTCGGGGCTGCTGAACCGCACGGTGGTGATCCAGGGCAACGCCACTTCCATCCAGCAGCTCAAGGAGGAACAGGTCGGCGACGCGGATTTTTTCATCGCGGCGAGCGACGACGACGAGGACAACGTGATGACGTGTTTGCAGGCGAAAAACCTCGGCACGAAGTATTGCCTGACCCTCGTGCACCGGCGCGATTACGCGGACGTGATTTCCCGGAACAGCCAGCAGCTGCAAATCCACGCCGCCGTCAGCCCTCGCCAGGCCACGAACCGGGACCTGATGCGCTACATCACCCACGACCGCGTCACCAGCGTTCTGCCGCTCGCCGGAGGCGCCGAGGTGCTGGAAGCGGTCCTGCCGGCGCAGTGCGCCCTGACAGGCCGGGCGGTGGGCGCCATCCAATGGCCGGAGGGCAGCGTGCTGGTGGCGCTGTTGCACGGCTCGGAAGCGCTCGTGCCCCGCGCAGAGGACGTCATGCAGGCGGGCGACGTGGTCTACGCCCTGGTGGCGTCGCAGGCCAAGTCGGCTTTTGTGCGGCTGCTGAAATCCTGAGCGGCGCGCATGAATTACCGGCTGTTGAGCAAGTTGCTGGGGCTGCTGCTGCTGCTGCTGGGCAGCGCGATGCTGCTGTGCCTGGCCTACGCCTGGTGGGACCAGGAATGGCAGGACGGCCTCGACGCCGTCGAGGGCTTCATCGCGTCCGTCGCCGCCGTGACGGTGGCCGGGGCGATCCTCCTGAGGCTGGGACGCGGCTCCGGGCGCGAGATCCTGCGGAAGGAGGGCATTGCGGTGGTGGGGGTGGGCTGGCTGATGTGCGCCACGTTTGGCGCGCTGCCCTACCTGCTGTGTCCGCCCGGCCTCAACCCGGTGGAGGCCTTCTTCGAGTCCATGTCCGGCTTCACCACCACCGGGTCGACCGTCATCGTCGACCTCCGGCAGTGTCCTCCCAGCCTGCTGCTGTGGCGCGCGCTGACGCAATGGCTGGGCGGGTTGGGCATCCTGGTGCTGTTCGTGGCGCTGCTCTCGACGCTCGGCGTGGGCAGCAAAGCGTTGTTTCACCACGAGTCCTCCGCCAAGACCGGCGGTGGCGTCCAGGCCCGAATCCAGGACGTGGCGATGCGGCTTTGGGAGATTTATCTGGGGCTTTCGGTCGCCTGTTTCGCGGGGCTCATGGCGCTGGGCATGAACGTGTTCGACGCCCTGTGCCACAGCATGACCGCCCTCTCCACCGGCGGCTTCAGCACCCGCAACGAAAGCATCGCCGCTTTCGGCAGCACGAGCATCGAGCTGTGGCTGACGCTGTTCATGCTGCTGGGCGGATGGAATTTCATGCTCTACGCCTGGCTGCTGCGCGGACGCTGGGCCCGTTGGGTCGCCGAGGAGGAAGGCAAGGTCTATCTCGCCGTGCTGCTTGGCGTGACGGCCTTCGTCGCCGCCAACCTCGTCCTGGTCAAAGGCGGCTACTCCTGGAGCGCCGGCTTTCGACACGCCTCCTTCCAGGTCGTGTCCCTCATGACCACCACCGGATTCGGCACCGCCGACTTTGACCAGTGGCCGCCCCTGTCGCGGCTGCTCCTGTTGCTCATCATGGCCGTCGGCGGCTGCGCCGGGTCCACCGCGGGCGGCATCAAGCTCGCCCGCTGGATCCTGTTCCTTAAAATCATCCGCCACGAAATCGTCCGCGCCTTCCGCCCCAACCAGGTCTTTTCTCTGCGCCTCAACGGCAACCCGGCCGACGACGTGATGAAGGTGCAAACCGTGTTCTTCGTCGCGCTGGCGGGGGTGACCGTGTGCGCCGGCACGGTGTTGGTCAGCCTCATGGAACCCGCGCTGGGAATGGACAGCGGATTGTCGGCCGTCATGGCCACGCTGTTCAATGTCGGCCCCGGCCTGGGCGCGGTGGGCCCCGCCAGCAACTTCGCCGGCTTGCACCCGGGCACTCTCCTGCTGCTGAGCCTTTTCATGCTCCTGGGCCGCCTCGAGTTCTTCGCCGTCCTCGTCCTCTTCATGCCGTCCCTCTGGCGAAAATACTGATGCCGTCATCCCGTCTCATGGCCGCCCTGGCGCTGACCACCAGCCTCGGGCTCGCACCGCCGCCGCGCCCGGCAGGCCCCAACGAGCCGGCCACACCCGCGTCGATCGCGTCCCGAGCCGATGCCCTCGCCCACATGCGCCGGCTGTTCCCGCCGAGCGAACCCTGGGAACAGTGGCTGCGCCAGTCGCGCGAACTGCCGCCCGATTTCAACCTGCTGCCCAGCACCCCGTTTCTGCCGGACCCGCTGCGCTTTGCGGACGGCGGGGAGGCCAGGAAGGAGGAGTGGCCCAGGCGCCGGCGGGAACTGCTTGTGCTGATCCAACATTACCTCACCGGAGTGGCCCCTCCGTCGCCAGCCAACGGGCGCCCTTCAACCCTCCAGTCGCGCGAGGAACCCGGGGCGTTCATCGACGAGGTGACATGGGCGTTCGGACCCGGGCACGCGGCGCGGCTCCGCTTCGAGCTAATCCTTCCCAAGGCGCCCGGACCGTTCCCGGTGTTTCTCACCCCGAGCAATCACCGCGCCTGGGCGCTCGTGGCGGTCAGCCGCGGCTATTTGGCATGCGTCTACGCGGCGGCCGAGCCCCGGGATGATACGGCGGCATGGACGAACGTCTGGCCGAAAGCGGACTGGACGACGCTGCGGCGGCACGCATGGGCGGCGTCCCGCGGTGTGGACTACGTGTCGAAGCTGCCCGTGGCGAACACCAACCAGATGGCGTTGGCAGGACACGGGCGGGACGGCGCCGCGGCGCTGGTCGCGGCAGCAACGGACCCGCGCATCGGCGCCGTGATCGCGAGCAGCTCCGGCGCCGGGGGCGCCTGCCCCTGGAGACTGTTTTCCGAAGCCCGCTTCGGCGAAGGCATCGAAGCCGTCACCCGCGCCTTTCCAGGCTGGCTGCATCCGCGATTGCGCTTCTTCGCCGGACGCGAATCGAAGCTTCCGTTCGACCAGTCCGGGCTCGTCGCGTGCATCGCGCCCCGGCCCTGTCTGATCTGTTCGGCGGTGAACGACGGGAAGGAGAGCCTTTGGGCGATCGAACACAGTCACCGCTCCGCCCGCCGCGCCTACGCGCTGCTGGGCAAGCCCGGCCAGCTCTATCTTCGCTACCGCCCCGGCGGCCATGAGACGTCGTCCGAAGACATCGAAGGCTGCCTGGACTGGCTGGACGCCGTGTTCGGCCGGGCGCCGTTTACGTTTCCGGATGTGACCACGTTTCCGACGTATGACCTTTGGGAGAAGACAAGTCGCGACAAGGTGGATCCCATGGCGTTTCGGACCAACGAGCCGGCCGCCCTCCTCGAAACCACCAACCGCACCCGCATCACCACCCCGCTCCAGTGGATGCAACACCGTCACGACATCCGCCAACGCCTCCTGTGGAGCCTGGGCGAGGCGCCGCCCTTCGCCGAAAGCAGCGCCGGCTTTTGCGACGACGAACCAGCCCCTCGGGCCCTGTTGCTGGGCCGCCACCACGTGCCGCCGGGCCTTGCCAAACGCAGCCTCCATTTCGGCAACGCGCTCGCCGGCGACCTCTACTTCCCCACCCGTGCCGACACCTCCGGCCGCCGCCTCCCGGCCGTCATCTGGCTGCACCCGGTCCCGGTCGCCACAGGCTACGTGCCCGGGTGCCGGGACGGCGAGCCGCCGCACCTGGCCCTGGCGCGGCGGGGCCTGGCCGTGCTGGCCTTCGACCAGATCGGCAGCGGCGCGCGCGTCGAGGAGATACGGCATTTTTATTTTCGCTACCCGCGGTGGTCCCTGCTGGGGAAGATGGTGGAAGACGTGCTGGCGGGGGCCGAAGCGTTGCGCAAGCTGCCTTTCATCGATGCCGGGAAGATCGGCCTGCTGGGCTACGCCACCGGGGGAATGGTCGCACTGCACGCGGGCGCCCTCGACGACCGGATCGCCGCAGTGGTGTCGGTGGCCGGGATCACCCCCATGCGCCTGGACACCGCGGCCAAAGGCACCGGCGGCATCGCCCGGGTGTCGCGCTGGCTGCCGCTGCAACCCCGCCTCGGCGCCTTCGTCACCCATGAAACCCGCATCCCCTACGACTACCACGAGGTGCTCGCCATGATCGCCCCCCGCCCCGTGTGGCTGTTCGCGCCGCGCCTTGACGCTTGCGCGACGCCGGCCGACGTGCAGGCATGCGTCGACGAAGCCCGGAGCGTGTTTGCGCTGCTCAAGGCCAAGGCCCACCTGCGCCTGGATGTCCTGGACGATTACAACCGTTTCCCGCCGGAGACCCAACAGGTCGTGTGCGATGCGCTGGCGGCGTTGCTCCGCCGCTAGCGAGCCCCCATCTCCGCCGCGGCGGCGGAGCTTCCCTGGGTGAGAAACTGCGACGAACATCGAACGCCGAACGTCGAACATCCAACATCGAATGGCGAAGCCAATGGGCAACCAATGGATTGTGCCGTGTCGCGTCTGGCGTTGAGCGTTGAGCGTTGAGCGTTGGGCGTTGAGCGTTGGGGGTTCGGTGTTCCTCCGCCCCCATCTCCGATCTCCGCCATTCAGCATTCGGTGTTCGGCGTTCAGCGTTCGGTGTTCAACACTCGGAATTCCATGGCTCTGATCATCAGCCACTTAACCCTCGAGTTTCTGGAGAGGGTCAAGACCTCCAGCCGCCTCTGAAATCAGGCGCCGGGCAGGCGGTAGGGCGCGCGGTAGGCGGTGTCGAGCAGGCGGTTGGCCTGGGGATGGTTGGTGAACCGCTCGGCCCGGGCATCCCACTCAAGCAGGGCGCGGGTCTGGTGGGCGATATTGGCGAGGAGCGTGGCCGACGTGCTGCGGTGGCCGGTTTCAATGTCGCAGTGGCAGGCGGCGCGGCTCTTGACGCAGTCCAGGAAGTTCCGGGCGTGGAAGGTGGTGTCGCCTTCGCCCTGGCTGCCGAAGGTGGCGGCTTCGATCATGGGCTTGGCGCCCTTGCGGTATTGGGCGTCCGTCTTGCGAGTGAGTGGGGAGCGGGCGGGGAACTCGTTGGGGGTGATGGCGTCGGGGAGGACTTCGGCGCGGTTGCCGAAGAGGCAGAGGGTGCCCCGGGTGCCGCGCAGTTCGACCTGGCAGCCGGGAAGGCCGGCGGGGGCGGCGGTGGCGTTGAACTGGGAGAAGGTCACGAGGGTGCCGCCGGGGTATTGCCACAACACCTCGAGGGTGTCGGGGATTTCACGGTTGTCCTGCATGCCCGCGAACCGGCCGCCGAGAGCGGTGACGGCCAGGGGCGCGTCCTGGCCGAGAGCCCAGTGGATGAAGTCGAGGTAATGGACGCCGAAGTTGGTGACCTGGCCGCCGCTGTAGTCGTAGAACCATCGGAACCGATAGAAGGTCCGGTTCTTGTTGTAAGGCTTGGCCGGCGCCGGCCCCTGCCACGCCTCCCAATCCACGTCCGACGGCGGCTCCGTGTCGGCAGGGTTCCCAATGCCCTTGGGCCACTCGTTCTGGACATGAAACGCGCGCGCGACGGTGACCTTGCCCAGGCCGCCGCGCCGGACGAATTCGGCGGCCTGGCGGCAGAAGGGCAGTGAGCGCCGGTGGATGCCCACCTGGCAGACGCGCTGGTGGCGGCGCACGGCTTCGACCATGCGGCGTCCTTCGGCCACGCGCAGGGACAGGGGTTTTTCGACGTAAACATCCTTGCCGGCACGGGTGGCTTCGATCGTTTGAAGCGCATGCCATTGGTCCGGCGTGCTGATCACCACCGCGTCCACATCCGGCAGCTCGAGCAGCTTGCGGTAGTCCTTGAACTGCCTCGGGCGCGTGCCCGCCTTCGCCGCCGCAAAATCCAGGTAGGGCTGGTAAAGGTCGCACACGGCCACCACCTGGGCGTCGGGCTGGGCCAGAAAGGCGTCGAGCACCTGGTCGCCGCGGTTGCCCAGGCCGATGAAACCAAGGCGGACGCGTTCGTTGGCGCCCGCCGCGCGGGCTGCGCCAAGCGCGGTCGTGGCGCCGGCAAGAACAACGGTGCGTGCGAAATCTCTGCGGGTCCAGGTGTTCATGGGCAACGGGGATGGGATGGAGGCCGGGGTCAGGTGAGTTCGCTGATGGGGTAGGAGCCGAGGACTTTCACGAAGACACAATGCTGCTGCAGCATGGCGATGGCCTTGGCGACGGGACGATCGAGATAATGCCCCTCGCAGTCCACGAAAAAATAGTACTCCCACGCTTTGCGCTTGCTCGGGCGCGACTCGATCTTGGTCATGTTGACGCCGTGCTTGCGGAAGGCTTCGAGCGCGCTGTAAAGGGCGCCCACACGGTGGGCGACGCAGAACATCAGGCTGGTGCGATCGTAGCCGGTCGGCGGGCTGCACGTGCGGCCCAGGACCAGGAAACGGGTGGCGTTGGCCGCGTTGTCCTGGATGTCGTGTTCGAGCACGGGCAGGTTGTATTTCTCGGCGGCGAGCAGCCCGGCGATGGCGCCGGCGGAGGGATCGGCGGCGGCCAGTTCGGCCGAGCGGGCGTTGGAGGAGGTTTCGACGATTTCAGCGGCGGGGAAGTTGCGCTGGAGCCAGTTTCGGCACTGGGCCATGGTTTGCGGGTGCAGGTAGAGCTTGCGGATGCGGTGGCGGGGCACGCGGCTCAACAGACAATGCTGAATGGGCAGGACCATTTGCGCCACGATTCTCAGGTCGCTGTCGGCAAACATGTCCAGCGTGTGGGTGACAATTCCCTCGGTCGAATTCTCCACGGGCACCACGCCGAAATCGGCGGTCCTTTTCGAAACCTCGTTGAAGACGTCGGTGATGGTCTTGAGGGGCAGGTAGCGCAGGCTGTTGCCGAAACGTTGCAGGGCGGCTTCGTGGGTGAAGGTCGCCTCCGGCCCCAGGTAGGCGATCCTCATGGATTTCTCGGCCGACAGCGCGCTGGACATGATTTCGCGATAAATGGCCCGGAGCGACTCGTTCGAGATGGGGCCGCGGTTGCGCTTGCAGATGCTGTCCAGCACCGCGCACTCCCGGTGAGGCGCGTAATACTCCTGGCCCGCCTTGTGTTTGATGCGCCCGACCTCCAACACATGGCGCGTGCGTTCGTTGAGCAGCTTGATGATTTGGCTGTCCAGACGGTCAATGGTTCGCCGAAGGGCGGTCAGCTTCGCAGTCATGCGGGCGTCAGGAATCAGGGTGGCGGCAACACGTCAATCAACACGAGGAGGCATCTCGGCCCCGGACGACGGCAGAACACCCCGCCGCGCAGCGTCCGGGGTTCCGGACTCAAGGCGCGACGAGTCGGCGGCGCCCGCCGCCTCGGGCCGCTGCGGGGCATCGGCGCCGGCGTCGGCCGGCAGGACGGTGTCGGGATGCCCGGACCCCGGAGACAGGGGGCGGAGCGCCTCGGCGAGCCGGAGCTGTTCGGGAGGTGCGGTGGCCAGGCCCGGGTCGACCGTGAGCAGAGCCTCCGGCTTGGTGACGGGAATCCGGCGCAGTTCGTCGGCCGCGGGCAGGTCCTCCAGGCTGGCCAGGCCGAAATGCTGCAGGAACAAGCCGGTCGTGCCGTACGTCATGGGCCGTCCGGGAACCTCCGCGCGCCCAACATGCTCAATCAGCCCCCGCTCGAGCAGCGTTTGCAGAACGCCATCCACCGCCACGCCCCGGACCTGTTCGATTTCAGACCGGGTGACGGGCTGGCGATAGGCGACGATGGCGAGGGTTTCAAGGGCCGGCTGGGAGAGGCGGGGCAGGCGCGCCTTGTGGCCGACGAGGGCCTTGATCCAGGGGGCGTATTGGGGCTGGGTCACGAATTGCCAGGCGCCGGCGACGCAGGCAAGCCGGTAGCTGCGCTGCGCCTCGTCATGGTCCTGCCGCAACCGGATCAGGGCGGCTTCGATGGTTTCCAGGCCCGACTTTCTGAAGGACTTGACCTCCGGATCCTCGGAGTGCTCGACCGCCCCGGCAAGCAGTGCGCGCAACTCCTTCGGAGCCAGCGGCTGCTGGGCCGAAAACAAAAGGCTCTCCAAAATGAACTTCAGTTCCATGTCTACGTCGAGGAGGAATCAGGCGCGGAGGTTTCGGTTGCCGCCGCCGGAGCGGCGGGCGCAACCCGCGGCGGATCGCTTGCGGGCGCTTCGGAGCCGGCCGGCAGCGGAGCCGTTCGGGGCGGCTGCATGATGCGGATGTCGCCAAAGGGCTCGGACTGCGTCGCCACAATCTGGCGGAGGCGGATGAGTTCGAGCAAGGCGAGGAAGGTCACGACGACTTCGGAGCGGCTGGTGAGGTGGGCAAACAGTTCGGAGAACAGCACCGACGACCGTTCGCGGGTCACGCGCAGCAGGTGGTCGATCTTCTCCGTGACGGTCCACCGGTCGTCGAAAACGTCCCGAAGCTGCTCGCGCTCGCCAACGCGTTTGAGAACGGCGTTGACGGCGTTGAGAAGGTCGAACAGGGAAACGTCGGCGCGCGCCAAGGCGTCCTGCACACCGAACTCCGGCTTGGCGGGCAGGCGGGGAAACGTGTTCTCCTGGTCGAGTTCCCGCGCCTGGAGCTTCACAGCGGCGTCCTTGAACTTTTTGTATTCGACGAGTTTCCGGATCAGTTCCCATCGGGGATCCTGGAGGTCATCGTCGCCTTCCGCGAGGACTTGCTGATCCCTGGGGAGCAGTTCGCGGCTCTTGATGTACATCAGGGTGGCGGCCATGACGAGGAACTCGCCGGCGATGTCGAGGTCGAGCAAGCGCATGACCTCGAGGTATTCAAGAAACTGCGTCGCCAGCCTGGTCAGGTTCACCTCATAGATGTCCACCTCCTCCTTCTTGATCAGGTAAAGGAGCAGGTCCAACGGCCCTTCAAAGACCTCAAATTTGACTTTGTATTCGATCATGCAATCGCTCGCGCGACGTCCCATTGCACCGGAAGCCCCACTCTAAAACCTCCCCCGAACGGTTGGCAACGGTATAGTCGAAACGAATCACACGCCCGCGCCCTCCCCCGGGGGCCGGCCGCCTGCGGACACGGGGCCGGCCGCAGGCGTTTGCATTTGGCAAGACACTCGCTACGTTCTGCGGCATGGACAAAGCGGACAAGCCCCCGCTGGACGCCGGGGTGCGGCGGCGGATTCAGGAACTCATTAAGGTCCGGGGCGACGGTTACAACGCGGATCTGGTGGCGGACATCATCGACAATGCCTTGAAAATCCTCAAAGACGTCAAGGACCGCGGCGATGTCCGCGTCATCCAGACGGCCGTCCGCGAACTGCGCTATGCGTTCAAGCTCTTCGCACCCCATGCGCAGGTGCGGAAGGTCACGATGTTCGGCTCGGCGCGGACACCCGACACGAAGCCGGAGTATGTCCAGGCTCGGGAGTTCGCAGCCCAGATGGCCAGTGCGGGCTGGATGGTGATCACCGGGGCGGGCCCCGGCATCATGCAGGCCGGACACGAAGGCGCCGGGCCGGCGAACAGTTTCGGCGCCAACATCCGCCTCCCCTGGGAGCAGGCGGCCAACCCCGTCATTTCCAACGACAAAAAGCTGATCACCTTCAAGTACTTCTTCACCCGCAAGCTGACCTTCGTGCGGCACTCCGATGCGATTGTCCTGTTCCCGGGCGGGTTCGGAACGATGGACGAGGGCTACGAGGCGCTGACGCTGATGCAGACGGGCAAGAGCCGGATGATGCCGCTGGTGCTGCTGGATCGTCCGGGGGGGGTCTATTGGCGGACATGGGACAAGCATGTGCGCGAGCATTTGCTGCGCAACGAGTTCATCTGCCGCGAAGATTTGCACCTCTATCACATCACCGACAGCGCCGAACAGGCCGTCAGAATCATCACCCGGTTCTATCGCAACTTCCATTCGATGCGCTTCGTGCGCGACCTGCTCGTGATCCGGCTCACGCACCTGCCCAGCCCCTCGGCCATCCGCGGGTTGAACGAGGATTACGCCGACATCATCCAAACCTCCAACGTGCAGGTGATCCAGCCCACGCCCGAAGAGCGCGAGGACAACCAGTGCCTGGACCTGCCCAGGATCGCCTTCGGATTCAACCGGCGCGATTACGGGCGGCTGCGCCAGATGCTGGACACGCTCAACTGCCTCTGATGGGTCGGCCTCGGATTGGTCTTGATCCGCCGGGCGAAGCCGGGTAGTATACGTGCTGGTGCGCGGGCCAAAAGTTGCGCTCAGTTCAAAGCTAAATTCCGCGTAATATCCTGGCTGGCAAAGGTTTAATTGCATCCCGCCAGACATCAAAAGACGCCGTTCCGGACGTCGAAGGCGATTTGCAGACAGACGCCGGGAGAATGCAATTTTGAATAGTCGAACGATTTTGACGGTCTATGAGTCACAAATTGATCAGAAGTCTTCGCCAAACACCGAACTTCCCATTGCATAGGGTGGCAAATCACCGCCCAGTGACCAGCGCCTGAGCTGCTGTTTGACGAAACCAATGAAACGAACACAGAAGAAAGTGAAACCGAACGGAGCCAAGCAAGCCGCCCTGAAGAGCAATGAACTGGGTTCGAGGCACTTGGACAGCACACCCGTTCCCAGAACATCGTTGCATCTCCGGCGCACCGTGCGCCACAGGAAACCCGTCATTGCGTTG
Source organism: Verrucomicrobiota bacterium (assembly GCA_016935555.1). Taxonomy (GTDB): domain Bacteria; phylum Verrucomicrobiota; class Verrucomicrobiia; order Limisphaerales; family JAFGQR01; genus JAFGQR01. The sequence goes on from JAFGQR010000163.1 coordinate 69,405, forward strand.
CCCAAAGTCCCCGCGATTGCCGTCGAGCCCGCATCCTCCACTCCCCCCATCAGAACCCAGAGCGGCCTGGACATCACTGAACGCATCGCCGAGTTGACAAACATCGCGCAAACCAAGGGCTGCCTGACGTTCGAAGACGTGCGCGAGGCGTGCGCCCTCGAGGATCTGACTCCGGATGAGTTCGTCGACATTTACAGCGCCCTGGCGCACGCCGGGGTGGAAGTGGTCGAACGCGCGCCTGCTGCTCCCGCCACCGCCGCTTCATCCAAAGATGCCGCCGAACCCGAAGATGTGCGGCTGGACATCCTGGACGATCCCATCCGGCTTTACCTCAAACAAATGGGCCGCACACCCCTCCTGAACCGCGAGGGCGAAGTGTCGATCTGCAAGCGCATTGAAGAGGCAGAAAACGAGGTGCGCCACATCCTCTACGGATTCGGCTTCACGGCCAAGGAACACATCGCGCTGGCGGAGAAACTCTATTCCGAACCGCCGAAGGAGCGCTTTGACCGCGTCATTCTCGACACCAAGGCGCCCGTGCGCCTCAAGCATCTGCAGAACCTGCGCACACTCGTCAAACGGGTCGGCGCCCTGGACCGCAAGGCCGACCTGAAATACGCCGAGTGGCGCAAGACCGCCGGCGCCATTGCCAAGGAGAGGCGACTCCACGAATACCGGAAACTGGACCGGTCTCTGCAAACCATGTTGCCCGCGTTCTGCTATCAGCCCCGCATCGTCGAGGAAATGGCCGTCGTTGCCGCCAACGTCGAGGAGCAAATGCAGAACTGCCTGCGAACCTTGCAGGAGACCAAGGGCCTCCGCCCCTCCGCGCGCCACGACACGCTGGTGACCGGGGCCCGGGAGAAACTCAAGAACCTGGAAAGCTTCGTGCGCATGCCCGGAGAGGATTACCTGCGCGCCTGCAGCCTCATGAAACAGGCAGCCGCCCGCGCCCGCAACGCCAAAACGGAAATGGTCGAAGCCAACCTGCGCCTCGTCGTCTCCGTCGCCCGCAAATACTCCAATCGCGGCCTGTCGCTGCTGGACATGATCCAGGAGGGCAACCTGGGCCTGATGCGCGCCGTGGAGAAGTTCGAATACCGCCGGGGCTACAAGTTCTCCACCTACGCGGTCTGGTGGATCCGGCAGGCGGTGACACGCGCGCTGGCCGACCAGGCGCGCACGGTGCGGATTCCGGTGCACATGATCGAGGTCATCCACAAGGCGGTCCGCGTCCAGCAGCAGATCGTCCAGGAACTGGGCCGCGAAGCCACCCCGGAGGAAATCGCCGACGAAATGCAAATGCCCGTCGAGCGCGTTCGCGCCCTGCTTAAGATGTCCCAGCAGGCGGTCTCCCTCCAAACGCCCGTCGGCGACGAGGCCGACGCCAGCCTCGGGGATTTCATCGAGGACAAGACGGCCGAGGACCCGGCGGAGAAAACCGGCTACCTGCTCCTGAAAAGCCGCCTGGCAGGGGTGCTGTCGACACTCACCGAGCGCGAGCGGCGCGTGCTGGAATTGCGGTTCGGCCTCAAAGACGGCGACGAATACACCCTCGAGGAAGTCGGCAAACAATACAAGGTCACCCGCGAACGCATCCGCCAGATCGAAGCCAAAGCATTGCGGAAATTGCGCCACCCGACCCGCGCCCGCGAATTGCAGGGCTTCCTCGACACGGAAGACTGAGGCCCCGGTGCGATCCGGCAATGCTGATGGCCCCCCGCTGCCGGCTCGGCCCGTCCACTACGCATGGGTGGTGCTGGGATTCGTCGTCCTGGCCGTGTTCAGTTCGCTCGGGCTGGCGCGGTTTGGCTACACCGCGATCCTGCCGGCCATGCAGGACGCGCTGGCGCTCTCCAACCTCCAAACGGGCATGCTCCAGTCGTCAAACCTCCTCGGCTACATGCTCGCCGTGGTGTTCGCCGGCGTCCTCGCCACGCGGTTCGGACCGCGCCTCGTCGTGTCCGCATCCCTCCTGCTCACCGGCGCGGCAATGCTCCTCACAGGCTGGATCCCCACCTTCGGCGGCGCCCAAGCCGGCCGCTTCCTCGCAGGCGTCGGCGGCGCCGGCGGCAATGTCCCCGCCATGGCCCTCGTCTCCGCCTGGTTCGGCCCCCGACGCCGCGGCGTCGCCACGGGCATCGGCGTCGCCGGATCCAGCGTCGGCCTGATGGTCACGGGCCCGCTGATTCCACGCCTCCTGGAGCGGCACGATTGGCGGGTCTGCTGGTACGTGCTGGGAGCCCTCGCCGTCGCCACCGCCGCGTTGTGCCTCGCATTCCTCCGCAACCGCCCCGCCGACCACGGGCTCCTGCCCCTGGGCGATGCCCCCCGCGACGCCGCCCGCCCCAATGCCACCCGGGGCGCGTCCGCCCTGGATTGGGGCTCGGTCTACCGCTCGCGCCGGCTCTGGCACCTCGCAGTGGTGTATTTCGCCTTCGGATTCTCGTACATCATCTACTCGACCTTCTTCATCCGCTACCTGTCCAGAGAAGGCGGCTTCACCCTGGCCGGTGCCGGCCAACTCTGGTTCCGCATCGGCCTGGTCTCGATCGTCAGCGGCTTCCTCTGGGGCGGCGTTTCCGACCGCTGGGGCCGGAAGCTGGCCCTGTTCGGCGTGTTCCTCGTTCAGGCCATCGCCTTCGGCATCCTGGGAGTGGGCCACCGCGTGGGCACCGTCTATGCCTCGGCCGCCCTGTTCGCCCTGACGGCCTGGAGCATCCCGGCGCTCATGGCCGCCCTGGCCGGCGACCTCTTCGGAGCGCGGCTGGCCCCTGCGGCGCTCGGGCTGATGACGATCGTGTTCGGCCTGGGGCAGGCGCTGGGGCCGTTTGTCGCAGGGAAAATGGCGGACGCGGCGCAATCCTTTGCGCCGGCTTTCCTGCTCGCAGGCGCCGTGGCGTTGGTGCTGGGCGGCGGCGGCACGCTGTTCCTGCCGGGCAAGGAAGCGTCCGCCGCGCCGGCGCAATCGCCGGCGGGCTGAAGCGGCAGCCGGCCAAGCCTCCGGAACCACCAGGCCGTGCCGCCGGCGCGGGGTGTCGTGCCCCCCCTTGGCTTCGCGCTGCCGCGCTGCCGCCTTCAATGCTTCCTCCCTTGGCATCAGGGCCGGAAAGGCCTAAAGTAGTGGATTGTTTGGACGCGGCGATTGGCAAGTCATGGCGAAGGAATGGATCCGGATCGGCGGCGCGCGTGAGCACAACCTCAAGAACCTCACGCTGGCGATTCCGCGCGACAGGCTGGTGGTCATCACCGGCCTGAGCGGCTCGGGGAAGTCGTCGCTCGCCTTCGACACCATTTATGCCGAAGGCCAGCGCAAATACGTCGAGTCGCTCTCAGCCTACGCCCGGCAGTTTCTCGACCAGATGCAGAAGCCGGACGTGGACTACATTGAGGGCCTGTCGCCGGCCATCGCCATCGAGCAGCGCAATGCCGGCAGCAACCCCCGATCCATCATCGCCACCACCACCGAAATCTACGATTACCTCCGCCTGCTCTACGCCCACGTCGGTCAGCCCCACTGCCCCGTCACCGGCCTCCCCATCACCTCCCAAACCACCACCCAAATCGTTGATGCCATCCTCGCCCTCCCCCCAAAAACCCGCATCCTCCTGCTCGCCCCCGTCGTCCGCGACCAGCGAGGCGAGTTCCGGGACGTCATCGAACGCCTGGCCCGCGAGGGGTTCGTCCGCGCCCGCGTCGATGGCACCCTGGTCGAACTCGAAAGCAATGTCCGCATCAAACTCGACCCCAAAGAACGCCACCACATCGACGCCGTGGTCGACCGGCTCGTCGTCGACGAAAAAATCCGTGTCCGGCTCAGCGACAGCGTGGAGACGGCCCTCAAATGGGGAGAGGGGCGGCTGCTGGTGCTGCACCAAGGCCCGGACGCCGTGGAGGGAAAAAGCCGGAACGCGACCGTGCCGGACGGACCCGGAGCCGGCGCGAGTTCGCGCGTCGTGACGCTGGGCGGGTCGGTTTGGCGGGAGACGCTTCACTCGAACCGGAACTACAGCCCCGCCACGGGGCAAAGCTACGAAAAACCCACCCCGAAACATTTCTCCTTTAACGCGCCTGCGGGAGCCTGCACGGTCTGCCACGGGCTGGGACAGAAAATGGTGTTCGACGAAGGGCTGGTCGTGCCGGACCCGGCGCGATCGCTCGAGCAAGGCGCGGTGCTGCCCTGGCGGCGGGGCGGCAAGCGCATGGTGGCCTACTACAAGGCAATGCTGCGCGCCGTCGCCGCCCATTACCGCCAAAGCCTCGACACTCCTTACGCCAAACTGCCGGAGGACTTCCGGCGCGTCCTGATGCGCGGCAGCAGCGCCACCGAAATCCAATTCCACTTCTGGCGCGCCGGGAAACCCTGCCCCGTGCGCCGCCCCTTCGAAGGTGTCCTGCCGAACCTCGAACGCCTCTACCAGGAAACCGAAAGCGAATTCACCCGCAACCGCCTCAAGGCCTTCATGAGCCCTCAATTCTGCGACGCCTGCCGCGGCAAACGCCTGAAACCCGAAATCCTCGCCGTCACCCTCTCCAGCGCCCCACGCAAACCCCAAAGCCCGGAAACCACCGCCCCTGACCCGGAACCCGCCGGCAGCGGGCGCCCTGCCCCGAAGCCGGCCCCGGCCGATCCCAATCCCGCCAACCAACGCGAACAGGCCCCACCGTCGGATCCCCACACCGCCCCACCCCCCGCCCTTCACCCTCCTCAATCCCGCGTCCCCGGCCTGTCCATCATGGACGTCTGCGACCTGTCCATCGACGAGGCCGACGCCTTCTTTGCCAACCTCACACTGACCGAGTTCCAACGCCAGATTGCCGCCGAACCCGTCAAGGAAATCCGCTCCCGGCTCCGGTTCCTGAAGGACGTCGGGCTCGGGTATCTGACGCTGAGCCGGGAAAGCGGAACGCTTAGCGGCGGCGAAGCGCAGCGAATCCGCTTGGCCACCCAAATCGGCGCCGGCCTCGTCGGCGTGCTGTACATCCTCGACGAACCCAGCATTGGCCTCCATCAGCGCGACAACGCGCGCCTGCTCCAAACCCTCAAACACCTGCGCGACCTCGGCAACTCGGTGCTCGTGGTCGAACACGACGAGGACACCATGCGCCAGGCCGATTACCTCGTCGATCTCGGCCCAGGCGCCGGCGTGCGCGGCGGCGAGGTCGTCGCCGCCGGATCCCTCCCCGAAATTCTCGCCCACCCCAAATCGCTGACCGCCAAATACCTCGCCGGCGAACTGGCCATCCCCGTCCCGAAACACCGCGTCGCCCCCGACGCCACACGCGGCTGGCTCGAAATCGTCGGCGCCACCGAAAACAACCTCAAGAACATCGACGTCCGCATCCCCCTGGGCACCCTCACGTGCGTCACCGGCGTGAGCGGTTCCGGCAAAAGCACCCTCGTGGACGACATCCTCCGCCGCGCGCTGTTCCGCTTCTGGCATGGCTCCAAAGAACGCCCCGGCGCCCACCGCACCATCCTCGGGAAAGAGCACCTCGACAAGATCATCGTCATCGACCAGACCCCCATCGGACGCACCCCGCGCAGCAACCCCGCCACCTACACCGGCATGTTCAACGAAATCCGCGACCTCTTCGCCCGCCTGCCAGCAGCAAAAATCCGCGGCTACGGCGCCGGCCGCTTCAGCTTCAACGTCAAGGGCGGCCGCTGCGAAAAATGCCAGGGCGACGGCCTGATCAAGATTGAAATGCATTTTCTGCCCCCGGTGTATGTGACCTGCGAAGCCTGCGGCGGACGCCGCTACAACCGCGAAACCCTGGAAATCAATTTCAAAGGCGTCAATATCGCCGATGTCCTCGACATGACCGTCGACGAGGCCGTCGTCTTCTTCCGTGCCGTGCCCCACATCCACGATACCTGCCTCACCCTCGCCGAAGTCGGCCTGGGGTACCTGCGCCTCGGCCAGGCGGCAACCACGTTGAGCGGAGGCGAGGCCCAGCGCCTCAAGCTCGCCTCCGAGCTGACCCGCAAAACCACCGGCCGGACCCTCTACCTGCTCGACGAACCCACCACAGGCCTGCACTTCGCCGACGTCGCCAAACTGCTCGAGGTCCTCTTCAAACTCCGCGCCCCGGGCAACACCCTCGTCGTCATCGAACACAACCTCGATGTCATCAAAACCGCCGACTGGATCATCGACCTCGGCCCCGAAGGCGGCGACGCCGGCGGACGCATCGTTGCCCAAGGCACCCCCGGAACCGTCGCCGCCTGCCCCGAAAGCCACACCGGCCGCTTCCTCAGGCGCGTGCTGAAGTGACCCATCGGCGTTGGTGACCCCTTTGCAGTCGGACCGACCTCAGGGCATATTCCCGATCATGATTCGCCTCTTTGCAAAGCTCCTCCTGTTGACGACGCTGCTCACACTGACGGATCGTCTCTTCGCCTCCACAGGCATGGCCAAGTCCGTCCGGACCACGGCCGATCTGGTCAGCGTGGATGCGGTCATCTCGAACTGCGTCATCAATCTGTCCCCCGACAAGCCGCAGGTCTGGCGGGAAATCGCCCGTGTCTTGAAGCCCGGTGGTCGTGTCCCGGTGTCTGATCTTGCTCTGCTCAAGCCCCTGCCGCCCGCCGTTGCGCACAGGGTCGAGGCGCTGGTCGGGTGCGTGGCTGGGGCGGTCCTGGTGTCCGACACCGACCGGATGGTCCGGGAGGCTGGTCTGGGTGATGTGGTGCTCAAGGCCAAGCCGGGCTACGTGGACGGCATGGTGGATTGGCAAGACCCGCTCTATCAGAAAATCATGGCTTACTTGCCGGCGGGCACGACGCCCTCGGATTACATCACCAGCCTCGAAGTCACCGCGCAGAAACCATCAGTGCCAGTGGCATCGGCGCCGGCCGGCGTCCCCAAATCCGTGGCCAAAGCAGGTCAAGGATCCTAGATTTTCCTGCTCGCGCGTTGTGTAACAATCTAGTAGCTTGACACGTTGAAATGAGCAGCGGCCGGACATTCTTCGCAAAAAATCGCCGGTCCTCCGGAAAACCAAAGGGCACTTCGCCCGAAGTGATCCTGCGCAAGATGTGCATTTTCTGCGAAAAGCGGGGCAAATCCTATCCTGTCCCGGCATTGCTGATTCTGGCCAACCGGGCGGGATTTTTGTGGCTGTCCAAGTTATTTGCCCGATGCGCCCTGAAAACCAGCGAGACAAAGCCGCCATTCGGCGATCCAGATGACTACGAACTCGTTGACCACATCGGCCACCCCGAGATCAACTCCATTCACAGCGACGAACTTCCCCTTCGCTTGGGTGTTCTGACCGCGAAAAACCGGCGCGCTGTGTTCAAGAGATACAGCATTAGGGCGCACAAGCCTTTCAAAGGCGATTTGATCCGTCAGTATCAACGGCAGATCGCCGAGGTTAGGCCCCAGTGGCGACAAGAGCTGGCGTTCGATCGACAATGCGCGAAGGACCAGGAGAAGGGGAAACGGCGATGGAAGAAGGTTTTCGATCAATTACGACGAAAACAAATGCGGGAGGTGAACCAACCGGAACGCTCCCGATCAGGCAAGCCGCCACTCATCCGCCGTCTTTTCTTCGGCATTGCGGAGCTTGAGGTTTGCAGTGGATTTCGGCGTCCGCAGTATCTCGGGTGTCGCAAGCCATTTCCTGATGGCAGTTTCTTCGGTGCGATCTATGTGTTTGCGCGAACTCGGCGCGAAGCCGCCCGGCGTTTTCGCGATGACCTCGAGGCTGCCGGTTACAAAGTCACGAACATATCCGATGTTGCGCCGCATCGTTCCAATCGGCCCGCCCCGACGCATATCCAACCGGAGGATGTGCTGCGGGCCTGCGACAGCCAGGAGGTTCTTTACGATGGGTTTAGACGGTGGGGTTAGCTGATTGAACGGGCTGCGCAGGAATCATCGGATCAAGCTTGTCAATGGCGCCCAATTCCGCCTCCTGGTCTTCGCGGGGGGCACCCGCCATCGGCGTGCGGGTTCCGGCCCACGTCAATCGTCAGGTCATCGGAATCGACCTCGTAGTCGCGCAGTTCGTAGCGGATGCCGAGGGTGTCGAGTATTCGGATGGCGTTGGTTTTCATTCAATCGGCAACGAACACGGCGAAGAATCCGCTTTTGGGTGGGGCTTCGGTTTGAATCGCGTTCCGAGTCCAGAAAGGCTCCGGCTTGGCGCTGGTCGTGCCGCCGCAGACGATTACCGTCCTGCCCCGGATCGGGCGCGCGTCCACCGCGTGCGTCTCGGCCCCGGCTTGGAGGCGGACGCAGAACACGTGTGGTTGTCGTTGATGCAGTTCAAGCATCACCGAGCCGTCAGACAGAATGCGCGCACCACGGACGGAATCATTGCTGCCGCCGAGCAGCGAGCAGGTGGTGAAGCTCGTTTCGGTGATGGCCGCGCTCACGGAGCCAGCCGCGCCCAGGATGAGAGGAAGAATGCTAGGCGTTTTTTCCTCCCCGCGCGCCGTGGCGAGCGCACCCGCGGAGAGGGCGAGTATCTTGAGCGCCGTGCGGCGCGGGACCGCGTTGGTGGGTTTCATGACTGCGATACGGCTTACATGGAGACGTCTTCACCGGTCAAGGACGATGCGGGACTCCGTCGAATGCGAGCTGGCGAGCGGAGGCGAGCAAGTCAGGGTCGCGCAGGGGCAAGACCGCGGCCACGGCGCGTGTCTCCCAGTCCATCGTCCCCATTCAACTCAAGCAGGGTTGGAATGAAGTGCTCGTCAAACTATCCCAGCGCGGCGGCCATTGGGGTTTCGAACTCGAAATCACCGATGCCCGCTTGAGCCGGGCGACGGAGGACCTTGAAGCCAGCGCAGTCCCGAGACATTGAGATGCGCTAAGAAAGCTCGGGGATGGCCGAGGCAAAAGAGCGCCGACAACGGGTGAATGCACTGAGGCACGGCCAAGGCATTGAAAATGTCTTCCCATCTGGACCGATCTCAGGGCACATTCCCGATCATGATTCGCCTCCTTGCAACACTCTTTCTGTTGACGACGCTGCTCACACTGACGGATCGTCTCTTCGCCTCCACAGGCATGGCCCAGTCCGTCCGCACCACGGCCCATCTGGTCAGCGCGGTGCGTGAGGGCGCGGAAGGCGCCACCATCGAGATTGCCGCGGGAACGTATGCGCTGGCCGCCCCGCTCGAGCCCAAAGCCGGAATGACTCTCAAGGGCGCCGGGATAAACCAGACCGTGCTGACACACGTCGCGTCCTGGAAACCATCCACCAAGACTTTGCCCGACCCGGAAATGAAGACCCAGGGAATGGACACCCACGCCTATCTCCTCCGCCTGCAAGACAAGGCGCCGGGCATCACGATTTCCGATATGACGCTGCGCGGTCCGCAGCTTCACGGCGCCATCTACGGGTGGGCGAACAACGAGCTTCACCTCCACCATCTGCGCGTTGAAGATGTTTTGTGGGCGGGCATCCGAACCTTTCTGATGAAGGGCGCCAGGATCCACGATTGCGAATTCATCGACGCGGGCGGTCGCTGGCAACGCGGTGAACCCGGACTCAAAGGAGGCATCACTGGCGGCGCCATTTTTGCGATTTGGATGTCCGATACCGAGATCTCTCACAATCGCTTTCGGCGCACCCAACTGGGCAAGGCCGACGAATTCTACGGGATCAAAGGCCGCCAGGGAAAGCGCTGTCGGCTTCACCACAACACGATTGAAGTGAACTTCTCGATGGAATTCCCCTTTGAGAACGACGAGGACATGGAGATCGACCACAATATCTGCCACGGCACGGTCTCCATTCCCAAGTACGCGGGCGGGCCGGTCCCGGCCAGTGGCCGCACGTTCCATATTCATCACAATTGGTTTCGGGACAGCTATTCCATCGAGTTCGTCCGGAACGGGGTCGAGATCGATCACAACCTGTTCGACTTCGACGCCAAGAAGGATCACGGCAACCTGATTTCCGGCTTTGGAAAAGCGCCGGCGAACGGTCCGGCCAGCTTTCACAACAACCTGGTCAGCAACCCGGGTCGCGGCGTGATGTGGATCCATGAGCCCTACCGCAATCTCGACATCCGCAACAATCATATCGTGGCCCGAACCACGGCCACGCCGCGGCAGGATGGCTTGTTTGGCTTCAATCCTCAGTGTGATTTCCCAACCATTCGCATTCGAAACAACTTCATCGCCTGCGAGGGCCGTTCGCGCCCGCTGCTGCGCAATGATCCCAGCTGCGGCGCTAGGATTGAGAACAACAGGCTGGTGAACGTGTCCGACACTGAGCGCTACAAGAACCCGAAAACCGACGCACCCTGCGGCCTGGAGTCCCCACTCCAATTCGAGTGCGGCGTCCATGGCGAAGCCCGTGTGGATGGGTGGAAGGCGCGAACACCGCCAGGAATGGATTCCATGTCTGGCGCGTCACCCGCGGGGTAAAGCACCGTGACAAACTCGTGCTTGGCGCCGGTGGTCAAAAGCCGCACGCCCACGGTGCGCTCGCCGTAGCCTGAATCACCGCCGCCGCCCCGGCCCTTCTTTCGGAAGCTCCAGTCCAGGCGCTCCACCTTAAACTCACGCGGCGCGGCGCAGAAAAGCGTCATGGTGCCGAACGTGAAACGCGGCCCGTCCTGCCGGCACTCCTTGCTTTCGACGTGCAGACAATAAGCCGCGTTGAGCATCGGCCCACTCGCCTGGTCGCGAATGACAACATAGTCGAGCGGGCCCGCGGCTTGTGCGGACGCGCGGGGATGCTTCACAAACACGATGGTCCGGGTGTATTGCAGTTCCTGGTCGAGCGGGTGATACGGACCGCGCGGATTCCAGGGGACGTCCTCTGGGGTGCGCGGTTGTTGGCGCAGGCGCCGGCGCGGAGCGCGCCGAAAGGGGCGCGAAACGACGGTGATGTCGAGGGCGTCCTTGCCGCGCGTGTAATTGGTGTGCGCCCAGTAGCCGCCGTTGGTTTCGCGGGTGAGCCGCCGGAACGCCTGGGTCTGGCCGGCGAACGTCACCTTGGTTCCAAGCTCCGGCCGGGCCTGGGCGGCGCCACCCAGCGCAGCCAGTGGATCGCCGGTTTCTTCCCACGGCAGCGGGCTGAGACAGAGCCAGTCGTTGGGCATCTCATCGGATTGAAAACGGACCACCGGTACGCCGTTACCGGGACGGTAATCAGTGGCCGGGGGAATGTCCGCGCCACAATGAGGTGCTGGCGGCTGGAGCGGTTCGGCGCCGGGTTCGCCCCACAGAGCGAGACCGGCGATGCCGATGCCAGAGTGGATCGGCGCCGACCAGTTGCTGCAAAAGTGCCAATTGATGCCCTGATGCATCTTCTTGTGGTGATGCCAGACGTTGTCCGCCACGAACAACAAGTAGCGCCGCACCCGCCGCTTGAAATCCGCCGGCCAGGCGCCATAGCAAAGGTCGAAGGCCAGTGCCATTTTGGCGGCACGATCGCCCACGTTGTTTCCGTATTGGTCGCAATGCAGCCAGCCGGCCATCAACTTCTCGACGCCTGGAATGGCTTCTGCGGCAAATGTGCGGTCACCGGTGAGTTGGTATTTCACACCCAGGCCGACTACATCCGATTCCTTCTGGTTGCTCCAGCCCATCCTGGCCAGAGCCGCTTCGCCCAACGGCGTTTTGGCCTTCTCGCGCAAGGCGGCCAGCTCGCTTTTGCGGAACAACAGGCGTGGGTGTTCGCCGGGCTGGGGCGTAACAAAGCCCGTGGGCAACGCGGATGGTTGCGGCTTGCGAGCCGCCGTCGCCTGGCCCGAGACCGGCACGCCGCGAAACGCGCCGGTGTAGGTTCCAGCGTAGGCGCCATCAGGCAGGCGTTTCAGGTCCATTTCGTAATGCGCGCGTCCGCCGCGGGCCCACGAGCCGCTCTGGATGTCCATTTCCAACCTGAGTGAGATCTGGTCATCGGTGATCTGGCCGGCCACCACGCGTCCCGGATGCGGGCTGTTGATGTGGAAATCGCCGGCGAACCCCCACACCCGCTCCCAGTGGTCACGGCTCTTCGTCACATCCAGCACCAGCGTTGGGCCGTCCGGAATGGGCGCATCACGCAGAAAGAGCGCGCCGGGGAGAGTGACCGTTAGCGAGGCGCCGCTGGCGGCCAACGCGGACTGGGCGGCAAGCAGGGCGGCTGACCACATTGCGCGGATGCACTCCGTGTTTTCCAAAGCGCTTCTGGACTCATTCCATCGTGAACACCGCGAAGAATCCGCTGTTCGGTGGCGCCTCCGATTGAATGGCGTTTTGGGTCCAGAATGGCTCGGGCTTCGTGCTGGTGGAACCGCCGCAAATAACCACGGTCTTTCCATTAACCAGGCGCACATCCACCGCGTGCGTCACCGCGCCCGGTTGCAGTCGAGCGCAGAACAGGCGGGTGTCCAAGGCGGGATTCAATCCCAGCAGAAATCCGCCACCCGCATAATCCCCAGTGCCCGGCGGCGTGAATGAAACGGGCAATCCGGAAGCGGCAGTACCACCGACAAACAGACTGCCATCCGCTCCGGCAGCAATGGTGCCATTTTTCACCCGCACCGCGTTGGCCCGGCCACTGGAGAGCCGCCCGGTAAATTCCTGTCCGCGCAGATCCTTATCCTGCGCATCGAGCGCTAGATCCCGCACCTCGTCTGCCACGGGCCGAGCCGACAGCAGTCGGGTTCCGCCGGGCGTGAGGCGCACGACCATTCCCTTGCCGGCGGTTGTTGCGCCACTCGCCGAAACGGCCACCGGCCCGGCGGAAACATTGGCCGCCAGCACGATGGAACCGTCCGATTGAATTCGAGCGCCGCACACGGAGTCTGCGGCTCCGCCCAGCAGCGAGCAGGCGGTGAAATGGTTTTCGGTGACGGCGGCGCCGGCCGTGATACCAGCGACAAGCGACAGCAGGAGGATTCGTGGAAGGCGTTTCATGGCAAAGTGGAGACTGCTCGCGTTTTCCGTTGCATCGTGATCTGAAGCGATCGTTGCTCCGTTTCCCTTGGTGGCGCAAGTCTGGACCGCAGCGGTTGGTTGTTTTCGCGATCGCAGTTTTTGGTGCTTTGATTAATAATCGTCAGCGCTTGCTGACCCGCGCGGCTCTGCTGGGAACCTCCGCCAAACCGAGCGGCAACCGCGACATTTGCGAATTGAGTAAAGCGCCGTTCTCGGAACATAATCCCGACGTGAACGCGAACCCGATGATGCAAAAGCTCAAGCCCTTTCTCGTCCGCTCCTCGCTGGCCGTCTGGCTTGCCAGCACGCCTGGGATGGCCGCGGAACCCGCCAATCCCGACCTCATCCCCGAAGCCCGCAAGGTGCTGGAGTATCTGGAGTCGGCCTACGGCGAGAAGACACTGACCGGCATGTCGAGTTACGGCGGCTGGCGGCCCGTTTATGAAATGAGCGGACGCGCGCCCGCCATTTATGGCAACGACGCCTTCGGCTGGAACAAGCCCAAGTGGGGCGCCAGTTATTGCAAAGTGCTCCAAGGCGCCATTGACTCGACTCGAGACTGGTGGCTGGTGAAAGGCGGCATTCCCCAGATGCAATTCCACTGGGGCAAGCCCGGCGATCCCGACGGTTCCGCCTGGGTAAGTGGCAATAAGGGCACCGGACCAGTGGACATGAGCAAGTTCATCACCCCCGGCACCACCGAGCACACGGCAGCCATGGAGGACCTGAAGCGGACTGCGGATTACCTTGAGCAACTCACCCGGGCGCGCGTGCCTGTGCTCTGGCGGCCGTTCCATGAAATTGACGGCGGCTGGTTTTGGTGGACGGACAAGGAGAACCCCGAGAACACGGCAGCCGCCTGGCGAATGATGTTCGACTACTTCGTCAAGGAACGGCGGCTGCACAATCTCATTTGGGTCTTCAACCCCGGCGTTCACGCCGGCGGTTATCAGCAATGGCTGCGGAAGGAGAAACGCGCCGCCACGCTGGCGGACGAAATCGCCTTCCGCAAACGCTATTATCCCGGCAGCGACTACGTGGACCTCGCCGGCATCGACATCTATCCCAATCCCGGCCAGGGCTACGGTAACCCGACCCATGACACCTATCGCAAGGCATGGGATATCATGAAACAGGTTGCGCCCGGCAAGGTCCTGGCGCTCTGCGAGACCGCCGCGCTCGTGGACCCGGACACGCTGCAACAGGACGGCCCAGCCTGGCTGTATGTGTTGCCTTGGTTTGCCGGTGGCGCCAATCCGCCGGAGTGGATTCGGTCGTCGTTCAACCACGCGCAGTACCTCACGCTGGATGAACTGCCACTGCTCTCCGTGCACAACGTCGCCCCCCACGTCCGCCTGGTTGAGCTCATTGACGGCTTCGAAGCAGGGAGCAGTCTCGACCTCAAAGCCGTGGCCGGCGATCGCAACGGGAATCTGGCAGGAGTCGAGTTTCGCGTGTTGCCCGGCCCGTGGAAGGACTGGGCGATGCGGGACGGCGACGACCTGGAGGAGGCATTGTCCAACGCCACCAGGCTCGGCGCAGGCGAGATTCGCGGGAAGGGCGAATACACCTTCACCTGGTCCGGCATTCCGACCGGGCTCCATGATCTGGCGGCGGTGGCGCGAGACACGGAGGGCCGAACAACGGTTTCGCGCATCGCGCGCGTTGCCGTTGGCGTCACCAATGTGGCGCGTGCCAAGCCGGTCACCAGCTCCTCAGCGGCCAAATCCAATCCGGGCCGCGCTGTGGATGGGGACCTGTACCAGGGCTGGAGCGGCGACAAAGAAGGTGAGCAATGGCTTGCGGTGGACTTGGGCAGCGAATTGAGCGTTGGCGCGGCGACCATCACCTGGTGGAAAGCCTATGCGCGGGTGTATGCCTTCGAAATATCCTCCGACGGCTCGCAGTGGCGGGAAGTGTTCCGCCAACCGAAAAAGACCGGGTATATCGGCGACACCGATATTATCCGCTTTGCGCCCGTGACAGCCCGTCACGTGCGGTTGAAGTGCCTCGAACGCGCGACCGACTGGGGTGGTTATACCGTCTATGAGCTGGGTGTTTATGAATCCCTGCCCGAACGAGATTCAGCCAGATGACCCATGCCGCATGATGTCTGAACCCGGACATGCGCGCTCGAGCTCGGCGCCTCCATGTGCTACAAGCCCTGACCATGCAACGACGACGGTTCAAGCGCTTCTTTCCTTTCGGGTTCGTTGGCCTCCTGATTTGCGGGAGCGCAATTCGAAGTGACGGGGCAACGCGGTCCGGTCATCCGGTGGCTTTTCCCGACGATCCATCGGTGCTGAATGTCCAGCGGGATTTAAGCGCCGCAGGCGATGGCGTGGCCGATGATACGGTCGCCCTTCAGAAAGGTCTGGAAGCCAGCTCAAATCGCGGTCGCGGCGGCACCACCAAAATCCTGTTCATTCCCAATGGCACTTACCGCCTCACCAGCAACCTCGTGGTCCGGGCGGGGGTCGGGCCGTGGGTGTATGGCCAGTCGCGCGACGGTGTCATCATCCGCTTGGACGATGGCGTGCCCACCAACATCACCGCCGTGATCCGCACGCACCCGAGCGACACCAAGGCCAGTTCCGCCGATTTCTTCATGCGCAATTTCCGCAATCTCACTCTCGACGCCGGCAACAATCCCACAGTCGATGGCATTCACTGGTATGGCAACAACAGCAGCATCCTTCAAAACGTGCGCGTGATCGGCACCGGTCGTGTCGGCATCAATTCCGGCTTTCTCGGTCAGAACGGGCCGAACCTCATCCAGGATGCGCTGGTGGAAGGCTCGTTTGAAACGGGCATTCGTTGCGCGTGGAGTTGGGGGCAGACGTTGTCGCGGGTGACGGTTCGCCATGCCCGCCAGGAAGGCGTGTATGTCAACGCCACCGCGGTCGGCATTGAAGATCTGATCGTGGAAGCCACGCCCGTCGCGCTCCACAACGAATACCCGAACGACTGGACCTGGTGGGGCGGAGTGGTGGCGCTGGTGGGCGCACGATTCACCGGCGGGAATGCGCAGCAACCGGCCGTCACCAACACCAGCGTGCTGTGGGCGCGGCAATTGAATCCGGAAGGCGACAGCGACGTTGGTCTCGTGCAAAACCATGGCGGCAAGCTGTGGGCGTTGGGCCTCAAGCACGAAGGCCGCGGGGCGCGCTTCCTTACCGACAAGCATGGACAGACGGAAATCCTGGGCTTGTTTAATTACGCGCCCGACATCGCCAAAGACGACACCCGGCCCGCGTTCGACATCGTCAAGGGTGGATTCAGTGCCGCCGGCGTGCGGGAGATTTCCTTTGGCAACACCTATCCGGTGAAAGTGCGCGAGGTGCGTGGCGACGATGTGCGCACCGAAAAAGGGGGTGGCTGGATTGGTTGGTCGCTTTACAGCGGGTGGAGCGAATGAAGCTGATCTACTCGACCAAGCCCGCAAGGACAAATGGGCACAGAACTTTTTCATCCATACGGCCGTGCAGCCCGATGGCAGGGTGAACACCTGGAGTCGTTGGGACGAAGGCGGGCGACGCTTTGGTGTTTACAAGAACGGCGACGTCGTCGGCAACCAGGATGTCAAAGCCAACAGCCTGGAGATCAAGGACCGAGCCGGATCTATTGACGATCCCTTCCACCGCCCCACTCGGGGCGGTCGA
>JAFGQR010000024.1 GCA_016935555.1 Verrucomicrobiota bacterium
CGCTGCGCGGTTTTGTCCCGAAGATGGCATGGAACCCGCCGCGCAGCGGCGGGATAGAGTTCTTGACGACCGCCCCGCAACTTGCGCCTTGCAGCGCACCAACTTGATCTGCGAGCAACGTCTTTCACGGGTCAAGGACTTCAGTACAGCGCGGCGGAAGTCCGCGATAAAAAACTTCTGGGGCCGTCCTTACTGAAGTTGCGACCTGCCTTGGTTGTGGCTACCTCAATGACCAGTTGGAAATGACCAGTTACCAGTAGCAAGGGACTGGTCACTGGTCATTGGGGAAAATGCTATTGATCGGTGCTCACGAGTCGTCATTGGCCGCTTTCGGGGGGGGCATCGTCGGGCTGATGATCGCCTGGAGTTTTAGCAGTTCGAGCGGACTTGGCTAGCATGCGCAGGAGTTGATCAGCCTCGTCCTCCAACGAATCGATCTGCTTCCACTCCACCAGCTTGGCCTTGGAGCAAAAACGTATCCATCCACGTGATTCTCGCATTTCTTCGCGATGCGGGTCGGACATTGATCACTTTCGTTCCTGGACCTTTTGGAGGTAGGCGGGGTCGAAGCGGAGGGCGGCGTCGGGCGCGGCGGTTTTGGGGCCGTAGCCGACTTTGGGGGCGGTGGGGGTGATTTCGTGTTTGGCGCAGAAGTCGACGACCTTGGTCATGATGTCTGGCAGTTCGGTGCCGGTGAGGACGGCGAGGCCGTCTTTGGGGGTGCTGTAGAACCGGGTTTGCTGGACGACTTTTTTCATGGAGGCGAGGTCGAGGTGGGAGAATTTCTCGCCGAGGGCGACGAGGGTTTTGTCGGCGGTGGCGGGGTCGGCCATGCGGCGGCAGACGGTGTAGAAGGTATCGATGACGGCGCAGGCGAAGTCGGCGCCGCCGGGTTTATCGAGGGCGGCTTGGGCGACGACGACCATGTCGATGATTTCGTTGGGGATTTTGGTGGAATCGAAGAGGACTCTGACGTCGGGGCGTTTATTGAGGGTTTCGAGGACGAAGGGGTTCCAGACGACGATGGCTTGGACGTCCTTTTGTTTTTGCTGCATGGCGACGGCGGCGGCGCCGGGGTCCATGTTACTGAAGGTGTAATCGGTTTCCTTTTCGCCGAGGAGTTGAAGGTTGCGGACGAAGCAGTATTCGGAGACGCTTTTGGCGAGGCCGAAGACCTTTTTGCCTTTGAGTTGTTGGACGTTGGTGACGGTGTTGGGGACGAGGCAGGCGTCGGCGCCCAAGCTGGTGGAGGTGGGGAGGATGGCGACGGAGGGGCGGGTGAGGGACGGGTTGAGGGCGTCCATGTCGGTGATGCAGACGGCGTCGCACTGGGCGGCGCCGTAGAGGGAGATGCAGGGGTCGTATTCGGCCTCTTTGAGGACGAGGTCGACGTTCCATTTTTTCTCGATGGGGCCGAGGTGGCCTATGCGGCCGTCGATGAGGTGGTCGACGTGGGCGACGCCGAAGGTGCTCCAGGAGGGGTATTCGCTCCAGGCGAGGGAGAAGGCGGGGGCCTTGGGGACGGCGAGGGCGGCGGGGCCGCCGGCGTCCTGGGGTTTGCAGCCGGTGAGGAGCAGGGTGGCCAGAGCCAGCCCGGCGAGGGTTTTGGGCGAGGCAATCAAGGGGTTCATAGGCTGAGGAGTTGAGGTTGCGGTTGGGGGTGGGGTTGGGGGCTGGTTTACTCCGGGAGCGCGGGGCCTTTGTCTTTGAGGGGCGGGGTGGGGGTTTTGGTTTCCGGTTTGGCCGCGGTTTGGGCGGCGAGGCCGAGGAGGGAATCGAACTCGGTGTTGGCGGCGGTGCGGCGGGCGTAATCGAGGAATTCGGCTTCCTGGGCTTTGGTGTCGGTGCCGGCGACCTCTTTGGAGATGCGGGCTTCGGCGCGGATTTCCTGGCGCAGCTGGCGCATTTGCTGGAGTTCCTCGGCGGAGCCGTCCTTGACGATGCCGGAGAGCATGTCGGCGAGGTCGCGTTCCTGTTTGGCGGTGATGATATCGGCGACGGCGTCAGCGGCTTCGGATTTGAGCTTGTCGACGTCGCGCAGGAGCTGTTGGAGCTGGACCTTGTGGTTGCCGATGGTGCCGGAGTATTCGGCGATGTCCTTTTCGAGGTCGGCGATGCGGGCCTGTTTCTCGGCGAGGGTGGAGGAGAAGTCGTTGTAGGCCGCGAGGCATTTCTTGTAGTCCTCGGTCTGGTGGACCTCGTCGGCGCTTTTGCCGGACTGCTGGAGGGTGGCAACGGTTTGTTTGGCTTTGGCGAGGGCGCCGGCTTTGAGGCGTTCGAGGTTGTTGACCTCGTCGGTGAGGACCTTGACTTTGGCCATTTTGGATTCCTGTTGGGCGATGAGGCTGGCGACGGCCTGTTTGTAGGTATGGATCTGGTTGATCTTGTCGCGGATGATCGCCTCGTATTTGGCGCGCATCACGTTGGGGTTGGTGTCGAGCACGCGGCGGGCGGAATCGATTTGGCCGGTGAGAAGGTAGCCGACGGCTTTGATCCAGCGGGAGAGGGCGCGAAACATGGGGGTCCTTAGGTTTGGGGTTGGGTGGGGATGGGGGGCGGTTTGGTCCGGGTTGAGGTTTCCCGGACGAGATTCTGGACGCGGTGTTCGGCGGCGCGGGCGGCGGCGAGGCTTTGGTCGAGTTCGTCGCGGAGGCGGGCCAGTTGGGGGCTGGAGCCTTCGCCGGCGCCGAGGCGTTGGAGGGCGACGAGGGTATCGCTGAGCTGCCTGGCGCTGGCTTGGACATCGGCGATGAGCTGTTCGCGCTGCTTGAGGATGGGTTGTCGGGCGGCTGGGGAGCGGAGGTTTCGGGCGATTTGCCAGAGTTGGTCGGTTTGTTTGAGGGAATCGACGCACTGGTCAAAGAGCAGGCCGGTGCGGGCTTGGACTTCGATGGCGATGCCGGTGGTGAAGCTCAGGTCGCGGCGGCTGTAATCCTCGAAGGCGTTCACGAGCGCGCGCAGGTCTCGGAGGGCTGTTTCCGGGCGTGGATCCTTGTCGGCGGTGGCGAGGCGGCGGTCGAGTTCGTCGAGGGCGCGCTGTCGGCGGGTTTGACGGGATTGTGCGGTATCGCGGAGGACGCGTTCGGCGACTTTGTCGCCGCGGAGCAGGAGTCGGGTCATGAAGCTGCCGGCGGCGAGGAGGGTGCCGGCGAGGCCGGCGAAGAGGCCGAGGGCGGGCTGCCAGTTGAGGGCCCAGCTGGCGGTCATGGCGGTCAGGCCGAGCATCAACGGGGCGACGGTGCCTGGGCTGCCCAGGAGACGCAGCAAGACTTTGCGTTTGAGTGTCGGTTCGTCCAGCATGGCGGACGGTGCGGGCCAGCATAGGCAAGGGGCGGCGGCGAGTGAAGCCATAATTGACGTTCAGTAGGGTATCTGGCCCACGAGGAAGGAGACCGATTGGGCCTCGCCGCCGGTGGCGGTGGCGGGGGCGGTTTCGGCGTGGAGGCGTTCCTGGGGCAGGCCTTGGGCGCGGAGGCATTGGGCGGCGGCTTCGGCGCGGGCGCGGGCCAGTTGGCGGTTGGCTTCGGGGTCGCCTTCGGCGCGGGCGTGGCCGATGACGCGGAGGTAGAACTGGGGGAAGGAGTCGAGGCGGCGGGCGAGGTTGACGAGGTCGCGCCGGCTCTGCTCGCTGAGGGTGGCCGAGGCGCGGCGGAAGGAGATGGGTTCGACGCGCAACTGGCCGACGGGGCGGAGGGCGGTCCACTGTTCGGGCGTGAGGGGGGCCAGGGTTTTGTCGGTGCGTACGGGTTCGAGCGTGGCGTTGCCGACATCCGGGATGAGGTTGAGGGTGTTGCCGGGGTGGAAGCCGGCTGCTTTCATGTCGGCGAGGATTTGGTTGTAGAAGAGGGTGGTATGTTTGCCGGGAAGCGGGTCGGCGGGCAGGGCTTTGGTTTTGACGAGGACGTCGACGATGTTGTCGATGATGTCTTCGAGGTGGGGGACGCCGTTGGCGGCGGGCGCGGGGTTGAGTCCGAAGTGGTCATAATTCTCGAGCGTGTTTTTCCACTGGATGCCCTGGACCACCTGGGCGGCCTGGGCGTCGTCCAGCCGTTCGGCGCCGGTGGCGCGGGCGTCGTTGCTGACGAGCTGGACCAGGCCGTTGGGTTGCCGGGCATAGGCATGGGCGGCGCGGCAGTGGGCTTCGACCACGGCGCGGACGAGGTCGGGGTGGTGTCGGAGGAACTGGCGTTCGGCGACGAGGACGTCGACGATATAGCCTTTGAGTTTGGAGCTGTCGAACAGGACGTGGGCGTCGGGGAGCTGGAGGGCCTTGGACACGTAAGGTTCCCAGAGGACGAACGCGCTTTTGGCGGCGGGTCCGGCGGCGCGGAACCGGTTGAAGACGGCCCTGGCGCCGTCGGCTTCGACGGCCCATTGTTCGGGCAGGTTGGGCAGGTTGAAGTGGGCCAGGACGACGCGGGCCAGGAACTCGCTGGGAGAGTTGGGGGTGAGGACGAGCCGGGCGGTGGGGTGGTTGAGGTCCTGGAGGCTGGCCACGGCCGACTGGTGGGCGACGATGGCGTCGCCGCCCCTGGTTTCGTCGATGACCAGCACGATGCTGCCGGGGAAATCGCCGACGCGGGCGCCGGCGGCGATGAGGGAGTCGACGGTGTAGACGGCGAGGTGGGTGTTACCGGACTGGAGGGCTTTGAGGCGGGCGGTGTAATCGCCGCGGTCGTCGGCGAAGGTCAGTTTGATCTGTTTTGTTTTGAGTTCCTGTCTGACGGCGTCGGACCGCAGGATGGCATAGCCGGAGAACGAATCGGTGGCGACAACGATTTCGTGTTTGTATTGGCTGGCGGAGGCGGTGTCGCGCTTGAGCTTTTCGGAGAGGTAAGGATGGACGAGCAGCTTGTAGCCGACGCCCAGCACGCCGAGGATGACACACCACACGGCGGCGGCCACCAGGCATCCTTTGGCGCGGCGCTCGCTCACCGGCGCGCCCTCCGCTGGGAGGATTTCACGAGCATCACCACGGCGATGACGATGCCGACCAGGAAAACGCCCGCGGCCAGGAGGATGGCTCCGAGGATGAAGAACACGGTTGGCCGGCTCTCGGCGCGGGAAGGCGGCGCCGGCGGGTGCGGCGGGCTTGGCGGCCGTTTGGGGGCGGGGGGGGCGAGAGCGGTGGCGGCCGGGCGGGCTGGGGTGGTGCGCGGGGCGGTGCGCGGGCTGGGGCGGGATCCGAGGGGTTGGTTGCCGGACGTGGCGAGGGCCTGGAGCATGGCACCGGCGAGTTCGGCGGGAATGGGGGCGATCAATTCGAAGGCGTTGCCCAGGGCTGCGTCCTTTCCGGGGCCGCCGACTTCGGCGAAGATTTCGCGCAGGGCGCGGTTCAGGGCTTGGGGATCGTCGGCGCGGCGGTAGGAATGGACTTTGGTGGCGAGGGTATGGGTGTTTCTCATGGCGACGCCGATGACGTCGATGGTGATGCCGCGGGCCATGGCTTCGGGGGTGTAGCGGTTGACCAGTTCGGTATCCTGGGCTTCGCCGTCGGTGACGATGAGGAGGCGGTAGGTGCCGTAGCCGAATTGGGCGGCGCGTTCGGCCAGGAGGCGGTCGGCGCCCTTTTTGATGAAGGCGCCGAGGGGGGTGCTGGAGCCGGGCTGGATGCGGTTGAGGGC
Source organism: Verrucomicrobiota bacterium (assembly GCA_016935555.1). Classification (GTDB taxonomy): domain Bacteria; phylum Verrucomicrobiota; class Verrucomicrobiia; order Limisphaerales; family JAFGQR01; genus JAFGQR01. Next base: position 5,625 of record JAFGQR010000024.1, read on the forward strand.
CTGGGTCATGGCGGCGTCGTTGCGCGGTCCGAGGGGGAACACCCACTCCTCGCCCTGGCCGTGGGCGCTGAACACGAGCAGGCCGATCCGCGTGGACGGCGGCACGGTGGCGAGCACGGTTTTGATGGCGGCCTTGGCGGCGTCCATTTTGCGGGTGCGGCGGTCGCGCATGGGCTGGTCCATCGAGCCGGAGGCATCGAGGACGATGACGACATGGTCGTAGAACTGCTGGGCGGACGCCCGAGTGGCGTGGAGGGACAGGCAGACGGCCAGGCCGCAGGCGGCCGCTGAAACGGCCCGGGCGCATCGGGTCCGGACGGGGGCCAGCGCGGTGGTTTTGAGGTGGAGCATGGCGGACGGCATAGGGCCTCCCGGTTAGAAGTCGAAGTCGGAGGCCTTGGTGGCCTCGGCGGCGACGCGCACGATGCGGAACTCGACGCGCATGTTTTGCCTTGCCTCGTCGAGGTTGCGGGGTTTGGCGACAAAGGGCTCGCGGATGCCGACGCCGACGGGTTGGATTTGGCTTTTGTCGAGGGTGAGCCCTTTGGATTTCGCGTAATCGACCACGGCGTCGCGAACGGATTCGGCGCGGAGTCGCGACAGGTTGAGGGCGGCCTGCATGGTTTCGCGGGGGTTGACGTCAGGGAGGCCGTCGAAGGCGCCGCCTTCGATCAGCTGGGTGATTTGGGTGGTGGCGGCGAGGTCGAGCAGGTTGCCGTTCAGGGAGTAGGAATAATTGCCGGCGGTGCCGGCGCGTTTGAGCACGCCCTTGGCGATGCCGGCCCTGACGAGGTCGGCGAGCGTCTTGGTCGGGTCCGCATGGCCGCGGATGGCGATGGCGGCGTTGCCGAACTTGTCGGCGGTTTCGACGACGCGCTGGAATTCGGCGCCGTATTGGACGGCGCTGAAGTGTTCCTGGTTGGCTTCGAAGTTGATGGTGAAGGCCAGGATGGTGCGTTCATCGAGGGCGCCGCCGGTGCTCAGGGCTTCGATCTCGCTGAGCACGGCTTCGGCGCGGAACCGCTCGCCGCGGTCCAGCCGGGTTTTGGTGAGGTAGCTCAGAAACATGGGGGACTGGTAATCGAGACCGGACGGGAACAGGCCCATGCGTTCCCGGGCGTAGCCGCGGCTGGTGGCGAGGTCGAGGGCGGATTTTTGGAACGCCTCGAAGCCGTGGAGGTTGCCTTTTTCGGTGAAGAAGGACACGTTGCCGGGGTATCCGACGAACGTGCAATCGGCCAGGAGGCCGTGGGCGTCTTCGAGGGTGGGGATGGTTTGGGTGCCGTAGATGGTCCGGGTCAGTTCGAGGAGTTTGGCGTATGCCGGCGAGCCGGCGGTTTCGTATTGTCTTTTCAGGTCCACCAGTTCCTCGCAGGCCTTCAGATAGCCGGCCACGAATTTTGTGACCAGCGGCTTCTGGGCGTCGTAGAAATCCTTCCTGCAGACATAGACATCGGCGATGGAGCGCGACAATTGGGCGGTGGACACCACGACTCGCGCGCCCTTGACGGTGCCTTCGGCGCCGGAGCCGCTGTTTTGGAGGCCGCCGCAGAGGCCGACCATGTCTGGGGTGATGGCGAAGCAGGCGTCGATGGCGGGTTGTTGGCGGAACATTTCGGGTGGGGACTGGGGGGAGGCGGAGAGGTCTTTGGCCCAGACGATCTTGATGTCGTCCCAGCCGAGCTTGGCCGACTGCAGGACGTCATTGAGCATGCCGACGTGCGGTCCGCTCTGCTGGAGGACGACGGTTTTGCCTTTGAGGTCGGCGACGGTTCTGATGTGGGAACGGCCGACGAGGTGGTCGCCGGCGGACCAGGTCATTTGCATGAGCACGACGCCTTTGGTTCGCGGGTCCGAGCCGATGACTTCGGAGGCGAGGCCGATCATGCGGAACGTGCCGCGCAGGAAGGGCGACTTGCCGGCGCGGTAGTCGCGCACTTGCTGCACGAAATCATCGCCGGGCGTGAGGCGCAGGTTCAGGCCCTGCTTGTGGAAGAGGGAATTGGGCTGGGTGGTCAAGCCGCCGTTGGCGTAGAAGGTGGCCATGTCGCCGCCCCAGGTGATGAAGGGCACCTGCAAGGGCGCGGTTTGGGTGACTGGCCCGACGGCGGCGGGCCCGACGAGGTCGAGGAAACGTTTCTCCTGGGCGTGGCCGGCAAGGCTGGCGCCCCACACGCCCAGCGCGACGGCGACAGCGAGGCAATGATTGGGATTCATGGCAGTTTCTTGTGTTGGCATAACTTGACGATTCGGGCGGGCCTGGCGGTTTCCCTCCGACTTCCCGCACCGGGGAAAACGACCTGTGCCGCTGGCTGCTCACACAGGACCCCGGCTCGATGCCACCCCGGCCGCATGCCGCTGGTATTACGGCAAGGCGGGCAGGCAGGCAAGTACACTTTCCCATCGGCATTGTATCTGGCGGGGGGCGGTCCGCATTTCTGACGAGAGAACCCGGTGAGGCGTGCAGGTTAGGCGCGCGGGTGGGCTTTGTCGTAGGCCTGTTTGAGGCGTTCGGTGGTGACGTGGGTGTAGACCTGGGTGGTGACGAGGTGAGCGTGCCCGAGCAGTTCCTGGACGCTGCGCAGGTCGGCGCCGGCGTCCAGCAGGTGCGTTGCATAGCTGTGACGCAGCTTGTGCGGGGTGAGGTCCGGATCCAGCCCGGCCTGCGCCAGGTATTGCTTGAACCGCCGCTGCACGTGGCGGGGCTGCAGGGGTTTCGCCGTCCGCGACGATCCCAGGAATACCGGCGTGTTGCCCGTGGGCGGCTCGGGCAGCAGCGCCCAGTAGCGGCGGATTGCCTCGAGCGCGGGCGCGCCGACAGGCACCAACCGCTCCTTCCTGCCCTTGCCGCGCACACGCAGCATCTGCTGGTTCCAGTCCACATCCTCTGCCCGCAGCCCGCACAATTCGCCAATGCGCAGCCCGCAGGAGTAGATCGTCTCCAGCAGGGCCGCGTCCCGGTACGGCACCGGCGCCTCCACCGGCCGGCCCCGCGTTTTGGCGGCGCCGGGGCCGGGGCCGGATGCGGGTTGGAGCGGCGCGCGCAACAACTCCGTCACCTGGTGCACGGTCAAATACTGCGGCAGACGCCGCTCCCGCTTCGGCAGGGACAGATTGCGCACGGGGGACACTTCCAGGGCGCCGCGGCGGATGAGGAATCTGTAGAACGAGCGCAGCGCGCTGAAGCGCAGTTGGATGGCGGCGCGGCTCAGTTCCTGGCGCCCCAGAAAGCGGAGGTAACCCCGGAAATCGTCCCGCTGCAGAGCCGTCCAGGCGGGCGGGCGTTGCCGTTCCGTGTGATGCCACCGGGCGAACTCGGCGAGGGCCTGCCGGTAATTGCGCCGGGTATGGGGCGAGGCGCCGCGGTCGGCCGCGAGGTGGTTCAGAAAGGCCTGCGCCAGCGTGTCGAGGGCGACGGAGTTAGCCGGGGCGTCATCGGTCATGCGCGCAGCCTAGCGCACACGGAGCCAAAGCCAAGGGCGAACGGCGGAGGTCGGGCATGGGAGATCGGAGATGGGGAGAGGGGGCGAAAAGGCGCAAAGACAACTTCTCTCAAGATTGAGAGGCGGCACGCACCGGGGCCGGCCACCCCGCCGGTCACCCCATGTCGTCGGCGGTTGTGACGGTTTCCTCGCGGGGGGGGAATTCGAAGCCGACTTTGCCTTGGTCGTCGAGGACGAGGTAGGCGCGGAAGGGGCGGCCGGTGCGGGAGATGAAGCGGGAGAAGAGGTCGGTGCGGCCGTCGGCAAGCAGTTTGGCGACCTGCTCGCGGGCGACGGGTTGCTGGAGAATGACCTTGCCGATCTTGAATTTGCAGGGGCGTTTGTCGGCTTGGGACTGTTCGCACAGGAAGGTGTCGGGGCCTTCGAAGACGCGTCCGCCGCACTTGGGGCATTTGCCGACGGGTTCCTGGCCGGTGAAATCGAGTTTGACCACCGGGGGTTTTGGGCCGGCGGGGCGGGCGGACGGGCCTTTCTTTTTCGGTTCGCGGGGGGCGAATTCGAATCCAACTTTGCCGTCTTTGCCGATGACGAGGAAGGCTTTGAAGGTGCGTCCGTTGCGTTTGGAGACGAACTTTTCCAGGAGATCGGTTTTGCCGCTGTGCAGCAGTTTGACCATCTGGGCGCGTTCGACCGGTTGTTGAAGGATGATTTTGCTCGAGCTGAAATCGCAAGTGCGCCGGGCGCCCACGGCCTTTTCGCAGACGTAGCTTTTGCCGTTCTCATAGACGGCGGCGCCGCACCTGGGGCATTTGCCGAGGGGCTCCTGGCCGGTGAAATCGGCGGGGGCCGTCGGGGTGGCGGTGTCGGGTTTGTTGCCGAAATCGAACTCGAGTTTGAAGTCGGGGGACAATTTGATCACGGCGGAGAAGAGGCGGCCCATTTTGCTGCGGAAGCCGTCCAGGGGGCCGACGGTCCGGGTGGTCAGCAGCTGTTCGATTTCGGCCACATCGAATTGGCGGCCGGCGGTGACGCGCCACAGGGCGAAACCGCAGGCGGGGTTTTGGCACTGGAACTTTTTATAATTCTCCTTGATGACGCCGCCGCATTTGGGGCAGGGCGCGCGGAGGGTGGCGAAGTCGCCGGGGACGGTGTCGCTTTCATGTCGGCGGGCGCGTTCGACGATATGGCGGGTCATGTCGGCGATTTCGCGCATGAACTCGGCCCGCGGGAGCCGGCCGTGTTCCATTTGCCGCAGTTTGAATTCCCAGTCGCCGGTCATTTCCGGCGAGCAGAGTTCGGGGATATCGAGTCCGCGCAGCAGGGTGATGAGGGCGAAGGCTTTGGCGGTGGGCTGCAGGTCGCGGCCCAGGCGGTGGACGTATTGTTCGTGGATGAGTCCTTCGATGATGGCGGCGCGGGTTGCGGGGGTGCCGAGGCCTTTGGCGGCCATGGCCTCGCGCAGGTCGTCGTCCTCGACCAGTTTGCCGGCGGTTTCCATGGCGGTGAGGAGGGTTGCCTCGGTGAAGCGGGCGGGGGGTTTGGTTTGGCAGGGGTGGACGTCGATCCGGGTGGTCTGGACGGTCTCCCCGCGAGTGATGGGCACGAGGCTGGCGGCGTCGCTCGCCTCCGCCGCCCGGCCATACACCGCCAGCCAGCCCGCGTTCACCATGACCTTGCCCTCGGTCTTGAACGGCTCGCCTTCCACACGGGTGATGCGGGTGGTCACGAGGAATTCGGCGGGCGGGTAGAACACGGCGAGGAACCGTTTGACGACAAGGTCGTAGAGTTTGGTTTCGGGCTCGCTGAGCGTGCGCGGGGCGACGAGGGTGGGAATGATGGCGAAGTGGTCGGAGACTTTGGCGTTATTGAAGACGCGGCGGTTGGGTTTGACCCATTCCCGGGCGAGGATTTCGGAGGCGAACTTCTGGTAACTGGTGTCCTGCAGGGCCGCCAGTGTAGTGCGGACCGTGGGCAGGTAATCCTCGGGCAGCGCGCGCGAGTCGGTGCGGGGGTAGGTGAGGACCTTGTGTTTTTCGTAGAGCGCCTGGGCGAGGGCGAGGGTGGTTTTGGCGGAGAAGCCGAACCGCCCGTTGGCGTCGCGCTGAAGGCTCGTCAAGTCGTAGAGCGGCGGCGGCGCCTGGGTTGTGGGCTTGCTTTCCTCGGTGGCGACGCCGGGTTTGCCGAGGCACTTGGCGCGGATGGCTTCCGCCCGGGCGAGGTCCCAGATCCGCTCGGCGCGAAGGTCGCCGGAGTCGCCGTTCCTGGTTTTGTCCTTGACGAACTGCTCGTCGAACCAGCGCCCGGCATACTCGCCGGGCTGGGCGGCAAAGGTGCCTTCGACCTCCCAGTAGTCGCGCGGGGCGAACTTCCTGATTTTCTCCTCCCGCTCGACGAGCAACGCCAGGGTGGGCGTCTGCACCCGCCCCACCGTGGTGAGGTGAAAGCCGCCCGACTTCGAGTTGAACGCCGTCATGGCGCGCGTGCCGTTGATGCCCACCAGCCAGTCCGACTCCGACCGGCACACGGCCGCGTCTGCCAGGGGCCGCATTGTGGCGTCGTCGCGCAAGGACTGAAAGCCTTCGCGGATTGCGGCCGGGGTCATGGACTGCAGCCAGAGGCGCTGAACCCCCTTGCGCGAGGCCGTATGCTGCACGATGTGCCGGAAAATCAGTTCGCCTTCGCGCCCGGCGTCGCAGGCGTTGATCAGCCGGTCGACGTCCTTGCGCTTGATGAGCCGTGTCAGCGTCCTGAGGCGGTCGGCGGATCTCTCGATCGGCTTCAGGTCGAAGTGCGGCGGGATGACGGGGAGGTGGGCAAAGGTCCACTTGCCGCGTTTGGCTTCGAAGCCCTCGGGCACGGCCAGTTCGAGCAGGTGGCCCACCGCCGACGACAGCACGTACTGGTCGCTCTCGAAGTGGTCTTCATGCTTTTTGAACCCTCCCATGGCCTTGGCGATGTCGCTGGCCACGGACGGTTTCTCCGCAATGATCAATGCCTTGCCCATATGACAATCTCCGACTCTTACCTTACGCCCTGGAGCTTGCGCAACCTTTCAGTGATGCCACAGCCGCAGGAATATTGGCGTATGCTGAACCACAAGTCAAAATCCCAGGCCAGCAAGTGAAAGGCCAATCCGAGGGCGGAAACGGGGCGATGGAGTCGCGGGGAATTGGGGGCATGGGGGGATGAGCGGTTTGCCGATGCATGGCTGCACCGCCCCGGCACCCCGTTCATGATTCCCCTTTTCCCGTCCGGCGCGTCCCGGGGCCGGGGTATGCGCTCATTCGACGAGCATTTTCGTGACGCGGTTTTGCGCGGCGCGTTTGCGGTGGTTCTCGTCGAGGATCTTCTTGCGCAGCCGGAGGTTTCGGGGGGTGGCTTCGACGTATTCGTCGGGGCCGATGTATTCGAGGGCGCGTTCGAGGGACATTTTGAGGGGGGGTTCGAGCTGGATTCCCTTGCCTTCGCCGACGGAGCGCATATTGGTGAGGTGCTTGGTCTTGCAGGGGTTGACGGGAATGTCGTTGTCGCGGGCGTTTTCGCCCACGATCATGCCGCGGTAGATGCGATCGCCGGGTTCGACAAACAGCCGGCCGCGTTCCTGGTTCATGTTCAGCGCGTAAGCGGTGGAGACGCCGTCTTCGATGCTGACCAGGGAGCCGTTTTTGCGGGCGGGAATGTCGCCGCGGTCCGGGCCGTATTCGTGGAAGAGGTGGCTCATGACGCCGAGGCCGCGTGTCAGGTTGACCAAATCGGTTTCGAACCCGATGAGGCCGCGCATGGGGATGAGGGCTTCGACGCTGACTTGGCCGCCGTGGTGGTGCATGTTGACGATGTCGGCTTTGCGGAAGGCCAGGTTTTCCATGACCGGCCCCAAGCAGGTCTGCGGCGTCTCGAGGAACAACTGCTCGATCGGCTCCAGCAGGTTGCCCCGGCGGTCCCGCCGCCACAACACCTCCGGCCGCGACACCAGCACCTCATAGCCCTCCCGCCGCATCTGCTCGACCAGGATCGCGATTTGCATCTCGCCTCGCCCGCTCACGCTGAAGACCTTGGGGTCGGGGGTTTGCGCGACGCGCAGCGCGACATTGGTGCGGATTTCCTTGAGCAGCCGCTCCCAAATGTGCCGCGCCGTGAGCAGCTTGCCGTCCTGGCCGGCCAGCGGGCCGTCGTTCACCGCAAACTCCATCTGGATCGTGGGCGGGTCAATCGGCTTGGACGGCAGCGCCGGCCGCTCGGCACTGTCCGCGATCGTTTCTCCGATGGACACCTCGTCAAAACCGGTGATGCCCACGATGTCTCCCGCGTGCGCCTCGGGCACCTCGATGCGTTTGAGTCCCTCGAAATGATACAGGCAGGTGATCCTGGCCGGCGACTGGCTGCCGTTGGCGTGGAGGCACACGGCGGAATCGCCCACCCTGATCCGCCCCGAATACACCTTCCCGAACGCAACGCGCCCCAGGTAGTCGCTGTAATCCAGGTTGGCCACCAGCAGCTGGAAGCCGACGCCCGCGTGCGCGCGCGGGGGCGGCACGCGGTTCACGATCATCTCGAACAGCGGCTCCATCGTGCCGGACGTGCGGTCCAGGTGCAGCGTCGCATAGCCGTCCTTGGCGCTTGCATACACGAACGGGAAATCAAGCTGTTCGTCCGTCGCGTGCAACTGCACGAACAAATCGAACACCTCGTTCAGCACCCGCTTCGGCTCCGCGTGCTCCCGGTCGATCTTGTTGATGACCACGATCGGCTGTGCGCCCGTCTCGAGCGCCTTGCGCAGCACGAACCGCGTTTGCGCCTGCGGACCGTCGGCGGCGTCGACCACCAGCAGCACGCCGTCGATCATGCTCATCGCCCGCTCCACCTCGCCGCCAAAGTCGGCGTGCCCGGGCGTGTCCACGATGTTGATGTGGTAGTTCTTGTACTTGAACGCGGCGTTCTTGGCGCGGATGGTGATGCCCTTCTCGCGCTCGAGGTCCATCGAGTCCATGATTCGTTCCTCGCGTGCGATGGCCTGGTTCGCCCGGAACGTGCCGGACTGTTTGAGCAGGCAGTCCACCAGGGTGGTCTTGCCGTGATCCACGTGCGCGATGATCGCAATGTTGCGAATGTGCTGCATAATGCTGCCGACAAAGCTCTCTACTCTGCCTGCCGCCCGCCAAAGGTCAAGGTGCTTGTGTGCTTGACGCCACTGAGCCACTGAGAACCGCCCTCGTCCGGCTCACGGAGCGTCGTCCAGAAAAGGCACCCTCTGCCGGTATTTGAGGTTCAAACTGACCGGGCCCGGCGGGGCAAGGCTCTTGGCCAGGGAGGTCAACGGCTGCGGCTTGAGGATGCGCCCGTAATCGCCAAACCGGCTCAGGTCCGGAGGTGCTTTTTGAGTTTCCAGCCCGCTGGACATCACCTGGGCCTCAACACCATGGGGCAGGGCCACCACCCACTCCAGCGTCCCGGCGGTTTGAAACACCTCCGGCAACTCCAGTTCCGCCACCCCCACGAACCCAAGCCGCATCGGCGGATACGCAATCCGGAATGACAAGCGATGCACCGTCTGCTCCGCCTCGTGCGCCGGAAGCCGGACCCGGCAGATTGGTTCTTCCAACAGTGGGGAACTGATTTCATGGCCGTTCACCGAGGCCGAGATCAGACGCGCCCCGGCCGGCAGCCGCATTTGAAACTCCTCAGCCTGGAAGAGCGGCAGGTCGCACTCCGCAAAGTGCGTGCAACTGCCGTCGGAGTGGATCACCGTCAAATGCTGCGCCCGGATCAGGCCGATGCCGTAGAACTCCCCGGGGCCGCCAGGCCGCCCCCCGGCTCCCCACGGCGATTCGCCATCTTCCAGCCGCCACCCCACCTCCAGAAATTCCTCCCCCGCAACCCCCAGATCATAAACCGTTGCCCCATCCGCCGCCGGCACTGTCGTCTTGCCCCAGCACCCGCCCCTCACGATGTCCAGATCGGCGCGCGGCGATTCAAGCCGCACCCGGCCCGGGGGTCCGATGAGCAAGGGGATTTGCGCACGCCTCCGGCCCTCGCGAGTTTCGACGGCGACACGGTACGAGAGCCGCAACATGCCCTGGCCGCTGCGGCCCAGAAACAGCCCCGGCCGGTTTGTGATCGTCACCAGCCGGGCAATGTCCGTCTCCGAAGCATCAAGGCCGAAACTCCGCAAATGCACCGGCACGCTGAACAACGCAACCGGCAGGTCGCCAGGCCGGATCACCTCGAAATGCACCCGGACTTGCACCTGGAAAAATCCCGTCTCATGGCAGACCCGGTATTGCGCCGGGTCGAACGCGATCAGGGCATTCGTGACGTCCCGTCCGGGGTGGATGAGTCCGGCCGCCAACTCTCCGGGAACCAGCACTTGAACCCCGTCGGCACGCGCCTGTTCCCCGGCCGCCGCCATGACCGCCAGCACCGCCGTTGCCGCGCTGCGCTGCAGTGCCTTGAGCGTCTGATTCTGCAGGTTGATCAAGACCCCCAGCGTGATCACCCCGAGACACAGCAACACCATCCCCCGGTTCCAGCCCGCAAACGCCGCCAGCGTCGGAAACACCTGATACAACCCCAGAAACACCGGCCCGCCCACCAGTCCCAGACGGGTCCCCACCAGCCACCGCCCGTAGTTCACCAGCAATGCCCCCGGCACCACCACCGCAATCACCAGCGCCGTCGCAAACGAAAACCGCGAACTCAAATACAACACCAGCGGAAAGTAAAAGGCGTAACCTGCCGCAATCGTCAGCGCCTGAACCGCGGTCAGCCGCTGCCGCGCCAGGATCACCGCCAACACCGCCAACAAAAACAGCAGACACACCACCGGCCCCATCTCCAGGAGCTGCGTCAGGGAAACATACACACTGCGGCTCTCCGCAATGTCGGCCGTAAAAAAGTCCGGCGCCAGAAAATCCCGTCGCTCCCATACCACCGTGTTCTCCGACGACGGTCTCATGCCGTCGCCGCTCTCGAATCGCATCGCCGCCAGATCCCGCCGCTGAAACGTCACCCGATGTTGCCGGACCGGATTGCCATACCGCTCGCCCACCCGGTAGGTCACCCCTTTCAGGGCCGCCGCCTGGTAGCTGACGTCAATCACCACTCCGCCCCGCCTCTCCAGCACCCCGCTCCAATACCAGGCGTCCTTCGCGTTCTCCTGCACGCCCGCAGCCGACGCCTGCAGCTTCAGCCCCCCCGCCAGCAGCCCGTGGCCCGAGCCGTCCGTGGTCCGCGGATGGGGGCATTTGAAGAGCACAAACATCGGTTCGTCCGACGCATTCGTCAGCGCATACCGCCCCCAAAACTCGGCCGCCATGTCGCTGATCATCCGCAACCCCCGATAGTCGCGCCGCCCCTTGAGGTCGAAACGGACGTCGGAAAAATCGGGCTGGAGGGGTTTGACGGCCGACAGGTCGTCGGTGGCTTTGCGCGCGACGCTCAGGGGCGCCTCCTGGACCAGTTCGGCCTTGGTGCCGCGCGTGGGCCGGCCTGCAAACTCCGGCCGCTCCTGCATCAGCATCTTCAGCCCAAGAAAGCCCAGCGAGATGGCCATCCAGCTCACCACGCCGGCCGCCAGCGGCGGCATCAGGGGGGAACCGGACATTCGGGAGAAGGCGTCGCGGGCGTCGCCGCGGGTTGGGGGATTTGTGGGATTCATGATGGGGGATCGTTTTGCGGTTTGGTTTATGGTTGGCAGATGCAGCTTGCCATTGGACTGGCCCGGGAACGGGTGGCCGTCGGCGGACGTTTGACGCCCACGGCGGAGCCGGGCGCATCCTGGTAGCGCCAGCTACTATGTATCACAATATAGCTTGCGCCACAATGTTAAAATGCGCGTGCGGTCACCGGTCCCCCCCCCCCCCCCCCCCCCCCCCCCCCCCGCCCCCCCCCCCCCCCCCCCCCCCC
>JAFGQR010000164.1 GCA_016935555.1 Verrucomicrobiota bacterium
GAGCCCCCATCCCCGCCGCGGCGGCGGAGCTTTCTTGGTTCAGAAACTGGGACGAACGCCAAAGCCAGCGACCCGGCAGCGACGGCCCGCGAAGGCCAAGCCAATGAGTGACGCTACGCCGGGTTCGCTGCGCTGCGTGGTTGGGCTTTTGTATCTTCATTTCTCGTGTGTTGGCGTGGGGCGTCCCGACCTCACTCCGGCATGCCTAGGCCCCGCAGACGAAGGGAAGGCAGAAATATCCCGGGCAGAAACATGGGCTCCCCCCTTTTTTTGCCCGCCATCGTTGTGCCTTGAGCGTTGGGCGTTGAGCGTTGAACGTTGAGCGTTGGGCGTTGAGCGTTGAGCGTTGAACGTTGAGCGTTGGGCGTTGAGCGTTGAACGTTGAGCGTTGGGCGTTGGGCGTTGAGCGTTGAGCGTTGAGCGTTGAGCGTTGAGCGTTGGGCGTTGAGCGTTCGAAATTCCATGGCTCTGATCATCAGCCACTTAACCCTCGAGTTTCTGGAGAACTGCAGGCTCAGACTTTTCGAGGCGTTCGGAGGGTTGCAGGCCGGGGGTGTTCATTCAAGGGGCCATTGACCCACGTGCGGCTCGCTCCACAGAACCGCTGCGCGGTTTTCTCCCGAAGATGGCATGGAACCCGCCGCGCGGCGGCGGGGCATTGGTGATCTGGGCTTCCGGATGCCGGTTGGTGGCTTGGGCTTGGATGAAGACGAGGACGGTTGCCGGCGCGAGCGTGGGCACGATGGAGGCGATTCCGGTGTCGAAGATCTCGAAGTTGCGGGCGATGTCGCTTGAGGCGTTCAGGACGCCGCCGCGGGCGCTGACCTGCATGTTGACCTGGGCCGCGAAGACGGGGATGCGGGCATAGGTTTGCTGCAAGCGGACGGTGGTGCGGTTGGTGTCCGGCCGCAGTTTGACCGGCTCGAAGGCTGCCTCCGGGCTGCTGACGCCGAAGAGCGAGGCGTGTGGTGTTTCATAAGGCGCCCCGTTTCCCCTATTGCAGCGGGGCCAACGGCAAGGTTCCGAGCGCGGCTCGGGATTCCGCATGCCGCAGTCTTCCAAGAGGGGGCGCCCCGGGACTGACATAACGCAGCGGACGGACGCGGGCTCGGCTACTGGGCGGGGGTGACGATCCGGTAGAAACGGTTCGAGAGGGTGCCGATGCCGGCGTTCGTGACGTAGCGCATGCCGGTGGTGGGTTGGGGGGCGACGTCGCTGAACTTGGACCAGTTGCTGGCGGGTTCGAGGCCGGTTCTGTATTGAACCGTGTAGGAGCTGTAGGCCCGCCCTGTGAATCCGATCACCAGGCTGCCGTCGTCCAGCCGGACCGAGCCTATCGAGAAGGGTCCGTGGCGTCCCGGGGAGGGGGTTGCAGCCTGCCAGGCCGCCGGGTCGTTGGCATAAGCTTCCGGCGCGACGCGCTCGAGCGCCTGGCCGCCGCCGTCGGCGCTTTCGGGCCAGGGAGCGTCGTCGCGATAGTCCACTTCGTCGACCAGGATTTGCGGCACAAGGCCCGCATCGGGGCGGTCCGGCGCCTGGGGCTGGTCGGGACGATAAAGCTCGATCGATCCCTCCTTGTTGCTCAACTTGCCGGAGTAGGGCCCGAACATCCGGGTGCCGGCGGCGATGCCGTATTTGAGGCAGAAGACATTGGATTGGGCGGTGTTGGTGGGGCTGAAATTCACGAGAACCAGGAAGGCGCCGGGTGCGAGCGTGACATTGGTGGGGAAGGTGTAGTCGACCTGGCCGCGAAGCCGCCAGGTGTTGGTGCGGCCGTTGGCATAGCCGTAGTTGATCGGGTCGAACAGCGGCACGGTGCTGGCCGAGGCGTTGTGGATCTCGATGTATTCGTTCAGGCTGTCGTCGTTGGTCACCGTGAGGCCGGGCATCGGGCTGCTGATGATGTCGGGCGGGTGGTACATGATCTCGCTGATCGCCAGCGGCCCCACCTGCGGATACGGATTGGCCAAACCGGCCCCCTGCCGGAATTGGGTCACACTGACGGGATTGTCCTGGCCGAAGGAGCGCTGGCTCATGGGCACGAAATGCACAGCGCCCTGGCTGTTGGTGTGGCGTCCGAATGGCACCCCGTTCGCCGACGCGTCAAACGCCTTGCTCAACCGCCCCCCGGTGAGGTTGCCGGAAGCGTCGGCGCTGTACAAATACACCTCGTCGCCCCGCGCCGAGTTCAACGTGAACATCCGGTTGGTCCCCGTGCCGTCCGTGTTGAAGCCAGAACCGGCCGGTCCCCCGACGTATTCGTAAAAAACCTTGTAACCATGGGCAGGCACGACCGTGCCGGCGGGAATTCGATACTTCTTGGCGTCCGTCCGCGAGTTGCTCAGCCAGTAGTTGCCCATCACGAAATCCACCGGCGCCGGATTATGGAACTCGATGGCGTCTTCGAAGGGTGGATCGGTGTGCGCCAGGACCTCGTTGATGACGACATTGGTGATCAGCTGGAAGTTGCTGTCTTCGGGCGTGGCGATGCCGAGGGGGCTGACGATATTGGTCGAGCCGTCGGGGAGACGCCCGCCGGTCTGGGACCCGCTGAGCACCAGGGTCGTCACCATGTCGATGGTGGCCATGTTCGACGACAGCATCCAAATCTGGTCGCCGGTCCGGCCCAGCTTGAAGTCCACATGCTCCCATTGGTTCGCCGCATCGCCGTCGTCAAGGTCGTCGGCGATAAACTGCAGGAACCCGCCCGCGTCGATGTAGGAGAACGCCGGCAACTGGCGCGGAACCGCCGGGATGGCAGTGTCGCGGAAGCTGACGCCGGCGATGCTGACGACGTTGGTTTCGGGGTTGTAGATCTCAAACCAATCGGGCGACCCGTCCGAGAGCCACTCGTTGATGCGCAGATTCGTCGAGGTGATCGATGGCACGAGAACCGCCCCGGCGTTCGAGGCGCCCGGCGTCGGTGCCATCAGGGCGAAGCCGCCGCTGCCGTCGGTGAGGCGCCCCAGGCTGCGGTCGATCAGCTGCATGCCAAACGCAATCCGGTCGACGGGGTGGGGGTTGCTGAAGGCATTGTAGTCGTAATACAGGTTGAAATCGTCCCCGTTGTGGCGCAGCTCGTTGCTGTCCCCCACGTGAACGCCCGCCGGCGTCGTGACGTTCGTGCGGCTGTCCAAATACAGCAGCAGATAACCCCGCGCCGCGATGACGGTATTGGTCGCGAAATAAAAGTCGGGGGCGGAATTCGTGGTGTCCGAAACCGCCCACCGCTTGCCGTTGTGGTTGCCGAGATCGATCGCGGCATCCGAGTTGTTGTACAGCTCCACGTACGCCGGCGTGTAGTCCTCGTCCATCACGTCGGGATACAGGACGTACCGGTTGGTGCACAGCATCTCGTTGATGACCACCTGAGCGTGGCCGGCCAGCCCGAGACACAGGAACGCTGCAAGCGCTGAAAGCGCCAGGCGGCGCTGCAAGGCAATTCGGCTAAGAAATGGCTTCATATGTGTTACGGCATATACAGTTACCTCAATTGGTCCCATTTGCCAACACGGAACATCGAACCCGGAGGCCCGAATTCCGCAGAGAGGCTCTTGACGTTCGCGCCGCCGGTGCCATGCTCGATCCGCGAACCATGCTCATGAAACCCTTGCTGATCGCGGCTGCCATCGCCCTGTCGCTCGCCACCGTACCCGCCCAGGTCCGGATCGGCTCCTGGTCCGCCACCGGCCTGATGGCCGTCACCCACGCCTTCACCAACGGCGTGGTGGGCATCGACTGGGCAAACGATCCGGCAGGCCCCTGGGTGCCGGCACGGAACGTGTTCTCCACGGCCGCCGTGGCGCAGGCCGGCGTGGCCCTGCCGAACACGACGGCCTTCTATCGGGCGTGGGCGTCGGATCTTTCCGGCGGTCGCACCGGCTTCACCAACCTGACCTGCGCCTACGGCCTGCTGAGCGCGCTGGCCGGCGCCGGCGCCCCCCAGGAGCAAATCAACTGGCGCCCCGAATTCGAAGGCGCGCCCGCCACCAACGTGCTGCTGTCCAGCCCCCACATCACCCTCGGCGACCGTGCCGGCAACTATTTCATCGCCGACAAGGACGCCCACGGCATCCGCAAGGTGCGTCCGGACGGGACGATTGTGACGGTGGCGGGTGTCAACCTGCCGGGCGACGGTCCGGATGGGCAGACCAACGGCACCGCGTGCGCGCTCAACGGTCCCAACGGCCTTTGGCTTCGCACCGACGGGACCGTGTACCTCCTGGACCTCAACAACTCCAAAGTCCGCCGGCTCGACACCAACGGCCTCATCCAAACCCTGTTCGCCATCCCGGGGGGCCTCTTCGGCGGGCGCGGCCTTTGGGTGAGCGAGGACGAAACGCTGGCGTATGTCTCGTCGTGGGCGACGGTCAAACAATGGACTGCCACAAACGGCGTGACGGATTTTTCGACCGGCTACACGGAACTGGGCAACTTGGGCATGGATCCACGGGGCAACCTCGTGGTCACAGACCGGGGCGCGCATCGCGTCTATCGCCTCGACGCCGGCGGCCATCGAACCGCGATTGCCGGCAACGGCATGTCCAGCGGCGGCGGGGATGGCCAGCCGGCCCTGGCCACCGGCCTGGAAGGGGTGCGCGGGGTGTGGTTTCTACCGAGCGGCGCCTACTTTCTGTGCACCCACCGGGGAAGCCAGGTTTGGTACGTCGATACCGACGGGTTCATTCACCTGTTTTTGAACGGACATCGGTCGGAAACCCATGCCGGCGATGGCACCTGGTTCTACAACCCGGCCGAATACCGCGTCAGCGAATGCCGGGCCGTGACCGTCGACGCGGAGGGGAATGTCGTGGTCACCGAGAACGATTACGGTTTTGTGCGGCGGGTGCGGTTCTTGCCGTTTGCCCCTTGAACCGGGCCATCCTGATGCGCTTACCCCACGTCCCACGCGGTGCGGCCATGCGACGATGAACCTGCAACGAGCGATCCTTGGGCTGCTGGCAGGCGTGGTGAGCGGCGTGTCCGGAGCGCCGGATTCCTGGGAGCAGGGGTTCGAACGCGTGCCGGACGCGGACAAGCCGTGGGCTTATTGGTGGTGGCTGAACGGACACGTGGACGAGGGCACCGTGACGCGGGATTTGGAGGCCATGCGCGCGCAAGGGATCGGCGGCGTCCTGCTGTTCGACGCGCGGGGGTATCACGACGACGCGAGCCATGTGCTCATGCCGCGCGGCGGGATGGACTTCATGGGACCGGCGTGGCGGCGCATGGTGCGCTTCGCGCTGTCCGAAGCCAGCCGCCTGAACTTGCAGGTCAGCCTGAACCTCAGCAGCTGCGCAGGCGCGCTCAAAGGGCCGTGGCCCGTCGGCGACGACGCTCCCAAGCGGCTGCAGTGGAGGGCGACGGCCGTCCGTGGCCCGGCGCGATTCCGCGCCGGCCGGTCGCGTCCGCCCGGGGCGCGGTCATGGCGCGTGGCGGTGATGGCGGTTCGTCACGGAGCGGGGGCGGCCACGGCGCTGCCTGCGGGCGTGTGGCACGAGGCGGCCACCGCGGCGGGTTCGGAAGCGCCGGTCGCCGAGGTGGTGGAGGTGCCGGACCCGACGGACGCGGAGGGGCATTGGGTGTGGGAGGCGCCGCCGGGGCAGTGGACGCTGCTGGAATTCGGGTATGCGACCATGGCCGGGCACGAGTATGACGTGGACGTTCTGGATCACAGGGCGGTGGCGGGGCATTTCGAGCGCATGGGCCGGAGGCTGCTGGCGGAGGCGGGGCCGCTGGCGGGCAAGACGCTGACGCATTTTTACAGTGTCAGCTGGGAAGGAGCGGTGCCGACGTGGACCCCGGGTTTGGAACAGGAATTCATGAAATACCGCGGCTACGCGCTGCGCTCCTGGTTGCCGGTGCTGGCCGGTTGCACCGTGGCGAGCCGGGACCAGTCGGAGCGGTTTCTGCGTGATTATTACCGGACGCTCGGCGACGTGTTCCGGGAGAACTTCTACGGGACGATGCGGGCGTTGTGCCACGAAGCAGGACTGCAGTGGCACTCGGAATCGGGCGGCCCGTGGAACCGCCGGCTGGCGTCGTTCCGCGAGGCGGACCAACTGGCGTTCCTGGGCCGCAACGACATGCCGCAGGGTGAGTTCTGGTTCGCCGGCGATCCGCCCCGGCACCGCCAGGCGATGAACCGCCCGCCGGCGATGGCCGCGCACATCTACGGCCGGCCGCTGGCAGCCGCCGAGGCGTTCACGCACATGCGGCAGCACTGGTCGGCCTACCCGGCCGTCCTTAAACCCTATGCCGATGCCGCGTTTTGCGACGGGGTCAACCACCTCATCTGGCACACCTTCACCTGTTCGCCACCCCGATTCGGGCAGCCGGGCAACGAGTACTTTGCCGGCACCCACCTCAATCCGAACGTGACGTGGTTTGCCCAGGCCGGGGCGTTTCTGGACTACCTGGGGCGCTGCCAGTTCCTGCTCCGCCAGGGCCAGCCGGTCAGCGACGTCTGCGCCTACATCGGCGACGCGCCTTATCATCACTGGGGCCGCGGCACGAGTTGGAGCGCGCGCGCGACGCTGGATTTGCCGCGGGGCTACACGTATGATCTGCTCAACACCGAGGTGCTGCTGGACCGATTAAAGGCGGACCACGGCGGCTTGGTGCTGCCCGAGGGCCACCGCTACCGCCTCCTGGTCGTCGACCTCGACGAGCCGGCAATCCGCCCCGATGCGCTGCAAAAAATCGCCGAACTCAAACAGGCCGGCGCCACCGTCGTGTTCGGCCGGCGTCTGCCCCAAAGCGTCCCCGGCCTCGCCCGCCACCCCGGCGCCGACGCCGAAGTGCGGCGCCGCGCGGCGGCGCTTTGGACCCGCGCGCCCAGCCTGGCCGGGGTGTTGGGCGCGATGGGACTGCCGGCGGATTGCGAAGGTCCCGGCGACTACACCCATCGGCGCACGGCCGACGCGGACCTGTATTTCATCGCCGGCCACGGCCCCGCCGACTACACCTTCCGCGTCCGTGACCGGCAGCCGGAGCTGTGGGACCCGGTCTGGGGCACGCGGCGCGACGCAGCCGTCTGGCGCCGAAGCGCCGACAACCGGACCACCGTCGCGCTCGATCTGCCCGGGAATGGATCGGCGTTTGTGGTGTTCCGACGGCCGGCGGGCCCCCCCCTGGCGTCACCCCCGGCGGATCTCCACACTTCCTCGGGCGCCGCCACGACGCTGACCGGGCCGTGGACGGTCCGTTTCGAGGCGGGCCGCGGGGCGCCGGCGTCGGCGGTGTTCGAAACGCTCAGGCCGTGGAACGACCATCCCGACGCGGGCATCCGGTATTTCTCGGGGCGCGCGACGTATCGCCAGGTCTTCACGCTCGGGCCCGGGGAGGCGCGGCGCGCGGCGCGGCTGGAGTTGGGCGAGGTGCGGTGCCTGGCGCGGGTGCGGTTGAACGGCCGGGACTTGGGGGTGGTGTGGACGGCTCCCTGGGGCGTGCCGCTGGGCGGCGCGGCGCGCGCGGGCTCCAACGAACTGGAGATCGATGTCGTCAACACATGGGTCAACCGCCTGATTGGCGACGCGGGTCTGCCGCAGGAGCAGCGTCTGACCCGGTCCAATGTGGCGCTCGAATCCGGCCCGCGGACGCTGAAGGCCCACCAGGGATTCGCCTCCGGCGATCCGCTGATGCGGTCCGGCTTGATGGGGCCGGTGCGCTTGCGGCCCGGGCCGTAGCAGGCCGGCTGGAATCCTTGAGTTTTCAGACGCTTTGTCCACAGATCAAGGTTTGCCGGAAATGGAAAACTCAAGGATTCTGTGCCGCCGCTGCGCGGCGGGTTCCATGTCATCTTCAGAAACTCGAGGGTCAATAGCTGATGATCAGAGCCATGGAATTTCGAGTGTTGAACGCCGAACGCTCAACGTCCAACGTCCAACGCCCAACGTCCAACGCTGAATGCTGAATGCTGAACACCATATTCAATGGGCCGCGCGCGAGCTCTTGGGCATTCGATATTCGGCGTTCGGTGTTGGGTGTTCGATGTTCGCCGCCTCAGTGTTCGATGCTCGGCGTTGGGCGTTCGATGTTCGTCTCAGTTTCTGAGCCAAGAAAGCTCCGCCGTCACGGCGGAGATGGGCGCTCGCTAAGCTTTCAGGGCGCCGAGGGGGAACTCCCATTTCTCGGCCTGCCGCATCATGTCGTCCCAGGTGACCTCGCGCCGGGCGTAGGCGGCCGTGCGGCCGAGGATCGTGGTGAGGTTGCTGCGGACGCTTGGGGCGACGGTGGGGTTGCGGAAATCGCCCCGGGCGATGCTGTCGTAAAACGTCTTGATGTTGTTTTCGGCGCCTTCGGCGTAGATCCGGTTGGTCTGGCCGCCGTTGTATTTGTCGTCGCAATGCACCACCACCGCGCCGCCGTAGTGGGTGTCGATCGTGCCTTCGGTGCCGTAGATGCGGCATTGGATGTCGTCCCAGTAACGGCCCACCTGTTTCGAGGAGAAACTGATCAGGACGTCGTTGGGAAACCAGAAGATCACGGCGAAATGGTCCCAGCAATCGCCGGCAAAAGGACGCGCCCGACCGCCGGTGCCAAAAGCCCGCAGCGGGGCGGCGTCCAGAATCCACGTGCACACGTCCAGCGAGTGGATGTTCTGCTCGGTGATGACGTCGCCGCTCAGCACGCGGTCCACCGCCCAGGCGCGAACGCGGGCCTCGGGATTGCCGGCGTTTTTCCTGTATTGGTCGTCCATGCCCTGGAAATAGAGGCTGCATTGGTAGGTGGACTCGCCGCTGATCGGCTTGCCAATCGCGCCCGCATGAACACGCTTGACCGCCTCCATGTAGGCGGGCTGGGCGCGGGTTTGGAAATCAACCAGGAATGCAAGCTTCCTGGCCGTCGCCCGACGGCCGCTTTCGGCGATGGACTGGCACCCCGGCACGTCCACCGCCGCCGGCTTGGCCAGATACACGTGCCTGCCCGCCGCCACGGCGTCGGCACCTTGCATGGGGTGGAAAAACGGCGGCGATTCGATGGCCACCGCGTCCACCTTCTCCAGCATCCGGCGGTATCCGTAGAGCCCGGCGAACCGCATGGCTTCCGGAATCCCGTGCTTGGCGCCGGCTTGGTCGGCCTTGTCCTGGAAATAATCGGCGCAGGCCACCACGTTGTAACCCCCGTGCTTCTTGAACAAGTCCAGGATCCACGTGCCCCGCCCGCCACAGCCAATCAGGCCGAGGTCGATTTTCGAATTGGCGCCGGCACCGCGGACGAGCTCCGGGCTGACAACGCTGAAGCCCAGCGCGGTGGCGCCGGCGCCGGCGAGAAACCGGCGGCGGTTGAGCGCGGGTTGGGACGTGGCAGGGGCGGGTGGGGGATGGGGCATGGGATTCTCCGGTTTGAAAGGTTGCATGACTTAGTCCCTGACGACGCGGCGGACCGGCGCATTCAACGGCCCGCCCCGGCGCGCAGAGGGCAATGCGCCCGGAGGCCGGAGGTCGGGGTCACAGCCCGCTTCACATCCGATTCTCGGGGCGGTCCGCTGCTTATGAACCGAACCTCGAGCACCATCGAATGGCATTCACTTCTCCGCGGCGGCCAGCACGGTGGTGAAGTGGGGCGGCTCCTCCTCGCGCGCGACGACGCTGATCTCGACGTTGCGGAACCCGGCGGCCTCGAGCCACCGGTGGAGGTCGCTCTCGGGAAAGCCGGGCCAGCGGTCGCCGTAGAGGTCGCGGGCCCTGGCGAACTTGTGCTGGAGCAGGTCGAGGATCATGATCTGGCCTGGGGTGCGGAGGATGCGCCAGGCGGCCTGGACGGCGCGGTCGGGGTGATCGGCATGATGGAGCGCCTGGCTGAGCACCACGAGGTCCACGGTGCCGGGCGGGATCGGCGGCGCCTCAAGATCCCCCAGTCGGAACTCGAGGTTTGTGAGGCCGTTCTTTTTGGCTTTGGCAGCGCCGAAGGCGACGATTTTCGCCGAGTTATCGACGGCGATGACGCGGCGGCAGCGGCGCGCGAGCAGTTCGCTGAGCAGGCCTTCGCCCGAGCCCAGGTCCGCGACGACCAGCGGCGGCAGGATGCGCAGCAGGAGCTGGCCGAACGCCTGCCAGGACCGGCCCGGCCCGTAGACGCGGTCGAAGCGGCCGGCGACCTGGTTGAAGAAGACCTTGGCCTGGTCCTGCCGCCGGTCCAGGATGCGCTTCAGGTTGAGTTGGTCGGCGGGGGCATCCGGCAGTTCCCGGGCGCCGCGCATGGCCAGGGACAGCAGCTCGCGCGCCACGGGTTCGGCGGCGGGATTGACCCGGTAGAGGCTGCATTTGCCGTCGCGGCGGTAGTGGAGAAGGCCGGCGTCCTGGAGCTGGCGGAGGTGGGTGGAGATGCGGGATTGGCCGAGGCGGGTGATTTCCTGGAGTTCGTGGACGGAGAGTTCGTCGTGTTCGAGCAGGGCGAGGAGGCGCAGGCGGGTGGGATCGGCGAGGGCGCGCAGGGATTTGAGGGTTGTCGGCATAAGGTCAAAATAAGGGTTGACGCCGTGCCCGTGTCATATATCTTCACATCCGGATACGTCAATATGATTTTTAGTCCGCACCAACGCGTGATCCAGTAAGCCACTCATGAGCAAACGATACATTTTTTCGTCGGAATCGGTGGGCGAAGGTCACCCCGACAAGGTCTGCGACACGATCTCGGATTACGTGTTGGACGCGTGTCTGGCGCAGGACGCGCGCAGCCGGGTGGCGTGCGAGTGCTACGCGAAGTCGAACGTGGTGGTTGTGGGGGGGGAGATCACGACGCGGGCGCGGGTGGATTTCACGGCGGTGGCGCGCCAGGCGATTCGGGACATTGGCTACGTGCACGAGGGGGACGTGTTTCACGCCGACAGGGTGTTTGTGATGAACATGCTCACCCAGCAGTCGCCGGACATCCGGCAGGGCGTGGACGCGCGGGCGGCAACGGGCAAGAAGAGGGCCGAGCAGGGTGCGGGCGACCAGGGGTTGATGTTCGGATACGCGTGCGACGAGACGCCCGAGCTGATGCCGGCGCCGATCATGTTTGCGCACCGGCTCGGCCGGGAGCTGACCCGCATACGGAAGTCGGGCAAGGTGCGGTGGCTGCGGCCGGATGCGAAGAGCCAGGTGTCGGTCGAATACGAAGGCGGGCGGCCGGTGCGGATCACGAACGTGGTGGTGTCGACGCAGCACACCGCCGACGTGGCGCACGCGACGATCGAGGCGTTCATCATCCGGAACGTGGTGAAGAAGGTCCTGCCGGCGGAGATGCTCGATCGGCGGACGGTTTACCTGGTGAATCCGACGGGGCGTTTTGTGACGGGCGGGCCGCAGGGCGACGCGGGGCTGACCGGCCGCAAGATCATCGTGGACACCTACGGCGGAATGGGCCGGCACGGGGGCGGCTGTTTCAGCGGCAAGGATCCGACGAAGGTCGACCGCAGCGCGGCCTACATGGCCCGGTATGTGGCGAAGAACATCGTCGCCGCCGGCCTGGCAAGGCGCGCCGAAATCCAGTTCGCCTATGCCATCGGGTATCCGGAGCCCGTCTCGATGGCGGTGGACACCTTCGGCACCGGCGAGGCCAGTGACGAGGCCATCGCGGACGCGGTCTGCCGGGTGTTCCGGTTCAAGCCGGCGGACATCATCAAGCAGCTGAACCTGGCGCGGCCCGTGTATTCGAAGACGACCAATTACGGGCATTTTGGCAAGGTAGACGACCTGGAGAACATCACCTGGGAGCGCATCGACAAGGCGGCCGCCCTGAGGCGGGCCCTGCGGTGAGCCGGACGCGGTCCCGGGACCATTCCCGATTCATTGTCCCATGAGCACCACCATGACATCCCCCGAGACATCGGCCACGCACGACTTCAAAGTCAAAGACCTCAGTCTTGCCGACTGGGGCCGCAGGGCGATGAGTGTTGCCGAGCACGAGATGCCCGGCTTGATGGCCCTGCGCCGCAAGTACGCGCCGCTCAAGCCGCTGCAGGGCGTGCGCATCACCGGCTCCCTGCACATGACGGTGGAAACCGCGGTGCTGATCGCGACGCTGACGGATCTGGGCGCGCGGGTGCGGTGGGCGAGTTGCAACATTTTTTCGACGCAGGACTACGCGGCGGCGGCGGTGGCGCAGGCGGGGATTCCGGTGTTTGCGTGGAAGGGGGAGACGCTGGAAGAGTATTGGTGGTGCACCTACCAGGCGTTGTCGCATCCGGACGGCAAGGGGCCGCAGCTGGTGGTGGACGACGGCGGGGACGCGACGCTGTTGATTCACAGGGGGTATCAGCTGGAGGAGGGGGACCCGTGGGTGAACACGCCTTCGGCCAGCCGCGAGGAGCAGGTCATCAAGGATTTGCTCAAGGCCATCCACGGCGAGAACCCGTATCGCTGGCATGAAATCGTGAAGGAATGGAAGGGGGTCAGCGAGGAAACCACCACGGGTGTTCACCGGCTTTATCAGATGCTGGAAGCCGGCAAGCTGCTGGTGCCTGCCATGAACGTGAACGACTCGGTCACCAAGTCCAAGTTCGACAACCTTTACGGCTGCCGGGAATCGCTGGCTGATGGGATCAAGCGGGCCATGGACGTGATGGTGGCGGGCAAGGTGGCGGTGGTGTGCGGCTACGGCGATGTGGGCAAAGGCTCGGCGCATTCGCTGCGGGGGTTTGGGGCGCGGGTGATGGTGACGGAGGTGGATCCGATCAATGCGCTGCAAGCCGCGATGGAGGGGTTCGAGGTCACGACGGTCGAGGACACGCTGGGGCGGGGCGACATCTACGTGACGTGCACCGGCAACCGGGACGTCATCACCCTGGAACATATGCAGCGCATGAGGGACCAAGCCATCGTGTGCAATATCGGCCACTTCGACAACGAAATCCAGGTCGACCGCCTCAATGCCGCCGCCGGCGTCCGCAAACTCACCATCAAACCGCAGGTTGACCAATACACCTTCCCCGACGGCCATTGTGTGTACCTGCTTGCCGAAGGCCGCCTTGTGAACCTCGGCTGCGCCACCGGCCACCCCAGCTTTGTCATGTCGAACAGTTTCTCCAATCAGGTTCTGGCCCAGATGGACCTGTGGAACCACCGGCAGACCTACAAGGTGGGCGTTTACCGCCTGCCGAAACAACTCGACGAGGAGGTGGCGCGGCTGCACCTCGAGAAGATCGGCGTCAAACTGACCCGCATGACTCAGGCCCAGGCCGATTACATCGGCGTGCCGGTCGACGGCCCCTTCAAACCGGACCATTACCGTTACTGAACCCCGGACGGTGCGACACCCGGCCGCGGGCCCGCCGCGGCCCTGCCGCCCGCGCGCCAGCCCATGCGCGGGTGCCGCGCCGGTGCAACGACACCGTCGCGTTTCCGCCCGTCCGGGCGGGGCGGGCGGGCCAAGCATCGCCAGGGATTCGCGGGCGGTCCAATGTTCCCATTTGCCATTCCGGCCGTTGCCGTTAACTTTTTCGCGTGAACGACCAGCATTCAGTCACGGGATTCTGGCAGGGGCGCTTTGACGAGGCGCGTCTGCAGGCGTGGGCGGAGAGCCTGCGGAGCCGTCTGCCCGCGTCGCAGGTGGCGTTGGGGCTGGTATTCATGACGCCCCACTATTTCCCGCATGCGTCGCAGGTGCTGGAGTTGCTGCGGGTGCATGCGCGGATTCCGTTGTTGCTGGGCTGTTCGGGCTGCAGCCTGGTGGTGGACGACCAGGAGTTGGAGGACGCGATGGGGCTGGTGGTGGGCTTGTATGATTTGCCGGGGGCGGTGTTGAAGCCGTTCGCGTTCAACCAGTCTCACGTTGAGGATGCCCGCAGCCCGGAGGACTGGCACCGGTTGACGGGGCTCGAGCCTGGGGAGGTCAGCGGGTGGCTGGTGTTTGCGGACCCTTTTCGGATGGATTGCGAGCGCTGGCTGCAACATTGGAACGCGGCTTACGACGGGCTGCCGGTTGTGGGGGGGCTGGCGAGCGGCAATCCCGGCGAACACCAGACCCAGGTGTATCTCAACGGCCAGGCGAACGACGAGGGGGCGGTGGCGGTGGCCTTCGGGGGCGGGGTGGACCTGCTCAGTGTCCTCTCGCAGGGCTGCACGCCCATCGGGCAGACGTGGACGATCACCCGCGCCGAACGCAATTTCATCCACGAGATCGCGCGCCGGCCCGCCTACCAGGTGCTGCTGGACACCTACAACAGCCTTCCCGCCACCGACCAGCAGAAAGCCCGCGGCAACCTCTTCGTCGGGCTCGTCACCAACGAATACCAGGAGGAATTCCACCGCGGCGACTTCCTCATCCGCAACCTCATCGGCGCCGATCCGACCAGCGGCTCCCTGGCTGTTGGAGCGGTGCCGCGCATCGGCCAGACCATACAGTTCCAGTGGCGCGACGCCGCCGCAAGCACCGAGGACATGACGGCGCTGCTCGAGCGCGCCCGGCGGCGCGTGGCCGGCCGGACGGTCTACGGCGGGTGCCTGTGCTGCTGCAACGGGCGCGGCCAGCGGCTCTTTGGCGTGCCCCATCACGATGCTCGCCAGATCCAACAGCAACTCGGCCCCCTCGGGCTGACCGGGTTTTTCTGCAGCGGCGAGATTGGCCCGGTGGGCGACCACAATTTCCTCCATGGCTACACCGCCTCGCTGGCGCTCTTCGTCGGCAACCACCCGCCTCCTCCCGTCCCCCCACCCGCCACCGCCTGAGCCCCGTCGAGGCACAAGGGCCGGGAGGTTCTCAGGGGTCGTGACTGGTTCCGATTCGCGTTTGCGAATGTATGGTTCACGAACCTACGCGGCTTGAAACGGTCTGAAGCCCGCGCCCCGAGTCCTCCCGGCAACCCCCGGATGCGCTGCCCGCGCCACGAGCCGCGGATCCGTGCTTGACGGCGGCGGGCCAGGAAGATTGGCTGCGGGCCTCGCAGGCGGCTTGGCGGGGGCGGGAACCGGCGGCAGGAAACGATGATGGATGTTCGATAACGCGTTCAAGGCGAAGACGGTCTGGTGTTCGGGCACGACCGGGTTCAAAGGTGCGTGGCTGGCCCACTGGCTGGTGGAACTGGGCGCCCGCGTCCACGGATTCGCCCTGCCGCCGCCCACCACCCCGTCGGTGTTCGAGCAGACGGGTTTGGCCGGCCGGATCACGCAGGAGCACGCGGATCTCCGGGATGCCCGGGCAGTGCAGGATTCCTTGGCTGCGGTTCAGCCCGATGTCGTGTTTCATCTGGCAGCCCAATCGCTGGTGCGGACTGCGTTCGACGAGCCGCTGTCGACGTATGCGACGAATGTGATGGGGACGGCGCACGTGCTGGAGGGGCTGAGGCGGCTGGAGAAGCCGTGTGTGGCGGTGCTGATCACCACCGACAAGTGCTACGAGAACCGCGAATGGTGCCACGGCTACCGCGAAGAGGACCCGCTGGGCGGATTCGATCCCTACAGTTCCAGCAAAGCCTGCGCGGAAATCGCCATCGCCTCGTGGCGCCGCTCCTTCTTCGGCCAACACCCGGTCCGCATCGCAAGCGCCCGCGCGGGCAACGTGATTGGCGGAGGCGACTGGGCAAAGGACAGGCTGGTGCCGGACTGCATTCGCGCGCTGCAGGCGCGGCAGCCGGTTCCGGTGCGGCACCCGGCGTCGACGCGGCCCTGGCAGCATGTGCTGGAGCCGCTTTCGGGCTATCTGTGGCTTGCGGCGGTGCTGAGCCGGCCCGCCTTGAGGCCTTATGAGCGCAGCCTGTTCGCCTCCGCGTTCAACTTCGGGCCGTCCCTGGAATCGAACCGCACCGCGGCCGAGCTGGTGACGGAGGTGCTCAAGCATTGGCGGGGACGGTGGGAGGACAAGAGCGATCCCAACGCGGTTCACGAGGCCACTTTGCTCCATCTGGCCTGCGACAAGGCGTTCCATCTGCTGGGCTGGAAACCCGTCTGGACCTTCGAGCGTGCCGTGGCCGCAACCATGGCGTGGTATCGGCAGGCCACGGCGGCCAAGCGGCCCGCGGCCCGCAGGGAAACGCTCCGCGCGCTCATCTCCCGCCAGATCCGCGACTACCAGCGCGACGCCGCCCAAGCCGGCCTCCCCTGGGCGAGTCCCGCCCACGTGCCCTGACCGCGGCGGCGCTGCCCGGCCGCGCCGGCTATCCGGACCGCGCCGCCTGACAAGCCGTCTCGCACACCCGCAACACATCGCGCGCCATGCGCTCCGCGGTGAACTGCTCCCGGACGATCCGCTGGCCGTTGCGCCCCAGCTCGTCGGCACGGGCCGGATCGCGCAACAGCGAACTCAGCGCCTCCGCAAGGGCGTCCGCATCGCCAGGCTCGCACAACACGCCGCCCCCGGTCGCCGCGAGAATCTCGGGAAACGCGGCGTGGCGGGGTTGCACGACCGGGACGCCCGCGGCCAGCGCCTCGATCACGTACAATCCAAATGCCTCGCCGTAAAGCGCCGGAACTGAAAACACCGTCAGCTCCCCGTAAAACCGCAGCTTGCCCGCGCGATCGGCATTCGGGAGGAACCGGGTGTGGGGTGCCGCGCCTGCCGCGGCGAGGCGTTCGCGCAACCTGCGGACAAACGGGGCGTCGCCGGGGCCGCACCCGCCGCCGACGTGCAACCGGCAGTGGCCGAGTTCCGGTTGGCGTTTCACGCGCAGGAAGGCGTCGACCAGCGTGTCCAGCCCCTTCTCCGGACACATCCGGGCAAAGTAGCCGATCACCGGGGCGCGGTCCGAGGCGTGGCGGGGGCGGTATCCGTCCAGGGGGATGCCATTGGGAACGACGTGGACTTTGGGATCGGGCAGGGCGAGGCGGCCGGCCATGCGGCGGGCGTAGTACTGGCTGGGGGCGATCCAGGCGGCGACGTCGGCGGCCCGTTCGCGGAGCAGGGTCCAGGCGGCCTGGCGGTGCGGTTCGGGCAAGCCGTCCAGGAAGCTGTCCTCGCCCTGGAGGAGCGTGACGACGGGGGCATGGAGGGCGGTGCCGAGCCGGCGGGCCATGCCGGCCAGCAGCGCATTGGAGAGGCAGATCACGTCCGGTTTGAAATGCGCCTCGAGCCACCCGACCAGGTCGTCCAAGTCGCCCGCCTGGTGCCCCGCCTCGCCCCGCAGCATCGAAAGCGTCAGCGCGCCGGCCTGATCGGCCCGGGTTTTGGCGGCCCGGCCCGCCGCCCATTTCAGGAGAGGCCGGGCAGCGAGCAGGCGGCGGATCCAGCGGGGCATGCGGCGGAAGGGGGCGGCGTATTGTTCCAGGTAGACGCTGATGCCGCCGAAGAACACCGGCATGGAGGCGCTTTGGTCGGGCTCGTCGAGGGTGAGGGGCAGGTAGAGCGGCAGCATGAGCGTGTCATGGCCCAGCTGCCGCAACGCCGTCACCAGCGCGTTGTCGTGAACACAACCGCCGCAATACATGCCGCCCGCACCGGGGGTGATCTGCACAATGTTCATCTGTCCGCCATCATAAGCCGGCCCCTGGCCGCGCGCAAAACCGTCGCGCCGCCCGGGGCCCGCGAAGCCCGGCGGATCGGGCGGCGGCCGAAAATCCTTGAGTTTTCCATTTCCGGCAAAACTTGATCTGTTGACAAAGCATGTGAAAACTCAAGGATTCTAGAGCACTTCGGTCTGGCCGGGGATCGGATGCGGATAGGTGCCGTCGGCGCGGGGCATGACGGGCGGGTCCGCGTCCCAGGCATATCGCGCCGGGGCCAGCACGCGGTTTGACGCGAAGGCTTCGTCCCAGGTGATGCGCTGTCCGCTGTGAGTGGCCATGCGGCCGAGGATGGCGAGCATGGTGCTGCGGGCCATGGACAGGCTGTCATTGATGGGATTCCCGGCGTCGATGGCGGCGAACATCTCCCGAAAGGTGGTGTGTTCGGAGGATTCCGTGTCCAGTTCGGGCTTCCAGGTTAATTCGCCGTCGGGGGAGAATATTCCGGACTGGTGTCTGCCGGCGCCGAATCGCAACTGGCCCCGGGTGCCGAACACGGTTCGGTAGACGCCGTTGAAGCATCGGCTCTGCTGGCGGGTCAGGGCGTAGACGCGGGGGCCGTTGGGGTATTCATAGACGACGGAATGGTGATCGAAGATGTCGCCGAATTTCGGTTCGACGCGCTGGGAGCGTCCGCCGTAGCCCCAGGCGTGCGCCGGCGGGGCTTCGTTCATGATCCAACCGACAAAATCCAGGAAGTGCACATGTTGTTCCACGATGTGGTCGCCCGACAGCCACGTGAAGTAGTACCAGTTGCGCATCTGGAACTGCATCTCGGTCCAGTCCGGCTGCCGTCCGCGGTGCCACAGCGGTCCGGTGTTGTACACCCCCTCGATGGCCACCAGCCGGCCAATCTCCCCCGCGCGCAACCGCTTCAACGCCTCCCGGTTCGCTCCCCCGTAGCGCGTCTCAAACCCGCTTACAAAACTCAGTTTCTTCTCGCGCGCCTTCTGCCCCGCCGCCAACACCCGCCGCACCCCCGGCGCGTCCACCGCCATGGGCTTTTCCGCAAACACATGCGCGCCCGCGTCCACGCTGGCTTCAATGTGCCGTGGGCGGAAATGCGGCGGCTCGCCCATGAGCACCACGTCCACTCCCGTGTCCAGCAGCCGCTTGTAGGCGTCGAACCCCGCAAAACAATGGCCGTTCGGAACCTGCACCTGGTCCCCGAACTTCTGCTGAAGCGACTTGCGGGACGCCTCGAGGCGGTCGCCAAACGCGTCGGCCATCGCCGTCAGTTGCGCGTAATGGCTCACCGTCAGCGCGCTCGCCACCGCCCCCGCACCGCGCCCGCCGCAGCCAATCAGGCCGACCTTCACCGTGTCCCCGCCGGCCGCATGAGCGCCGCGGCTCACGTCGAGCGCGCCCGCAAGCGACGCGCCGGCCAGCAGGCCGGACCGGGTGAGAAACTGACGGCGGGTTTGGACGGGTTGGGGAGAGGATGGTTTGGACATGACATGAGGGGGTTTCGGGTTCACAGCCGGTTCACGGGACGCATCGTAGCAGACGCCCGCCCCATGCCCAACCCCTAAATGCTCTGGCGCCTCTCAACCGTGCGCGGTGCCGTGTTCCACGGCTTGCGCGGCGGGCCGGATCCTTTTAGGGTTGCCCGATGCCGGCGCGAACCGCGCGCCGGCTCAGGGTTGAGACCTGCCACCGCAGGGCCGCGTGCGGCCTGCCGGCGCCCGAGACGTGAGCCGGACGGTTCGAGGGGCGGCGCGCGGCGGTTTGGGCTACGGGGCGGTTTCGACCCGGTGAACCCAACGCATCATGCGCATTCTTGGCTTGGACCACGGGACCGTACGCGTCGGGGTGGCGGTGAGCGACGAGCTGCACCTGATCGCCCAGCCGCTCGAGTTCATCCCTGCCGAGCCGTGGGAGGCGCTCCGGGAGCGGCTGCAGGCGATTGTGAAGGAAAAGGCGGTTGGTCTGATGGTGGTGGGCATGCCGCGGAACATGGACGGCACGTATGGTCCGGCGGCGGCGAAGGTGCGGGAATTCGTGGCCCTGCTGGAGCCGCACGTGGGCATTCCGATCCGGCTGTGGGACGAGCGGCTGACGTCGGTCCAGGCGAACCGGCTGCTTCGCGAGGGCAATGTGCGGCGTGACAAGCGCAAGCGCAGCGTGGACAAGATGGCTGCGGCGATTTTGCTTCAGAGCTACCTGGATGCCAAGGCCTGAGCGGCGGGAGGGAACGAATGCACGATCGAACCGGCCAGCCAACCTCGATCCTCGGGGCCGCAGTCAAAGTCAAACTGACGGTGGCTTACGACGGGACGGCCTACCAGGGGTGGCAGGTGCAGAAGATCGGGTTGGGGGTCCAGCAGAAACTCGAGGAAGCCCTGCGCCGGCTCTTCCCGTCGGTGAACCGCGTGGTGGGGTCGAGCCGGACCGACACGGGCGTGCATGCGCTCGGGATGGTGGCGGAGGCCGACATTCCGCGGCCCGAATTCAAGCTGCCGATGCGCAAGCTGCCGCTTGCCTTGAACGCGTGGCTGCCGCCGGACATCAGGGTGATGGCGGCGCAACGGGCGCCGGCGGGTTTTCACGCGCGGTTCCAGGCCACGGGCAAGCAGTATCGGTATTTCCTCTGGAACCACGCGGCCATGAACCCCCTGCTGCGCCACCAGGCCTGGCATGTCCCGCGTCCCCTCAACCTTCCCGCCATGCGCGCCGCCGCCCGCTGCCTGGTCGGCACGCACGATTTCCGGTCCTTTGCCAACCAGCGCGGCTATCGGACGGAAAACACGGTTCGCACGCTGCGCCGCTGCGACGTGCGGCGCCGGGGGCCGCTGTTGACGTTCGTGATCGAGGGCGACGGTTTTTTGTACAAGATGTGCCGCGGGCTGGTGGGCACGCTGGTGCAGGTGGGCTTGGGCAAGCACGCGCCCGGGGACATCCCGCCGATGCTCCGCCGCAAAGACCGCCGTGGGGCGGGCATGACCGCGCCCGCGCGCGGGTTGGTGTTGTGGAAGGTGTTTTATGCCCGGCCTGCGGCCGCGCGCAGCGGCTCCCCGGTGTTCCGCGGCAGCTCCTCCGATGCACATCGTCCTGGTTGAACCGGAGATCCCGCCGAACACGGGCAACGTGGCGCGGCTTTGCGCCGCAACGCGGGCCGCACTCCACCTGGTCGAACCGCTCGGGTTTCGTCTCGACGACAAGACCCTGAAACGCGCCGGGATGGATTATTGGCGGCATGTCCGGTGGCGTCGCTGGCCCGGCTGGGCCGAGTTCCGCGACGCGCTGCCGGCCGGGGCGCGCCTGTGGTTTGTGGAATCCGGGGGCCCGCGCCATTACGCCGAGGTGCGCTACGCGCCGGGCGACTACCTGGTGTTCGGCCGTGAAACCGCCGGCCTGCCGGGGGACATTCTGGCGGCGCATCGGGAGCGCTGGCTGCGGATCCCGATGTCTCACCCGATGGCGCGGTCGTTGAACCTGTCGAACTGCGTGGCGCTGGTCCTGTTCGAGGCGCTGCGCCAACAGGGGTTCCCCGGCATGGAATCCCCGCCGGCGGGGTCCTTCGGCTGAATCGGATCGGCGCGCCGCGCGGCTGGAGGCGCTGGAGGGCGGGCGGTCCGGGCGTTTTGGCTTGAGCCGCGCGGGGAAACCGTCTAAAGGCGGGCGAACAAAGTCTTGATCATGGTTTCTCAACGACTTCAGATGCTGGCCCGGCGGCACGGCACGCCGCTGGTGGTGGTGGACCACGCGGTGATCCGGCGCAATTACGCCGTGTTCCGCAAGCACCTCCCGAAGGTGCAGGTGTATTACGCGGTCAAAGCCAATCCGGCGCCGGAGATCGTGCGCACGCTTTACAAGGCGGGTGCGAGCTTTGATGTGGCGTCGATGCCGGAGTTCATGGGGGTGTATGGGAACCTCAGGGGCCTGCCGCGCAAGGCGCGGCAGGATTTCATCTGGGACAAGATCATCTACGCCAACCCGATCAAGCCGAGGGAGACGTTGAAGGCGCTGAACCGGTACAGGCCGCTGGTGACCTACGACAATGCCGCCGAACTGCGGAAGATCCGCGAGCACGCCCCCCAGGCGGGGGTGGTGTTGCGGCTGCGCGTTCCCAACACCGGATCGATGGTCGAGCTGTCGTCCAAGTTCGGCTGCGATCCCGGGGAGGCGGCGGACCTGGTGTTGGAGGCGTTCCGGCTGGGCCTGGCCGTCGAGGGCCTCAGCTTCCACGTCGGCAGCCAGTGCACCAACTTCGAGAACTTCGTCCAGGCCCTGAACATGGCGGCGGCCGTGATGGAGGAGGCGCGCACGCGCGGCCACGACATCAAGATCCTCGACATCGGCGGGGGATTTCCGGCGCCCTACGACAAGCACGTGAGGCCGTTTGAGGAATTGGCGCGCAAAATCAACGCCGAGATCGATCGCCTGTTCCGCCCCGGCATTCAGATCCTTGCCGAGCCGGGCCGCTTCCTGGTGGCCACCGCAGCCACTGCGATCGCGCGCATCATCGGCAAGGCCGTCCGGGACGGGAAACGCTGCTATTACATCGACGACAGCGTGTATCACACCTTCAGCGGGATCATCTTCGACCACTGCCAGTATCATGTGCACGCCTTCAAGCGCGGCAAGACCGAGATCTGTGCCGTGTTCGGCCAGACCTGCGACGGCTTGGACACCATCTCGCCCTCCGAGGAACTGCCGGACCTGGAGATCGAAGACCTGGTGTATGCGCCGAACATCGGCGCCTACAGCAACGCGTCGTCCACCTGGTTCAACGGCTTCCCCCCCGCCCGCGTCGTCCACGTGAACCGCTAGAGTCCTTGACCCGTGAAACTCGCTGCTGGCAAATCAAGTTTGCGCGCCGCAATGCACAAGCTGAGGGGCGACCGTCAAGGACTCTGTATCGCCGCTCCGCGGCGGTTCCAAGCCATTCTTCGCTAGTCTTCCTGCGCCGCCGCGCTGCGGTGACCCCTGCCGGCCGCGCGGACCGCCCGCAGGACCTCCAACACGCCCCGCATGCTACCGGTGCCCGCCTCCGCCGAATTTCGGGCGGTAGATTTCCAGCGTGCGGTTGCGGGTGTCCATGCGCTCCGCGGCGCGGCCCGGCGCCGGCGTGCGCAGCTCCTGGATGCGCATGGGCTCGGGCGCGCGGCCCTTCCTGGCCTGCGGGAGGCGCGACGGCTCGATGCCGTGGTTGAAGACACGGGCGCGGGTTTCGCCGCCGACGACGACCCGGTTGACGGTGTAATGGTGGTGGGGCACGGTGCGGCTGAACACGGCGCGCACTTCGGGTTTATGGTGGAGGTGATGGTGCATGGGTTTGCCCATGTCCTTCGTGAAGCAGAAACTGAAATGCGTGAAGCCAAGGCCGAAGTCGAAGCCGGCCTCGACGCGCCGGTTGTGGAAGACGAAGTGGCCGCCGACGGTGTCGTAGACGGTGCCTGCCGGCAGTGGGGCCCAGCCGCAGTAGTCGCCGCTGTTGCGCCAGACGACCCAGGACGGGCCCCACACGCGGTCGGGGTGCCAGATCCAGCCGTGGAGGGGATGCAGGTTCCAGCGGCCGTAATGGAACGCCGCCCAGCCCCAGGCATAATCCGAAGCCCAATACCAGCCGTGGTCCGTCCACACCCAGCGCCCCTTGTCCCAGTAAGGCCGCCAGCCGCCCGTGCTCGCCGCCACCGAGGGCTGCCAGCACCACCGGCCGTCCTCGGTCAGAATCCAACGCCCGTAAGGGCTGAGCTGCTGGTAGAAATACGCCACATCCGGATTGGCCAGCGGCTGGGTCACGGCGGCGGGCTGGACCACGGGTGCAGCCGCAGGCACGACGATCACGGGCGAGGCGGCGGTGGCCGGGGTGGCGGGCTGGGGGGCTTCGGGCTGGGGGACGGTGACGGGGGCGGGGGCGGGCGTTTTGCCGCTGAGCAGCATGGCATTGAGGGTTGCGGACGAGAGCCCCTTGTTTTGCAGGGCCAGAATGTCGTCGGCCTCGAGTGCGTAATCGAGGTTCTTGCCCTGGATGAACGCCACGATCGTTTCCTCGGTCACCCCGGCGTTTTTGAGTTTGAGCACTTCGTTGACGGCGGCGGTGTTCATGGCCTGAACGGTGCCGGCCAGGCCGAAGGCGGCCACCGCAACCAGTCCCACACGGCGGAAATAGGTCGTCGTTTTCATCATCGCGGGGATTGGACGCTGGCGCGCCTCGGGCGCATTCAACGGTCGTGCCGGGGCGCTGGATCCATCCCGGAACGGGCCGCGTCGCCCCGGGCAGGCGCGGGGCCGTCGGCGCGCGGGCGCAATGCCGGGGAGGGCGCCTCCAGCGACACGGCGATCAATTCCCGGCCGTTGTGCGCGTAGAGGTGCCGGTTGGCGAACGCCGGATGACACCACAACACGTTCCGGCCGCGGGTGTTTTCGGCGGGCTCAAGCACTTTGCACCGGCCCAGCTCGGTGTAGCCCGCGGGCGCCAGGCGCGCGAGGATCAACTCGCCCTGGTCATTCCACAACCAGCAGCGGTCCCCCTGCTCCACCATGAACACGGTCGCAAACAGCCCCGACGCGCCCCCGGTGGCCGCGCGGGTCTCCCATCGCCGGTTCCCCGTGGCCGCGTCGAGGCACCGCAGCTCGCCGAAGCCGCAGACGCCGTAGATGCAGCCGTCGCGGAACAGGGGCGTGCTGATGACGCCGTGCAAGCCGTCGTTCAGCACGGATTGGCGGGTGCTCTTCCGGTTCCACACCACGCGGACGCTGTCCGCGCCGGGCTCGAGCAGGAGCGCGCCATGGTAGAAGGTGGTCACGAAGAGCCGGCGCCCGTCCCAGCGGGGGGTGGCGATGGTGACCTCGGGCCGTCGCGGCTTGCCCGTCGGCGGGTAGGGCTGGGTCCAGAGCACCCGGCCCGTCTCCGGCACCAGGCCGCAGACGGCGTCCGGATGCCAGACGATCAGGTGGCGCTTCCCTTGGACGACGCAGATCACGGGTGGGGCGTAGCCGACTTCGACGGCGGTCAGCGCGCGCCAGAGTTCGCGGCCGGTGTGTTTGTCGAAGGCGGCGACGGCGCTGCCGGTGCCGCCGACCAGACAGATCAGGCGGTCGCCATCGAGGAGGGGGTGGCTGGCGTAGCCCCAGAAGGGCGGGTCGGCCAGCCCGAAGTCCTGGAGGAGCCGGCGGGCCCACAGCACCTGGCCGTTGGTGGCGTTGAGGCATTTCAGGTCGCCCATCGCCCCCAGGGTGTAAACGCGTCCCCCGGCGACGACGGGGGTGGCCCGGGGTCCGGCGTCGTAGGCGATCCGATAGGAGCAATCGTAAACGGTTTCCCACAGCGTGGCCCCGGTCGCCGCATCCAGGCAGCACACCCGTTCGGTGCCGGGGATCGACGGCACCGTGCGATCGCCCCGGGTGCGCGGCGGCATCGTCCCGGCCTGGCGATCCACCAGATACAGGCGCCCGCCAGCCACCGCCGGCCCGACGTAGCCGCGCCCCACCGGCACCCGCCATCTCACAGGCAGACCCCCGGCGGGGAACTGCTCCAGAAGACCCGTCTCCCGCCACACCCCGTCGCGCTGCGGCCCAAGCCACTGCGGCCAGTCGTCCGCCGTCGCCGACGCCCCGGCGGCGAGAACCGCCGAGGCGAGGATCGCGCGGGGTGCGAGGCGGCGGAGGAGGCGAACGCGGCGCTGCGCGGCGAACCGCGGTGCGGGCGGCGCCGGTTCCGGCGAGTCGACAGGGGGCAGATCCGGGTCACGCATGGGCCAAGTGGGGGCCAACGATGAACGAGGCGGGATGCGGTGTCAACGGCGGGCGCAGGGCGGGCGGGACTGCGGGGGTGCGGCGGGGCCGATGCGCCGGGGAAGGTGGGCGAATTCGCCGCGGGTCCGGGACAACGGCTTGGCGGAGGCGTCTGTGCGTCTCCGCGCGGGAGGAGGGTTTTGCTTGCGTTGTCGCGGGGGGTCGGGCTTGCTCCGCACCAAACGCATGGCCATTCAGCATCTGTCGGATGAACAGGTTCGCACGTGGACCCTGGAACAGAAGGACCGGTGGTGGTTTGAGCAGGTCTGGAAGGGCGACATGCCCCAGCTCACGGTGCGCTCGGCCCTGACGGGGATGCTGCTGGGCGGGCTGCTGTCGCTGACGAATTTGTATGTGGGGGCGAAGACGGGCTGGACGCTGGGGGTGGGGATCACGTCGGTGATTTTGGCGTTTGCGATGTTCAAGGTGATGTCGCGGCTGGGGCTGGCGCGGGAGTTCAGCGTCCTGGAGAACAACTGCATGCAATCCATCGCCACCGCGGCGGGCTACATGACGGCGCCGATGATTTCCTCGCTGGCGGCCTACATGCTGATCACGGGGGAGATCATCGCCATGCCGGTGACCATGGTGTGGATTGTTCTTCTGGCGCTGCTGGGCGTGCTGTTTGCCTTCCCGCTCAAGCGCCGGTTCATCAACGACGAGCAGCACCCGTTCCCCGAAGGCCGCGCGGCCGGGGTGGTGATGGACGCGCTGCACACCGGCGACGTGCGGGAGGGGTTGTTCAAGGCGAAGCTGCTGGCCATCACGGGCGGCGGCGCGGCGCTGCTCAAGCTCTGGGGCAGCCACGCCATTCTCGAGAAGATCAGGCTGGGCTTCCTGACATTTCCCGAATACTTGGACGGCTGGATCTACACGCTCGGCGCGAAATACTTGCATTGGACCCCGCGCCTCCTTGGCACCGAGTTGCGCGAACTGACCGTTCGTCCCGAAACGGACTTTGTGATGATGGCTGCGGGCGGGCTGATGGGGATTCGGACGGGGGCGTCGTTGATTCTGGGCGCGGTGATCAACTACTGCGTTCTGGCGCCCCTGGCGATCCAGGCGGGCGACATTGCCGGCACCGTCAAGGACGGCGTCACCCACTACGGCTTTGGCGCCATCACCAAATGGGCCCTCTGGGGCGGCGTGGCGATGATGACCACCGCGTCGCTGTTCGCGTTCTTTGCCAAGCCGCAGATTCTGATCAGCGCGTTCCGCGGGATGTTCAGCCGCGGATCCATGGCGGCGTCGGCGGACGTCCTGCGGGACATCGAGCTGCCGATGCGGGTGTTTGTGCTGGGCATCCCGGTGGTGGGGGGGCTGGTGGTGCTCAGCGCGCACTGGTTCTTCGGAGTGCACCTGTGGCTGGGGATCGTGGCGGTGCCGTTGATCTTCGTCTTCACCCTGATCGGGGTAAACTCGACCGCGCTGACCTCGATCACGCCGACGGGCGCGTTGGGCAAGCTGACGCAGTTGACCTACGGCGTGCTGGCGCCGGGGAACATCACCACGAACATCGCCACGGCCAGCATCACCGGTGAGGTGGCTGGACACGCGTCGAACCTGCTGATGGACATCAAACCCGGCTACATGCTCGGCGCCAAACCGCGGCAGCAGGCCATCGGCCACGTTCTTGGCATCCTCGCCGGTGCGCTAGCGTCCGTGCCGGTGTTCTACCTGGTGTTCATGCACGGCGGCCTCGAGCGGCTCATCTCCGACCAATACCCCATGCCCGCCGCCACCATCTGGAAGGCCGTCGCCGAAATGCTCACCCAGGGCATCGGCAACCTCAGGCTCTCCGCCCAATGGGCCGCCGTCATCGGCGCCCTCCTCGGCATCGCGCTCGAAGCCGCCCGCGTCGCCACCCGCGGACGTTTCTGGCTGTCGGGCGTCGGCATCGGCCTGGCGACGGTGATCCCGTTCACGACCTGTCTGGCCATGTTTCTCGGCGCGTTCTTCTTCTGGGTGGCCGAGCGGCAATGCAAAGACCCCGGCCGCCCCGGCCATCGCATCTTCGTCCAAAACCTCGAACCCATCTGCGCCGGCGTCATCGCCGGCGGCGCGCTGATGGGCATCGGCGTCATCCTCATCGAGAACTTCCTGCTCTGACCCCCTGTCTCATGCCGATCCCCCCATGCGAATGGCCCAGGGTGCCGCGAACGGCGCGGCGCGGCGCGCGCCGCGCGTCATGGGTGTTGGGCCTCCTGACGGCTGCCACCGCGCCGGCTATTACACACGCTTCTTCCCCGACCCCATCGCCAAAGCCTTCTCCCTCGCCGGCGACCGCGCCCTGCTCGAACGCGCGCGCCAGTTCTGGCACTACGGCAGCAAACGCGGCTACCGCACCACCACTTGGTCCGCAGGCCCCGATGCCGTCGGCCAGTTCGCCACCCATGTCCCCCCCAAAGACGACTCCGTCCTCTCCACCAGCCGCATGTTCCATGAATGGGCGCACCCGCGCCGCGACCTCCTGCCCCCGGAACCCGTCCGCGACCTCACCGTCGTGCGCCGCCAAAACGGCCAGGCCGAAATCCGCTTCACGGCTCCCCGCGATGCCGGCGGCGGACGGGTCGTGCGTTACCAGGTCAAGTGTGCCGAACTGCCCATCGTGGGCGACAACGACTTTGATTTCGCCCGGGACCACGGTGTGAAGCGCAACGCCTGGCGCGCTTCGAACCTGACGGGCGAACCGGCGCCGGCGGCGCCGGGCACTGCGGAGCGGTTCGTGGTCGCGGGTGTGCCCGGCCGGCGGCTCCTCCACTTCGTCGTGGCCGGCTTCGACGACGCCAGCAACCGCAGCCCCTGGTCCAACGTCGCCGTCAGCCGGCCGCCCCTGCGGTGAGGGCACCAACAGGGGGCGCGGTTCCGCGTGGGGGGGGGGCGGTCTCACGACGCGTCGTCGTTTCGGAGCCCAAAGGGGTCTTCGTTCCGGATGTTCGATGTCGGTCTTGCCGTCCCGCGGCGAGGACGGGTGGTGGGCGATGACGGATTCGAACCGCCGACCCTCTCCGTGTAAGGGAGGTGCGCTACCGCTGCGCTAATCGCCCCCGAGCCGCAGTCCAACCTAAGCGCTCGCCGCACCGCTGGCAACGAGAACATCGCCGCCCTGCCGTCGCCCGCAGGACCCCGCAACGCTCGCGAAGCGCATCGGAGGCTTCTCCCGGCCGGTCCGTTCAAAGCCGCGAAGCCGGCGCCGGCCGAGACCATCGAGGCGCATTGAAAACGGCGGCGGGGGCGGCGGCGGGTTTCGGAGATGCGCGGATGGGGCGGGTTGGGCGGGCGACAAAGTGCTTGATTTCGGCGGTCTGCCTGAGCATTTTTGCGGCCTCAGCGGACGCGGGATTCAAGTCGGGCGGCGAGCCGTATTGACGCCTGCGGGCCGCGGGTGGATTTGCGGGTGTCCTGTGCCAAAAGAAGACCCTATTGAATTGCAGGGGACGGTGACCCAGGTGTTGCCGGGAACCATGTTTCGGGTTGCGCTGCCGAACGGCCACGAGGTGCTTGCGCACATCTCGGGCAAGATGCGCAAGCATTTCATCCGGATCAGCGTCGGCGACAAGGTGGACGTGCAGCTGACCCCCTACGACCTCACCAAGGCCCGCATCACCTTCCGGCACTCCTAGCCAGTGTCCCGGGCCGTTCCAGACGCTGCAGCACCACGGCGCCATGGTCCTTGGCGTTGCCCGCCCGCCGCCCCAGGGCGCATCTGAGATTTTTCCTTCTGGCTTTTCGTAATCCTAATCCTAATCGTAATCGGCTGAACCGGCTATTCGATCAGGAGA
>JAFGQR010000165.1 GCA_016935555.1 Verrucomicrobiota bacterium
AGCGGGCCGCGCCGAAAACAGCCAGCCGCGTCCTGGCCATGCCCCGCAGCCCATGCCGACCCAAAGGGGGACATTCGGAAGTGCCGCGTGTGAGACCCCCGGTTTGACCTCGCGCCCGTTTTGCCGCACACTGCCCCCGCATGGGCAACATCCTGGGCCAGTTGTTTCGGATCGCCACCTTCGGCGAATCGCACGGCGGAGGCGTGGGCGTCGTGGTGGACGGTTGTCCCCCGCGCCTGCCGCTGACGGTGGCCGACCTGCAGGTTGAACTGGATCGGCGCCGGCCCGGCCAGTCGGAAATCGTCACCCCGCGCCGGGAATCGGACACGGTGCAGATCCTGTCCGGCGTGTTCGAGGGGCGGACGCTGGGCACGCCGATCTGCCTCTGGGTTCGCAACGAGGACGCCCGCCCGGAAGCCTATGCCGGGATGGCCTCCAAGTTCCGCCCGTCGCACGCCGATTACACCTACCTTGCCAAATACGGCTTTCGCAACTGGCAGGGCGGCGGCCGGAGCAGCGCCCGTGAAACCATCGGGCGCGTCGCCGCCGGCGCCATCGCCAAGAAGATCCTGCGGGAGTATTACGGGGTTGAGACGCTCGCCTTTGTCCAGCAGGTCCATCGCCTCGCCGCCCGCGTGGACCCCGAATCCGTCCGGCGCCGCGACATCGAAGCCAACCCCATCCGCTGCCCCGACCCCGCCATGGCAGCCCGCATGATCCGCCTCGTCGAACGCACCCGCCGCGCGGGCGACAGCGTCGGCGGACTCATCGTCGGCATTGCGCGCGGCGTGCCGGCCGGCTGGGGCGATCCCGTGTTTGACCGGCTCGAGGCGGATCTCGCCAAAGCGATGCTCAGCCTGCCCGCCACCAAGGGCTTCGACATCGGATCCGGCTTCGGCTGCGTCAACTACACCGGGCGCGAACACAACGACGCCTTCCGCATGCGCGGCGGGCGGGTGCGCGCGGTGACGAACCGGTCCGGAGGCGTGCAGGGCGGCATTTCCAACGGCGAGACCATCTCGTTTCGTGTGGCGTTCAAGCCGGTCGCCACGGTCATGCACGAGCAGAACACCGTCGACGACACCTTCCACAACACCACGCTCAAAGCCCGCGGCCGCCACGACCCGTGCGTCCTGCCTCGCGCCGTGCCGATCGTCGAGGCCATGACCGCCCTCGTGCTCGTCGATCACGCCCTCCGTCACGAGGCCCAATGCGGCAGACACACCCAACCGCCGCATGCCCGCCGGCCCACCCGATCGCGACCCCCGCGCTGACGCCCGGCCCCAAACGCCCAAGGATGTCGCGACGCGCGAGCGGCACCGTTTAAAAGTCGCTTGTCTCGGCCAGCTTCCAGGTGTCGCCGCCGTCGGGCGAAAGAAGCAGGACGCGCCGGCTGCCGGGGTGATCGTTGCGGTAGAACCAGTAGGTGGACCAGCAGTCGTAGGAGAGGAAGAGACGGCCTTTTCGGTCGATCGTGAGGCGGTGGTAAAACACGCTGTATTCCGAGAACGGCGCAACCACCAGGACGCGCGGCGGTTCCCAGGGCCGGCCCGGCCGTTTCCGCTGATACGCAAGCGTCGCGTGCGAGCTGGCGGGGAAAGGCGCCACCCCGAAGCGCCACCATCGGAACACCGTGTGGAGGGTGTCGTCGGGACCGCACACGAGCCCGATGTAGGTTTGGCGCAAGCCGTCGCCGGTGAGGGCGGGCTCGGTCCAGCGGGGCTGGGCGTCGTTGGGCTGGAGGGACCGGGCATAGGGGAACGGCGCCCCGTGCGTTCCGGCCAGGACATGGAGCCTTGCCTGGCGGTCGA
Organism: Verrucomicrobiota bacterium; assembly: GCA_016935555.1. Taxonomy (GTDB): domain Bacteria; phylum Verrucomicrobiota; class Verrucomicrobiia; order Limisphaerales; family JAFGQR01; genus JAFGQR01. The sequence continues at coordinate 1,812 of JAFGQR010000165.1, forward strand.
GGGTGATGCTGGGACAATTATGGACGTCGTTGGCCGGGGGACCGTGGGCCACGAGCGCGGGTTTGCCCAGCTGCCCGGTGGCCCTGTCATAGCTCGCCACAAACGTGGGCACGCCGGCAACCTTGAGCTTCGGATCGGTGGCTTCGCCCCAGACCACATGAACTTTGGACCCGCGGGACACGACTCCGGCGGGCATGCCCGAGTGCCCGGACCAGCCGAGGCACCGGGTGGAGACCGGGATGGGTTCGCCCAACGCGATGCGGCCGTGGTGTTTCTTCGGGACGAACAATTCCAGGTCGTTCAGCCGGCGCCAGATCAATTGCTCGTCACGCCGGGTCAGGGTGTAGCGCAGGATCGGCGGCGGGCCGTCAAGCGCGTTGTGACCGGAGAACTGCTCGAAATCAAAGGACCGTGAACGGTTCTCGCGACCGGGAATCACGCAGGCGGCAAAGGTCCGCCCGCCGTCGGCCGAGTGCAGCAGCGCCGCCGTCCGGCCCACGGTGCTGAGCGCGTAGAGATCGTTGTCGCGGTCAAACGCGAGTTTCGTGCTGGTCATGCCAAAGGTGTCGCCCTCGAACGGAGGCGTGCGCGATGTCACGGCGGCACGAAACGCCGACGCCACCCATCGGCCATCGCGCCATGTGCTGATCCCGTGGGGCGTTCGGACGAACGGCCGGTTGCGCGCGTCGAAATAAACCTGGTTTTCGACGGGGTAATCCGGCAGGCACCCGAACTGGTCGTTCTCGTGCCGGTAAGGTTCCAGCACGATGGGCATCGCCAGGGGCCTCGACGCCGCAGCCTCCTCCGCCTTCAGGATCAGGGTCGAGTAGGTCGAGAATCCGGGTTCGTCCGCGGGCGTCGCCCGGAGGCGCACACGGCACGTCCGGCCCGATGCCGGCAGGAGGCAATTCAGCGTGACGGACGCGCTTTGCCCCGGAGCGACCGTCACACGGCTCACGGCCAGGCGCGCGCACGCGTCCCCGGGCGCTTCCGCCGCTGCCGGGGAGGGATCTTCGGGGAACTCGAGCCCAAGCTGCACGGAGCGTTCGCGGGCCGAGCTGTTGTGGACCTGGAACGTCAGGTTTCGGGATTCGCCGGGCAAGCCGTGCACCCTCCGGCTGTAGGGCGTCAGCAGCCAGCGGTGATCGAGCCAGGCGAACCACGAGGCCGGGTCCGGCGTCCAGCAGGTCAGATGCGGTTGCGGATCGCCGCTCTCCCAGCGGGTCAGCCCGTCGATGTGCACCGTGGCCTCTGCCGCCGGCAACTCCAGCCTCCAGGGCACCGCCGCGCGCGGCCTCTGCGTCGGGAACCGGTGCGACACCTGGCCGCCCGCGGGGACCTCGAGGGTGGCGAGCACGGTGCCGCGGGCGTCGAGCATCCGGAGCGCGGCCGCCGCCCTCGGCAAACCGGTAACTTCGACCCCGAACGCCTTCTGACGGGGCATGAAGCAAATGCTGGCAGGCCGGTCCGGCGACGCGAGCACAATCGGTTCCTGGTGCGCTTCGTCCTTGTGCCCACGCGCCGTCTCGATGAGGTATTTTCGGCAGTTCGATCGAAATGCCCAGGCGACCGCCTCCCCGTAGCGGTCCTGGGACACCGTCACGTTCAGCACGCACACACCCCGGCCATCCACCCGCGCCGCCAGCCGACACCGCTGTCGCGGACCCCAACCGCTTCCCGTCGGCAGGCCGTCGTCCGGAATCGTCGCCTCCTGCAACACCCGCCGGTCCGGTCCCGCCAGGATGGCGCGCAGCTCATGATGCCCCCGCCGCCGGTTCCGGTCGCGCTTCTCAACCTCCACCACCAGCTCGCCCGGCTCCGCCAGGAAATACACCCCACCCACCCCGCCGATCCACAGCACGCCTGGCGCGCCCGGCGCGCTCGGCCCACCGGGTTCAGGCCGCGAGACCGCTTCCATGCGGCGCGAGGCTTCGGCCCCGGCGCCAGGGTGCGCCAGGAGAAGGGCGGCGGTCAGGAGCGTGTGGGGCGCGGGGTTGAGGATGCGGTGCATGCCGGGCGCGGTGGTCATGCGGCAGCGTAGCCGGCCCCCGGGACAATGCACGCCCTTTCCAGAAACCGCGGCCACACGAACATCGAACATCCAACTTCCAACGAGCGCCAATTTCCCCCCAGGCGCTGCGCCCATCTGGACCCGCCAACGCCGGGCAGTCCAACCGCCTGCTCATGTTGCGATGAAGGGAAAGATGAACGGAACAAACAGCACATCCTTTCCACCGGGCGGAAAAACGGGTGAAAGGCGGCGGAGGCATGGTAGACTGGGGCCATGCAAACACGAGTATTGGCCGTTGTGTTGACGGGATGGATGGCCGCGACGGGCTGGGTCGCAGCCGAGACGGTGGCGGCCGGGGCGGCGGCTCCCGCGCTGACCGCCGCGGGGTTTGACATTGACGTGACGCCTCCAATCGGGAGCCGCATGGCCTACGATCCGGTCACGAATTCGTGGGACCTGGGCCTGCGGGCGCGCGGGCTGGTCTTGCGCGGGGCCGGGGCGCCCATCGTGTTGTGCGCCGTGGATTGGATCGGCATTGGCAACGAAGGACACGACGCGTTCCGGCGCGCGCTGGCGGAGGCGGCCGGGACTGTGCCCGCCCGGGTGGCGGTGCACACGGTGCACCAGCACGACGCCCCCGCGTGCGACTTCGGCGCAGAACAGATCCTTAAGGAGGCCGGAGCCGACCCCGAGTGTTACGACGGCGCCTTTGCCCGGGAGACATTGCGCCGCCTGGGCAAGGCCGTGCGCGAATCGCTCACGCGCGCCCAGCCGGTGACGCACCTCGGCTTGGGCGAGGCGCCGGTGCGCGCCGTGGCGTCGAACCGCCGCGTTCTGGGACCCGACGGCCGGGTGCGCGCGATGCGTTTCACGACATGCCGCGACGCGGCGTTGCGGGCCGAACCGGAAGGCACCATTGATCCCGTCGTGTCGCTCGTCAGCCTGTGGAACAGCAACCGGCCGGTGGCGGTCCTCAGCTATTACGCGGTGCACCCGCAGAGCTACTACCGCACCGGCGTGCCCAACCCGGATTTTCCGGGGGTGGCGCGTTTTCTGCGGCAGTTGGCGGTGCCGCAGGCGTTGCACATCCACTTCAACGGCGCCGGAGGCAATGTCGGCGCCGGCAAATACAATGACGGCTCGCCGGAGAACCGGTGGCTCCTGGCGGAACGCCTGGCGGACGGCATGCGCCGCGCCTGGGAACGCACGCGCCGCGAGCCGATCACGCCGGAGACCGTGGCATGGCGCGTGGAGGCGACCGCCCTGCCGCCGGCCGAGCCGCCCGCCGCGCAGCCGCCGCGGGCCGGTGCGGCGGACAGGGACGCGTCGTTTTTCTTGTCCGGCCAGGCCGCGCAGCAGGCGTGGCGGCGGCGCTGTGAGGCGGGGCATCGCATCGACCTTTCGTGCCTGGCCCTGGGGCGGGCCCGCCTGCTGCATCTGCCGGGGGAACTGTTCGTCGAGTATCAGCTTGCGGCCCGGGCGGCGCGGCCGGACTGTGTGGTGGCGGTGGCGGCCTACGGGGATTACGGTCCGGGCTACATCGGCACGGCGGAGGCCTACGCCCAGGGCGGCTACGAAACGGGCCCGGCGGCGTCCTACGTCGCGCCCCAGGTCGAATCCGTGTTGCTGGACGCCATCCGCAAGCTGCTCCGGCCCCGACCCTGAACCCCGACGGCAAAGGCAGAACCCGCCTCCCGCATCGGCCCCGGCCCTCAGGGAGGCGGTGCGGGAGCCGAAACGGGCGTGGCGCCGGGTGCGCTGCGGCCCGGTCCCAACTCCAGGGCCTGGACAAACGCCTCGCCCTCGACACGCCGGCCGCCGGCTTGACCCGGCACGGCGGTGAACCGGACTTCGACGATTCCCTGGCGCGGGAGAACGTCGTTGAACACGAGGTCCACGGCGCGATCGGGGCCGCCGGCCGTGGCCGCCACGTCGAGCCGTTCCACGACGCGCTCGCCATTCAGGCGGATGTCGAAGACGTGGCGCCGGGTGTCGAGCCCGCGTGTCGCCGCCAGTTTCAGACGGACGTGGTACCGGCCCGGACCCACCGTGAGGTTCACCCAGAAATCCCGGGCGTGAACGCCGTAGCGGTAAAGCTCGGGATCCGGGGTGCCCGCGATCGGATCGGCGGCCGGCCGAACCCACCAGCATTCGGCGACGGTGTCTTTGCCGGCGCCGATGCACGTGACGAATTCGGTGGCCGGCCGCCACGATTGGCCCTGGGAATCGCGGAAATCCTCGCGGCCGGTGTAGCCAAACACCATGCGCTGGGCGGCCGTGGGGCCGGTGCCGACGGCATGGCCGTGGGAACCGTCGGCCGCCGAATATTGGAGGCCTTCAACGCAGACGCGGGCGCCCTTGGACCACGGATTGTTCGTGCCGCGCACGACCAGTTCGAGCGTGTGCCAGCCATTCGACAGCCCGTTGCAATAATAGAGCACCTGATGGCTGCGCGCGGCCGGGTTCCAGCAGTCCACCGGCACACGCTGCGTTTCGCCGTCGAGACGCACCTCGGCCAGTCCGCCTTCGGGGTCGCACCGGCCGATGAGCCTGAGCTGGTTCCCGTGAAAACGCGCGGAGACGGACGCGCCGGCGGCGGAGGCGACGCGGACCATGCCGCCCATGGCTAGGGAATCCTGCATGGAACTCCAGGCGCCCCGAAACGTCAGGGCGCGGCTCTCCAGCACCTGCTGGGGATCGGCGCCCGTGACGATCACACGCCGGGCGCCGTCATGCCGGATGGCGACGATGGCATCCTGGTTGGGCAGGCGTTTCAGGGTGTAACCGTTGGCGTCCAGATCGGACCGCAGCTCCAGCGGCCGGCCATCGGCCGTGACGGCCCGGGGCGCATACGCCAGACGCAGCACCTCGACCGTCCCGGGCGGCGCGTCGAACGTGTGATACTCGATGCGGCCCTGGCCATAAACGACGGACTGGACGACGGCGGAGGAGCGCATGATGTGGTTTTCCCGGCTGGGGCCGAGTTCTTCGGGGAGCCAGCCCATGGCGGCGAGCACCCAGCGCAACGGCAGGCCGTGCGCGATGTTGAACCAGCTGCCGTTGACGATGATGCCGCCGTCGATGTTGTCTTCGGTCACGCCGGTCTCGTGGGCGTCGTAGGTGGCCAGCACCATCTGCCGGCACGCCAGCTCGCGCATCCAGGCGCTGTCGGCTTGGACGGCATATTGGGCGAAGGCGGGTGCCATGCAGATTGGCGCATACCACAGGGAACGCTGGCAGCATTGGCACGCTTCGGGATAGGCCCAGGCGCCGCTGTAGACATCGCCCCGGGATTCCGGGGCGGCGCTGCTGCGGTTGAGGAACAGGGTGAGCATGTTGCGGGCGTCGGTGCGCCATTGAGGGAAGAGGCCGGGGTGGCTCATCAGGTAGCGCGCGGCGTCCGGGGTGGTGCAGCAGTTCTGGACCGGGTTTTCCCAATCCCAAAAATAGCGGCCCCAGGTGTCGTTGACCCACCAGGCGGGCAGAAGCGTGTCGCGCAGCCACCGCTGTCCGGCGTCCCGCGCGGCCACGATGCGCCGGTCCCGGCCCGTGTGGTTCAGCCGGATCAACTCGTCCAGGAAGGTCAGGATCATGGTGACGCCGCCGGTCTGCTTGTTGTTCTTCCAGGAAACCGTTTCGGGATTCGCGTAGCGCGGCCATGGGCCGCGTGCCGGATCGAGCTGGCAGCGCTCCGCCAGCAGGTCGCCCCAATGCCGGGCGGCGGCAAGCCACCGCGCATGGCCGGTGAGCTGGTAGGCCCGCAACAGGCCGTGCCCGGTGCAGGCGACCAGGTCAAGCTGGATCATGCCCCGGGGGTCACACGGGCCGTAGGGTTTTCCCTTGACCGGCACGCTGATGAACAGGCCCGGCCACGCATGGTTGGCGGGCGTCAGGCCGTGCTCGACAAGGTAATCTCCCAGCCAGGTGAGATGCGCCAGGGCGGCCGGGTCGCCGGTGTAGCGATAGTAATCGACAAAGCCATGCAGCAGGCTGGTGGCGCGCTGGCTCAGGTCGCCGTTCATCCAGTCGCCCGGGTTCTTCGGAGTGATGACGCCGTTCGAGGCAATCTGCCACGCCCCGCTGAACACATAGTGCGGACACGCCATGACCGCCTCCCCGGCAACGGTCCACGGATAACGCTTGAGCGTCTCCGCCGCGATCCGGACCCGGAAATCGCACGGTCCGTTCAGGCTGCGGCGCCAGGGGGCAATGACGCCGTGCGCATCGTGGACGGCGGGGTGCGCATAATAGCGGGGCTGGCGGGTGGCGGCGTCGGCCGGTGAAGGCGCTGGCAGACCGGATGCCAGGACAACGCCAAGGACAATCGCGCGGGTGGGCTTGGGCATGGGGCAAGCCTGCCGCATCTCGGCGCCCGGGTCAATCGCGGGAAGATTGCGATTGAAATGGAGGGGAAGATATGGAAGCCTGCAAGGGTCTGTCAGAGTCCGTCGCTTATGAAAAGCCATTCTTCGATTCAACTGGCGGCCGGCTTGGGTGTGGCCCTGTGGGGGGCGCAGGCCCAGGGGGCTGCGCCGGCGTTGGACACCCACGCGGCGTTCATGCAGTACGTGACCAACTACACCTACAGGACCAATGCGGTGGTTGTGACGAACTACGTGGTGGTCACGAACGCCGTGGTGACTACCAACTTCTACAATGCGCAAGGACAACTGCTGTTGCCGGTGCCGCCCAGCACTCCAGCCCCCTCAAGCCTGATCCCGATTGTCCCTCCCAAGCCGCCCCGGCCGGATCCGGCTCAGGCGAAGGCCACGCAACTGCAGGCCATTCGGGATCTGCTGGTGCAGGCGCTCAAGGCGGCCTCGAACAAGGTAAGCATTGCCGGCAGTTTCACCACCAACACCGCGCAGCAAATCCAGATCCCCCAGGGTGTGACCAGCTTTGACCGGAGGAAGAGCCAGGCGCTGCTGACGGCGATGAACCTCACCGCCGAGCAGGCTGCGCCCGAGGTGGTCGGGATGCTGCTCAAGAGAGCGGCGGCCATCAAGACCGATCAGCCGGCGACGGTGATCAAGGGGGAACGGGACGCGGCGTTGCGCCTGTTCATGGCGGCGTGCGGGCAGGAGTTGCCGCCGCAGTTGTTGGGGGCCGTGCAGCGTGCCGGAGTGGAACCTCGGCTGCGCGAAACCTACAGCAGTGTCATGCTCAAGGGGGGCGGCCTGCTGGGTTCGGTCCTGAGCACCGGACCGGCTGTGGACATCGAATCGCATGTGGCTCAAGGGCTGTTCCGCGCGATCACGAACCACCTGGCGGCGCAGGAGCACCTGGTTCGCACCAACGCGGCGTTCCGTAAAACGCCCGCGCTCCAGGAAGCGTTCAAACCCCAGGCTCCCCGGCCATGACCAAGACCGAGCTGTGGACGCGGCTGGCCCGGAAGGGAACGAACCCGGAGAAGATCGCAGCGCAGGCCGTGGAGCGGCGGGGGCTGCTGCCTGCGCTTCTGGAGGGGTTGGAGGCCGCGCAGGCCCCGGTGAAGTTCGGGTGCGCCAAGGTGCTGCGGCTGATGAGCGGGAAGGAGCCGTCGATCCTGTACCCGCACGTGGATTTGTTCATCGCGCTGCTGGCCGCCGACAACTCGTTTTTGAAGTGGGACGCGATCCGGATCGTGGCGAACCTGGCGGCCGTGGACGACCGAGGCCGCATCGAGCACATCCTCGACGACTACCTCCAGTTCATCCGCGGGACGGACATGATCACGGCGACCAACACCATGGCGGGCGCGGCCGCGATCGCGCTGGCCAAACCCGCCCTCGCCGACAAGATCGCGCGGGCGATTCTCAAGGTCCAATGGGCGGCGTATGAAACCGACGAGTGCCGCAACGTGGCGATCGGCCAGGCCATCGAATCGCTGGACCGCTTTTATGACCGGATTGGCAACCCCGGCGAGGTCCTGGAGTTCGTCCGCAGCGCAACCCGGAACGCGCGCCCTGCCACCCGCAAAAAGGCGGCTGACTTTCTCAAGAAGCGCGACCGCAGCGCCCGGTAAACCGTTCCCGTTTTCCCAAGCGTCGAAGCGCTAATAGCAGCAGAAAGGAACCTTCGAAAGCTGTCTTTTCCGTTTCTAATCACAGAGCCGCCGGAATGTCCACAAAAAGCCCGTCTCAGTTGTTCGAAAGCGCGACTGTACCCAGAAAAAGCTGCGGTTTGCAGAAAGTGACTGGGTTTAAGATAGTCAACCTTCTCCTCACGAGGGGCGCAGGACAGAATGGTTTGCGCTCCGGGGAGTTACTCGCCAACAGCGCGGTAATAGCGCTGCGGGGTATTGGTTCCGGTGGAATCGATTACCGGTGTCGACATGTTCGTGCTGAAGAACTCGATCCAGGGTTCCCAATCGCTCAGATTTGTCGACGTCTCGACTTGGTAATAGCGGCCGGCTTCGCCCAGCACTGTCAGCTGGAACAGCCCCCCCGGCAGGCGGACGAGCGGGCCGAGGGCCAGCGTGCTCGGCGCCGCCGCCAGCTGGAGGGACAGTCGCACATTATTGTTGGCCAGATCGAAGTCAGTCCCCGGATCCGGCCCGGTCAAGACGACGTAGATATCCGGCGCGCCAACCCAATCCGACATGTCCCACAGGAACGCGATCTCGGTCGCTTCTCCCGGGGCAAGGTTGGTGAGGCTCTGGCTGAAGAGGTTCGTGCCGTCCGGTGAACCCAGCCGGAACTCGACTGTGGCGGTCTGGCCAGTGACAACGCCTTGGTTACCCACACAGGCTGCCACGGACAACGTGTTGCTGGCGATCTGACTCCATGTGACCGAGGTCACCGCCAGATCGGCCTTGGCCAGTTTGAGTCCGAGGCTGTTGTTGTTCCGAACGACATCAGCGAGGGCCTGCCCCGGGTCCACGAGCGCATAGAGCGTGAGGGGCAGATTGGTTGTTGGCAACGTCCAGCCGAAGGTGATGTCCGCCGTCTCGCCGGGGGCGAGCGATTGGGTTAGACCGATCCGTCCCACTTCAACTCCGCCGGCACCGGGATCGCCGAGGTAGAAGGCCACTGGAACGTTGGCGGCGGCTTTGTCGCCCAGGTTGCCCACCGTGGCTTGGAACGTGGCCATGTCGCCTGGGCCAGGATTGGGCGGGGAGCTGTAGAACAGGTTGAGCGCTAGGTCTTCACCCAAGCCGTATTGGAGTACGTAGAGGTCAGCGCCGGTACCGCTGTTGGTGGGGCCAATCAGGCGGCGGTTATAGACAGCCACCAACTGGTCTGTGCCACGGAAAGCGGTGGTCAGGTTGCGCTCGGTTTCGGCGTCTGAGGTCAGTTGCTTGGGCTGTCCCCAGAGCCTGAACACAGGATCGTAAAAGACCGCGTGCAAGTCCGAACTGAAGTCAGCCGGCTCGGCCCACACGAGCGCCAGTTTGCCATCGCTGCTGCGGGCCAGCTTGGCATCGCCCAGGTTGCTCGAGTAGAGATTGGTCCGCACGATCTGCCGGTGGATCACCTGAAAGTCCACTGCGCTCGAGATCTCCGTGTCTTTAAGCCAGACGAGCACGCAGCGGCCGTCCTGGTCCAATGCCAACAGCGGATTGTCATCGGGCACCTGGTCGTCGGTAAGCCGTTCGAGCGCGCTCCACGCGCCGTCCTGGTAAGCCATGTAGAACAGCTCGCGTGCGCCGACGTTTGTGTGGGTGTTCGACGTGTCGAGAGTCATCACCACGTGACCGTTGGTGCCGTCGTAGGCGAGATCGTATTTCACCAGCGGAAAGGTCAGCGTGATGAAGACTTCCGGGGTGCTCCATGTCGTGCCGTTCCACGTCGAGGCGAGGAGTTCGTTGGGCTCGGTGGCCGTGCCGGTGATGTGGTTGCTCGGATTGGCCGTCCAAACCAGCAACACGTTGTCGCGGCTCCGTCCTGCGAGCTTCGGGCTCCGATCCAGCCAACTGTTCGTGCTCCGGTTCATCTGCGATTGCGTGGACCCCCATTCGTTGGCGGTAGCGTCGTACCACGCGACGGCGATCTCGAGGCCCGCCTTCATGTCGTCCAGCGTGGCGGTGTCCGGCAACGCCGCGCGCTGGTTTTCCCAGGCGCACACCGCGGAGCCATCGCTGAAGGTCAGGATCTGCGGGTGAAAATCGGCGGTGCCATCGTCGGCGACTGGAACAGGCTCGCTCCACTCGGTGCCGTTGAAATGTGAGAATTCAAGCCGGGTGCGGTTCATGGCGCTGCGGGCGGGATCGTCGCTCAACCACACCAGGTGAAAGTTCGTGCCGGCTGAGGCACAATCCGGTTCGGAATAGGGAAACACGCTTGTCTGCAAGGGGCTGCTTTGGGGCACAAGCGAGGCCGGGGTGGTTGCGAGGCCGGCCGGTGTGACCTTCGCCGGGCTGCTGAAGAATCGGGCGGAGCCGGTTTGATTGAGGTAATCGCGCGACAGCAGCTTGGGCTGGGTAGAGAACGCCGCCAGCGGCGAGAACAGCCGGGACCGGAGCGCCTTGTCTTCGGGCCACTCCCAATACAGGAACTCGTTTTCCCACGTCCACAGCAGGAAGTAAACGGTCGCGCCGCCATTGAGGTACAGCGAGACGTCAAATTCCGGTTCTGGGGAGAGTTCAAGGCGGCACTGAAGGTCGAGGTCCAGACCGCCCCCGATCCAACCTTCGATGGCTAGGACTTCGTCTACGCCCACGCCTAGCGAGCCCCGCACATAAGGATCGAGAGCCAGGCTGCCGTTCAACCCGATGGGTTCAAGGGTCATCACCTGCAATTGCGCCTCGGCTTCCACCTCGAGCCCCACCTTCGCATACGTGGGCACCGGCACCGGCCCCGCCATCAAGATGAACGGCCAGCTCTTGTGGATCTCGAACGCACCGGCCAGCCCGGCGCCAAACCGGGCC
>JAFGQR010000166.1 GCA_016935555.1 Verrucomicrobiota bacterium
CGCTGCGCGGTTTTGTCCCGAAGATGGCATGGAACCCGCCGCGCAGCGGCGGGATAGAGTTCTTGACGACCGCCCCGCAACTTGCGCGTTGCAGCGCACACCCTTGATCTGCCAGCAACGAATTCCACAGGTCAGGACTCTAACCGAGCGCCTGGCGGATGTCCTCGATGATGTCCTCGGCGTTCTCGATGCCGCAGGCGAGGCGGACGAGGCCGTCGCGGATGCCGAGCTTGAGACGCTGTTGTTTGGTGCACAGGTAATAGCTGATGGACGCCGGGTGGGTGATGAGCGACTCCACGCCGCCCAGGCTGGGGCCGATGCTGATGAATTTCAGCCGGCCCAGGAAACGGTGGACGTAGCGGGTGTCGTCCTTGACCACGAACGTCACCACCCCGCCGAAGCCCTTCATCTGGAGCTTGGCGACTCCGTGGTGGGGGTGGCTCCTGAGGCCGGGGTAATACACCCGTTGGACCCGCTTGTCGCGCTCGAGGAATTCGGCCACGATCTGCCCGTTCGCATTATGGCGCTGCATCCGGAGTTCGAACGTTTTCAGGCCGCGGATCAGGAGGTAGCTGGAATGCGGGTCGATGCAGCCCCCGGTGATTTTCAAGTAATTGCGGATGCGGTCGGTCAGCGCCTTGCGGCCCAGCACCACGCCGGCCATCAGGTCGTTGTGGCCGCCCAGGTACTTGGTGGCCGAGTGGGTGACCAGGTGCACCCCCCATTCCAGCGGCCGCTGGTTGTACGGCGTGGCAAAGGTCGAATCCGAAATGATCACCACGTCCTTCCGCTTCCGAAAAATCTCCATCAACCGTTCCAGGTCCATGATGTTCAGATACGGGTTCGTGGGGGATTCGGACATGAAGATGCGCGTGTTCTTCCGAATCGCCCGCTGAATCGCCCCGTAATCGCCCATCTTCACCACCGTGGATTCAATCCCGAAGCGCGGCAGGCAAACCTTGCAGAAATCCAGCGTCCGCTTGTAGGCGTCGTCCGTGATGATCAAATGATCGCCCGTGTTCAACAGGGCATAAAGCGCCGTCGTGATGGCGCTCATGCCCGAGGAAAACAGCACCGCGTCCTGCGCGTTCTCGAGCGCCGCCAGCTTGTTCTCGGCGGCCACTTGCGTCGGATGACCATACCGGCCATACTCGTATCGGCCCTTGACGCCCTGCTTGAGTTTCCGGATTTCCTCGGTGCTTTTGAAGATGAACGTCGAGGTCTGGACCACGGGCGTTGTGATCGCGCCATACTCGTTGTAGCGGATCTCGCCCCCGTGAACGGCCGTGGTGGAGAAGCCCGTTTTCGTCCATTGATTCATAGCTCTGTGCTCCTCTTTCAGCAGGGAACGGTCAAGGCGAAAAAAGCGGCGCCTTACCGGGAAAGGCGGCCGCCATCCCGGGTCGGTCCGGCCACGACAGCCCGCTCCCCAGGTTCTCCCGGAGCCGGAATTCCCCATGCGCCCCCGGGAGGGGCGTGGGGCATCGTGGGCCGGAGACGTGGTCCGTGGGCAGGTTCCGCCGCAGGGTCAGCATCAAGAGGCCGGCGCATGTCAATGACAATGCCAGGTACAGCCAGGCGCTGGTGTAGCTGCCCGTCCAGTCCTTCAGGAACCCGGTGAGGTAGGGGCCGACGAAGCCCCCGATGTTGCCCGAGGAGTTGATGAGCCCGATGGCACCGGCCGCCGCAGGCCCCGAGAGGAACGTGGTGGGGTAGGACCACCAGACGCCAAAAGGCGCATACACACCGATCGCGGCCAGGCACAGGCACAGGAACGCCAGCACGGGCCGGTCTGTCAGCGTGCCGAACCACAAACCCGCCGCGCCGATGAACGTGCCGATGGCGCCGTGCCAGCGTTTCTCGCCCGTCTTGGACGAGTGATCGCCAATCCACAGCATCACCCCCAGCGAAAGACACATCGGGATGACGATCACCCAGCCCACCGCCAGGTTCGACCACCCGGAAGCCGACTTCAGCACCGTGGGCATCCAATACCCGAACCCCCAAAACCCGGTGATCCACAGGAAGTAGATGATGCCCAGCTTGAGCACTTCCCGGTCCGCCAGCGCCTCCCCCACCGTGTAGCGCCTGGCCGCAGCCTTGGCCGCGATCTCCCGGTCAAGCGCCCCCAGAAGATACTGCCTTTCGCCGGGAGTCAGCCACCTTGCCTCCCGGGGCGAATCGGGCAGCCACGCCACCAGGACGAACGCAAACAGGGCGGCCGGAATCCCTTCGAGAATGAACAAGCCTTGCCATCCCTTCAGACCGAACAGCGGCACCCCGAGCAGCCAGCTCGACAGCGGCGCGCCGATGATGATGGACAGTTGCAGGGACGCCAGCATGACCGCGATGGCGCGCGGACGGTCCCGGGCCTCGAACCACCGGGGGATGCAGGACGCGTACAGCACCGGATACAGGCTGGCTTCGGCGGCGCCCAGCAGGAAGCGCAGCGTGTAGAATTGCCAGGGCGTCCGGACAAGCGCCATGAGACAGGACACGATTCCCCAGGTGATCATGATCCGGCCCAGCCACCATTTCGGGCTGTACCGCTCGGCAATCAGCGCTCCTGGGATTTCGAAGAGCACATAGCCCGCGAAGAAAATCCCCGCGCCCAGGCCGAACACCCCGGCAGTGAAGCCCAGATCCTCGTTCATGGTCAGCGCCGCGTAACTCAGGTTGACCCGGTCCACATAGGCGAGGATCGACGTGATGAACAACGGCAGAACCACGCGCGCATACACCTTGCGCCGAACACGCGCGGCAACCGCCGCACCGCTCTCGGGCGCGGCCGCCTGTCCGCCGGGGATGGACGTTTGCTGCATGGGATGGCCTGACACAGGGTCCGGGGGCGTTCATTCCCACGGACTGCGCCGCAATTCAAGCCCCGTTTGCCCGCCGCTCGGCCCCCGTTCGAGGCCGGAGTCCATGATGTCCACGGCCTCTTGTGTTCCCCTCATGGCGCTCCCGCCCCGCAAGGCCTGGCGGCGACGCGAAGCCGTGCTACTTGGCGTAGCGCTTCCGGAATTCCTCCTGGCGCTTTTCGCGTTCGGCCTTTTCGGCCGGGTCCATCTTGTTGAGGTACCACCCATGGTTGGGGGTGTTGAGGGTGGCCTCCAGTTTTTGGGCAAGGGCGTCGGCAGCGGCGGTTTGGGCGGGGTTGCCGGAGGCGCGGCCTTGGCGGACGAGATCGTGCAATTCGGGGACCATGGAGGCGTAGAAGTGTTTGGCGACCTCGTAGGTGCCGTGCCAGTGGGTGAAGTCCGGTCCCATCATGGAGGCGCCGTGGCGGGCGCGGCGGCCTTCGTGATGCCACAATTCGTACCAGGTGAAATCGAGCTTGTTGGCGAACTGGACGGGGTTCAGTAGCGGTTTGGCGAGCCGGTAGAGTTCGAGGCCGGGCTCGGCGAATTTTTTGTGGTAGAGGTCGACGAGGCTGTCGTATTGCACGTAGAAATGGTTCACCCACTGGTCCTCGTGGCAGTTGCTGCAGACATTCTTCATGTGGGTGCGGCGGGTCTGCCAGGGGATGTCGGCGCCGGGCAGGCCCATTTTCTTGTCGCTGACTTCCGGGCGGATGGAGAGTTCGGGGCGGTTGTTCCAGCTGAGGCGCAGGCCGACGTCGTGCGAGACGGGCAGGGCGGGCAAGGCGGGACGGGTATTGCGGGCGGCGCGGCCCGGGGTGGCGCTCATGTGGCAGGTGGCGCAGGTGGGGGCGAGGGTGTAGTCTTCGCCGACGATCCACTTGGAGGACTCGAGGCGGAGCTGGTCCTTGAAGGCGCGGAACGCGACGCCGTGTTTGGATTCGTTGTAAATCTCCAGCTGCGGGTGGTCGGGGCCCATGTGGCATTTGCCGCAGTTGTCGGGCTGGCGCGCCTGGGCGGCGGAGAAGGCGTGGCGGCTGTGACAGGCGGAGCACGACCCCTCGGAGCCGTCGGGGTTGATGCGGCCGATGCCGGTGTTGGGCCAGGTGGCCGGGTCGAGCTTGCCGTGGGGGAGCACCTTCATTTCGCTGCCGTGACACTGCCAACAGCCGCTGACCGCCGCGGCGCTGACGCCCTCCGGGAATCCCGGGGTGCGCATGCCGCGATTGCCCTCGACGACTTCGGCGAGGGTATTGTCGAGCGACCCGAGGATGCGGGCGCCTTTGGAGTGGTGCGAGTTGGCGAACTCCTCGGTTTCCTTGCTGTGGCAGCGGGCGCAGTCCTTGGGGGTGACGAGGGTGGCGATGTGGGCGCCTTCGTGCGGGAAGGCGTCGGGTTCGTTCGTGTCGGCCATGTGGCACTCGAAGCAGCCGACGTTGGCGCGGTAGTGTTTGCTTGCGCCCCACTGCTGGTAGATGCCGGCGTTGTCCTGGCGATGGCATTCGAGGCAGGCCCTGGTCTCCTTGGACATCGCGGGCAGGCCCCAGGCCTGGGCGCGCGCGTGTCGGAGGCCGACGACACCGGCGACGGTGAGCAGACCGATGAGCATGGGGACGGGGATGGTTTTCATGGTGTGGGAGCGTTGTTCAAGGCGGCGGCGCCGTGCGCGGCCGGACCGGCCGCGTCCGCCCGCGGGTGCGTGCTCCGGCGGCGAGCGTAGGTGACGTCGCCGGCCAGCACGGGGACGGACACGCGGACGAGGATGGTGTAGACGAGCAGGCCGAAGGCCCAGATGCCGAGGCAGATCAGGGTTTCGTGAAGGGTGGGCTGGTATTCGACGATTTCGCCCAGGGGGGAGGGCACGAAGGCGGGAATGATGAGTCCCATGCCTTTTTCGATCCAGATGGCGACGATGGTGAGGACGCAGGCGACGTTGAGGGTGTTGAGGGCGCGGGAGGCGGGGAGCATGAAGAGGGTGGTGGCGACGAGATTCATGGCGACGGCCGTCCAGATCCAGGGCACGAGGGCGTGGTGGCCGTGCAGGCCGAGGAAGAGGTATTGGGCGGAGGCGACGTGGCGGGTGTCGGCGTAGAACTCGGTGAAGACTTCGCAGAGGAGCAGGAAGACATTGATGAGCAGCGCGACCTGCACGATGCGGCGCAGGGTAAACAGCGCGTTGTTGCTGACCTTGTGGCGGGTGAAGTGCCGCACGACCTGGAGGGTCAGGATGATGAAGGCGGGGCCCGCGGCGAAGGCGCTTGCCAGAAATCGCGGCGCGATGATGGCGGAATTCCAGAACGGGCGTCCGCCAAGGCCGACGTACAGAAAGGCGGTGACGGTGTGGATGCTGACGGCCCAGGCGATGGCCACGAACACAAAGGGGATGTAGAAGGCCCGTGTCGGCTTGCGTCCGCAGTAGGCGCAGTAGATGAGGTAGCCGCAGATGTGCAGGTTGAGCAGCAGGTAGCCGTTGAGCGCGATGACGTCCCAGGTCAGCATGGACATGGGGAAGTTGAAGCGCAGCAGCAGGTGATGGAAACGATCGGGGCGGCCCAGGTCTACCGTGACGAACAGCAGACACATGAGGATGACCGACACGGCCAGCAGCTCGCCGAAGATCACCACGTCGTGAAGGTGCAGGTTGCGGTAGACATAGACGGGGATGACGAGCATGGCGGCCGCGGCGGCGAGTCCGACGAGGTAGGTGAAGTTGGCGATATACATGCCCCACGAGACCTGGTCGGTCATGCCCGTGGTGACGAGCCCATGGACCAGCTGGTGGCAGTAGGCATACAGGCCCCCCAACGCCACCCCCGTCAGCGCCGTCATCCACGCATGATACCGCCAGTCCCCCACCAAGCTCAGCCGGAAACAGTCCCCGAGGAAGGTCAGGTAGCGCCTCATGCGCCCTCCGGGAGAGGGCCGCTCTCGGGACCGGGTGCGATCGGCTCGTGGTAGCGGCTGCCGCGCTCGTCGAAGTAGTAGAAAAAGCGCGGCAGCGTGCCGACGTCGGCCTTGAGCACAAACACGCGCTTATGCTTGAGGATGAAGTGCACCTCGCTGTTCGGATCGAGCACGTTGCCGAACTTGCGCGAACCGGTGGGGCAGACTTCCACACAGGCGGGCAGCCGCCCGACGCGCGTCCGGTGCAGGCAAAAGGTGCATTTCTCCATCACCCCCTTCTGCCGGGGGCGGTTGGAGAGGTAGGCGATGTGGGGATTGAGCTGGCCGGGGGGGATGGTCGGCTCGGCGAAGTTGAAGCGCCGGGCCCAATAGGGGCACGCGGCCTCGCAATACCGGCAGCCGATGCACCAGTCGTAATCAATGACCGTGATGCCGTCGGGCTCCTGCCAAGTGGCTCCGACCGGGCAGACCTTGACGCAGGGGGGATCGGCGCACTGGTGACACTGCACGGGCATGTACCACTTGTCCGGACGCGGCACCTGGTCCGAGTCGTAATGGTGGTTGGCCGACTCGACGTCGATGCTGCCCTTCTCCATTTCGAGCACGCGAATGTATTGAATCTCCGGAGCTCGCGACAGGTTGTTTTCGGCGACGCAGGCATGGACGCATTTGCGGCAGCCGATGCAGCGGCTGATGTTCAGCCCATACACGAACTCGACGCCGTCCATCGGCGGCGGGTCGGACACGGTGGGGGTCACGCCGTGGCGTCGCCGGACCTGCTCCCGAATCCGGTTCAAGGCGCGCTCCTTGTCGGCCGGGGTCATCTCGTGGTAGTGCTTTTGCAGGAATTCCTCGGCCGAGGGCAGATCCCCGTCCTTGAGATGCCGCAGCGGCGACATGGCGGCCGCCAGCGCGGCGAGGCCAGCCGTCGCGGCGGCGCCTTGGGCGAGGAAACCGCGCCGCGACACGGGCACGCCGCCGTCCGGAGTGCCGCCCGGTGCCGGATGGGAATCGTCGCCTGGCATGGTCACGGTGCGGGAGGATGGTCCGGCGCGGGGGGGTACACCCGCAGCGGATCGCGTTGTGCGCCGTGGGCAGGCGGTCGCTGCGGTCCCAGCCGCAGGGTGTTGGGGCCGGGGGCGGGCCGCATGGCGGCGAAGGGCGGGACATGGGGATCGTGGCACTGGATGCAGCGCAGGCGGGTTTGCGGTCCTTTCGCAAGGTCCCAATAACCGTTGCTGCGCCCGTGCGAGCCGGCCTGCCAGTCGCGGTAGACGGGCCCATGGCATTTGGCGCAGAGCCGTTGCGGCTCGTTCCAGGGAATCTCGGCGCCGAAGTCGTCGACGAACGCGTTCCGGTTGACGGGGTGATGGCAGTTGAAACAGCGCGTGTTGATGCCGTGACCGAGTTCGATTTCCGTGTGCTGCGTCAGCCGCCGCGATGTTTCCGCCGGCGAGGGGATGATCCGGTGGCAATCCATGCATGAATAGGTGAACCCGGCGAACGCATAAACCGGCTTGAAGAGCGGCTGGCGGACGGGCGTGGGGTCGACGGCCCACGCCGGCACCGGGGTGGCCGCGAGAATCGGCGGGCGCGGAGGCAGCGGGTCCCACAGCAGCACCGCCGCCACCGCGGCGAAGGCCATCGGCACCGCAAACGTCTGCAGCCCCATCATGGATTGGTCTGTGTGTTGTCCTGCGGAGGTGCCGATGGGGGACCCGCGCCGCACCTCGGTGGGCGGCATCCCTCATGCAAACCCGCGTCGTATCGGGCGCGAGGCTGCCCGAACGCCGGGGACCGTTCAAGCGAAATGCGGCCTTGTCTGGGGATGCAGGACCGGGGTGCTTCCCGGCCCGCGGCAACACGGGGCATTGCTCCTGCGCGGCAGGCTCCTTGCGAGCCCCCATCTCCGCCGCGGCGGCGAAGCTTTCTTGGTTTAGAAACCGGGACGAACACCGAACGCCCAACGCCGAACCTCGAACATCAGGTCTCGTCCTGACGCGCACCCCATGCGCCGGGGCCAACGGACAACCAGTGCATGGTGCCGTGCCGCGTTGAGCGTTGAGCGTTGAGCGTTGAACGTTGAACGTTGAGCGTTGAACGTTGAACGTTGAACGTTGAACGTTGAACGTTGAACGTTGAACGTTGAACGTTGAACGTTGAACGTTGA
>JAFGQR010000167.1 GCA_016935555.1 Verrucomicrobiota bacterium
AGCGGGCCGCGCCGAAAACAGCCAGCCGCGTCCTGGCCATGCCCCGCAGCCCATGCCGACCCAAAGGGGGACATTCGGAAGTGCCGCCATCCCATGGCCGGGATGGACTTCGGTCCGGGGCTGTCCTATCCTGCATTGCGGCCTCGAATCTGCTGCCCAGGGGCACGGAATCCGGCCGGGTGCGGCCAGTCATGCAGCTTTCGGATCGAGCTCGAAACGTGTTGGGTTATGCGATGATCGCGGCCCTGGTGGCGGTGTTGGTGGTTGCCACGCTGGCTTTCGGGGCGGTGACGATCGACATGGGGGGGCTGGTGTATGGGCTGGGCATCCTGCTGCTTTGCCTGTGGGCCCTGAAGCTGGCGCTGGCCCGGAGCGTTTCCTGGAAAGCCTCCCCCCTCCACTACCCAGTGGCGGCGTTCGCCCTGTATGCCACCCTCCGCTACTTCACGTGTCCCATCGAATACGGGGCGCGGCTGGAGCTGTTCATGGTGCTGCTGTGCACGATGATCTACTTTGCCGCCGCGGCGAACTTTTATCATCAGCGGGACCGGGCGATTTTGCTGCACAGCCTGGTGGCGTTGGCGCTGGTGGAGTCGGGCTATGCGTTCTGGCAGTTCTACGTGCATGCCGACAAGGTGCTGCACCTGGTGCGGCCGGAAACGTACCAGCACCGGGGCAGCGGCACGTTTTGGTGCCCGAACCATTTTGCCGGGTTCATCAGCATGGTTCTCGGGCTGGTGCTGGCCTATGTGGCCGTGCGTCGTCCCCGGCGCAGCGATGTCGAGCGTTCCGCGTTGTCCAAGGTCTACCTGGCCTATGCCGGCTTGGTGCTGCTCGTCGGGCTTCTCGTCAGCCTCTCCCGCGGGGCCTGGCTTGCGACGGCGGCCGGGGTGCTCGTGGTGCTGCTTTGGGGCGACTGGCGGCAGCGGGCAATGTGGCCGCGCATCGCAGTCGCCGTGCTCGCCATCGTCGGCCTGGTCGTCATCGCCACGCGCGTCGACACCGTCCGGGATTACATCCGCCTGACGTTCACTGCCCAAAACCCCGGTCAGACCTCCACCCTGCGCGACCCCACCCTCGGGGGGCGCACCCAGCTTTGGAAGGCGACCCTGTCCATGATCGCCGACCGCCCCGTGTTCGGCGGCGGCCCTGCCACCTGGCAGTGGTATCACCTCAAATACCGCCACCCTGCCATCCAGCGACAACCCGAATTCGCCCACAACGATTTCCTGAACCTGGCCGCCGACTACGGCTTGGTGGGACTGGCGATCGGGCTGGCCATCGTGGGGTGTTTCTATTGGCAGGCCATCCTGATGACGCGCTCCCCGGCAAGCTCCGACCAGCGCGCGTTTGCCATCGGCAGCCTGGTGGCGGTGACCATTCTGCTGTTGCATTCGTGGATTGATTTCAACCTCCACATCCCATCCAACGCCCTGCTGGCGGCGACGCTCCTGGGCTGCACGGCGGCGATGGAAGACCCTCGAAAGCGGTTCCCGCGCGCGGAGATCGGGCGGGGAACCCGGCGGACCCTGGCGGCCGGCCTGGTGGCGTTCTGCCTCGTCAGCGGCTGGCACGTGGCCCGCGCCGCCATCTCGCACCGCTTCGTCGTTCTCGGCATCGAATCCAAGATGGGCTTCAGGAACGATGCCGCCTTTCTGGCCTTTCACCGCGCGATCGCCGCCGATCCGGGCAATCCCGAGCCCCGCTTCCAGATCGCCAACGTCTTTGCCAACTACAGCCGCTTCCTCAAAGACCCCTCCCAAGCCGAGGAACGCAGCAAATTCATCGACGCCGCCATCACGCGCTATCATGAGGTCCTGGCGCTTCAGCCCATGAACTCCATGGTCATGCTCCGCCTGGCCATCGTCTACGAACGCGCCAAAGACCACGCCAAAGCCCTCGACACTTACCTCCGGGCCCTCGAGCTGGACCCCAACTGCGCCGAAATCCTCCTCCGCCTCGGCCAGTTCTACATGCGCACCGGGGAGACCGAGAAAGCCGAGGCCGCCTTGAAACGGTCCCGGGCGATCAGCGACGGCCCCAATCTGTCTGCGGACCTGATCCTGTGGGAAATGGCGCAACCGCCGGAACAACCCCCCGCGACCCCCCCGGCGCCCCCGCCGGCGCAACCCTCGAACTCGACCCCGGCCCAGCCCGCGGCTTCAGTTCCGGAGTGACGCAGTTTTGCGCTGCATGCGCCGGGTGAAGATCACCTGCACCTGTTCAGGACGGCCCCAATCGATGTTTTCGCCAAGGAGTTTCCCGGGGAAGCAGCGCCCGTACAGGCCGCCATCCCGCACTTGCGTCAGGGAAGACCCCGCCTGGAGTTCGTCACAACGGCCCGGGCTTTGGCGGTCTGAGGTCCTGCCTCATTAGCTGTAGACATTGTTCGGGTGCTTGCGGCGGCGCAGCAGGCCATAAACCACCAGGTCCCGGGCGTGGACCAGCCCTTGCGCCAACCCCCACAGCCACGCGCCGGACACGGGACGCGCGGCGGCGGCGATGGCGGCGGCATAGCGGGGATTGCCGCGCTGGCGAAAGCGTTTGGCTTTGATGCCGGACCGGACGGCGAACAGGCCGCGCAGTTTGGCTCGGCGCAGAAGTGAAGGGGGGGTGTCGCGGTAGGATTCCACCAGTTCCATCACGCGCCACTCGTCCAGCACGAGCGCCTGCAGCCCCGGCACCATGGCGGTGGTGGTGTTGTCGCCGTGCCAGCGATACTTGGACAGAGGCGCGTGCACCCGGACGATCTTCTCGCAATGCCGGCCCCAATCCGGCCAGAACACCATGTCCGCCAGAATGGGCATGTCCAGCCGGAAGCTGCACGGGGCGGGCTGGCGATGGGTTTTGAGCAGCGTGCCGCTGAACGCCTGGTTGCCGATCGCGGCTTTCTCGGCGAGAAACCGGTCCCGGGGCACGACCTCGAGCGCGCCGGTGGGCCGGCCCGACACGCTGAACGCGCGGCCGTGCTGATCGATCCGCCGGTCCAGGCACCACGCCAATCCCCGCCCCGCACAATCCTCCAGCGCGCCGGCCAGCGTCTCGTAAAACGCCGGCTCAATCAGGTCGTCGGCATGCAGGATGTGCAGGTAGTCCGTTTGCGCGGCGAACTCGAGCGCCCGGTTGCAGTTGCCGAAGAGACCGAGGTTCGACGGATTGCGCTGCCATTCGCACGGCAGCATCGTGTTCCCCTTGACCACCGACTCCGTGCGGTCTGTGGAGCAGTTGTCAATCACGATCACCCGGTCCGGACGCCGTGTCTGGCGGGCCACGGACTCCAGGGTTTCGGCGATGAAGGCCTCCCCGTTGAAGACGGGGATCACCGTGATCAGCCGCGAGGATGTGCCAGCCATAGACGGCGCCCGGGCGCCGGACACATTGGAACGCGAAAGGCCGCGGAGATCAAGCCGCGAGCCGCAGGGCCAGGCCACGGGTATGGCAGATTTGCGAACCCCAACCGCGCCTTGTGCCCCTGGGCTTTGTGCCCTGGGAGTTCTCCGAACGGAGTTTTGCGCGCCTGCAGGCCGGTGTCGGCGGCA
>JAFGQR010000168.1 GCA_016935555.1 Verrucomicrobiota bacterium
AGTCCTTGACGACCGCCCCGCAACTTGCGCCTTGCAGCGCACAAACTTGATCTGCGAGCAACGTCTTTCACGGGTCAAGGACTCTAGCGGGCCACCTTCCACTCGAGAATGCCCCCGGAAAACCCGGGCTGCAGCTCGACGGTCAGCCGCAGTGCCGTGGTCTCCACCGGCGCGAATTCAACGGTGTTCCATGCGTCCCGGGCGGTCCCGAACGCCCCCCGTGCGCTCACGGGTTTCCACGCGGAACCGCTGCGTGCCAGAAGCGCCCACGAGTCAGGCACGCGACACTGGCCGGCGCCGGTGTCATCGAACCAGTAAAGCGCCACTTGGGAGACGGTGATGGGGGAGGTGAAGTCGAACTGGGCCCATTCCCGGGTGCCGCGATGAGGCCACCAGGTGAAGCGGGGAATGGCGGTGTCGTTGGAGCGGCTCGGTTCGAGGCCGTCTCCCAGCGCCTCGACCGTGTCGCCGGGATTGCAGTGGGACGCGCTGGCCCTGTAAACGGACGGCTTGGGCTTGGCGGCCGCAACCCACTGGTGACCTTCGCCGTCCGCGGACACGGTGGGGAACGAGGCGATGCGCAATCGTGCGGCGCCCATGGGGATGAGGGTGACGGTGTCGACGGGCTGGTCCGTCTTGGCGGGGCTCGGCTGGAGCGGGCCGACCATGTTGAGGCGGTCGGTCTGCCAGCCCGGGATTTTGCGAGCCTTGACCCGCAGCCGGAGAGGGGCGGTGTCCGGCGTGAAGGGCTGGGCGGGCAGCGGGCCGGGCCGGCGCTCGAGGGTGAAGGAGCCGGAGGGATTCGCCGCGTCGAGGAGCAGCCCGTAGTTCCAGTCCGAGGCCGGGAACACTTCCCACTCGGGCCATTGCGGGTTGTCGCCGTAGCGCTGCCATCGCTCCTGGATGGCCAGTGAGAAGCTCAACGGGCCGCGGTCCACCGAGACGGCATTCTTGTTGGCGGGCCAGGTTCGGACGGCAACCTGCATGGGCAGATGGAGGGTGACGGTGTCGCCATCGATCCAGGCGCGCTCCAGGACGAGGTAGGACCGCGGCGTGGGCGGGGCGGGCAGGGCAAGGGGCGCGCCGTTCAGGGTCAGCGCGGCGGCGCGACACCAGCCCGGGATCCGGAGATACAGGGGGAAGGTGACGGCTTTCGGGGCCAGCACCTTCAGGGTGACGGTTTCGCCGAAGGGGTAGTCGGTTTGTTCGAGGATTTTGACGGTGGTGCCGTCGCCGACTTTGGCGCTGACGTCGGAGGCGGCATAAAGCGAGGCGCACAGGCCGCGGTCATGCGTGGCAAGCCACAGTTCCTCGGCGTAGTAGGGCCAGCCGTGGGACACGTTGTGCTGGCAGCACCGATACACGGCAAAGGGGCTGTAGGAAAACATCGTGCCGCCGTTTTGAATCCCGGGCGACTTGTTGTCGCGGTCGAGCTGCACCTGGTTGGCGCAGGTGATGTAGTGCAGGCCCTTCAAATCCGGCGTCATCGACGCCGGAAACGAGTTGAACGCGATCTCCTCGTTGCGGTCCGACCAGACAGGGTTCCCGGTGATTTTGGTGAGCATCTCGAAACTGTGCATGAACTCCACAATGCCGCACGTCTCGATCCCGCCGCGCGGATCGACGTGGCCGGGACGGCAATTCTCGTCGCCCACGAACCCGCCTCCGGGGAACTGGCCGTAGACGCCCATCAGCCGGGTGTAATTGCGCTCGGCGGAGGCGAGCAGCGCGGGGGTGCGCTCCTGCATCCCGTAAACCGTTCCGGCGCGGAATCCCTGGGCGAGGTTGACGTTGTGCCAGTTGACGATCTCCCGGTGCCAGGCGGCCATGTTCTCGTGGATTTTGCGGGCCAGATCGAGCAGCCAGGCGCGGTCGCCGGTTTCGAGCCGGTTGTACAGCCAGTAAATGCTCTCCAGGTTGTCGCCCGCCCGGATCCTCGGCCAGTACCCCTCCCCAAACGCCGTCGCGGGCAGCGTGTGTTCCCAGCGGAAATAACGTTCCATCAGCTCCAGCACCCGCGGCTCGCCGCTGAACTCGTGGTGGGACTGCAGAATGTTGAGCATCACCATGTGCGGCCAAAGATCCGGCTTGCCCTTCAGGCTCGTGAGCAGCTCGCGCGGCCCGAAAAAACCGTCGGCCCGCTGCGAGGCCATCGCCGCGTCGATCCACTTCCTGGCGGTGGCAATCAGGATTTCGTCCTTCAACACATAGCCCAGGTCCCCGTAGCCTTTCAGCCAATAGGGCATCTCCTCCCACCCGAACTTCCCACGCCCCTCCTTGTCCGCCCACGAGCTCTTCGCAAAATCCAGCCAGGGCGAAATCTGCGCCAGCCGGCCCACCATCCCGTCCCGTTTGAGTTCGAGCATGTGACGCAGCCAGCCCTTCGGCGTAATGGCGCCGATCGGCAGCTTGAGAAACGGGCTGGGCGCCAGCGGCGCGCGGTTCGCGACATAGAGCCCCCCGGGCGTTTCCGGTTGAACCACGGCCACGGTGCGAACCTGGTCCGCCCCGGCCGCCGCCAGCGCGCCCGCCACGCCGGCCAACACCAAACCGCTTGCACATGAGTTCATGCGCCGCAGTGTAACCGCGCTTTTTCGAAGTGCAACCCGGTTCGTGGCGCGTGGCCGCGCGGCGCGCCCGGTTCGCCGTGGCGTCGATGAAAAGCCCCTAAACCCACGCTTGACTTGGTTGCCTGAAACTACTAACCTGCGGCCCCATTGGCAAAGCCAGTGACATCGAAGGATGCATGAGCACGCGGCGCAACAGCTCATTTGCTGAGGACGTTTCGGGGCTCGCCACTCCATGCCCTGGCTTCACATGGAAGAACAACCGCGGAAGGATCTCCGTTTATGGCCAGTGGCAAAGTTAAGTGGTTCGACAACAAGCGAGGCTTTGGGTTCATTGCTCAGGAGTCCGGACAAGACGTATTCGTCCACTACAGTTGCATCACGGGCAGTGGCTACAAGACCCTCCAGGAAGGCGAACCGGTCAACTTCGAGCTTGTCAGCAGCGACAAGGGTCCCAAGGCGCTCAACGTCGAACGGGCCCAGGCGTAATCCCCCGGCCCCGTCGCCCTCCTGGAGAGCCAGGGCGGCGTTTCGCTTCGACGTGCCTCGGCGAGAGGCGTAAGGTGTCGCCCGTGCCGGCGATGCCTGCCATGCCCCTGACCAGCCTTTACGTCCATGTGCCGTTTTGCGCGCGCAAGTGCCACTACTGCGCCTTCTATTCGGAACCCGCCCGCGCCGGCCTTCTGCGGCGCTACGTCGCCGCCCTGTGCCGCGACATGGAGGCCGCCGCGAACCGGCTGCGGCCGCACACGGTATATTTCGGCGGAGGCACCCCTTCGCTCCTGAGCCTGTCCCAGTGGCGTTCCATTCTCGACACCATGTCCCGCCTGCACTGGCTGGGGGCCGTCGAGTGGACCCTCGAGTGCAACCCGGCCACCGTGTCGCCCGAGAAAGCCCGCCTCTGGCGCGATTACGGCGTGAACCGGGTGTCGCTCGGAGTGCAATCGCTCGAGGATGCGCTCCTGAAACGCCTCGGCCGCGTGCACAGCCGGCGCATGGTCTTCCAAACCTTCGAGACGCTCCGCGCCGCCGGCTTCGACAATCTCGGGCTCGATCTCATGTTCGCGATCCCCGGCCAAACCCTGGAGATGTGGCGCGCCACTCTCCATGAGGCGCTGGCGCTCGCCCCCGAACACCTGTCCGCCTACGAACTCACCTTCGAGGAAGACACCCCCCTCTATCACCAGCTCCGCGCCGGGCAATTCAGCGTCTCCGAAGACCTCGCCTGCGCCATGTACGACGCGCTCCTCGAGGACGCCGCCGCCCGCGGCCTCGCCCAATACGAAATCTCCAACTTCGCCCGCCACACCCGGGACCGGGACGCCCGCGCGCCCGCACCGGCCGACCCCGGGACGGTTCCGGCGTTCGCGTGCCGCCACAACCTGAACTATTGGCGGGGCGGCCCGTTCCTCGGCCTGGGCCCCAGCGCCGCCACGCATCTCGACGGCGTCCGCACCACGAACTGGCCCGACACAACCCTCTATTGCGAACGCATCGAACAGGGCCAGCCGCCGGCGCAGACACGCGACGAGCTGCCGCCGCTCTCCCGTGCCGGCGAGATCGCCGCCTTCGGTTTGCGCATGACGGCCGGCTGGCGTTTCGACGAGTTCGAGCGCGCGACGGGATTCGACCTGCGCCGGGAGTGGCCCCGTGAACTGGGGCAGTTGGTCGATTGCGGGTGGGGCCGACTCGACGCGGAACGCTTTCGTCTGACCCGCGAGGGTCTCCGCTTCGCCGACACCGTGGCGCAACTGTTCCTGCGCGTGCCGGCCCCCCCCTGAGGCGGACCCCGCCTCTGGCCTTCCGAGCCCCTCGAATGCGGACCAGTTCAGTGGCGGGCGTGGTCGCCGGGGGCGGGCGACGGTTCGGGACGGGAGCCGCCGCCCAGGACGGCGTAGAGGCGGGCGTGGCTGGCGAGTTTTTCGAGACGCAGAAAAACCAGGACCTGCTGGGCGGCGAAGAGGGACCGTTGGGCGTCGAGGACGCCGAGGTAGCTGTCGATGCCCTTGTCGAAGCGGGAGGTGGCAAGCCGGTGGGTTTCGGCGTAGGCGTGCACGAGGGATTCCTGGGCGGCGAGTTGCTGGTCAATCGTGCCGCGGACGGCGAGGGCGTCGGCCACCTCGGTGAAGGCGTTTTGGATGGCTTTTTCGTATTCGGCGACGGCCATGTCGCGCTGGACCTGGGCGGCGCGATGCGCGGACCAGGTGCGGGCGTCGAAGAGGGGCATCACGATTTGCGGCGCATAGCTCCAGGCGCCCGAGCCGGACTCGAACAGGCCGCCGAGGTCACTGCTCGCGGTGCCCATGGCAGCCGTCAGCGAAACGCGCGGGAAGAACGCGGCGCGGGCGACGCCGATGTCGGCGTGGGCGGCCCTGAGGAGGTTTTCGGCCTGGAGCACATCCGGCCGGCGCAGGAGGATTTCGGAGGGCAGCCCGGCGCGGAGGTCCCGGGGGGGCGTCAGGTTGCTGAGTTCCGCCGGAAGGAGGTCGCGGGGGACCGGCGCGCCGGCGAGGAGGTCGAGGGCATTTTCGTTTTTGGCGACGCGCTGCATGTAGAGGGCGACATCGCGGCGCGCCACTTCCAACGTGGCTTGGGCGCGAAGGAGGTCCAGTTCGGGGACCAAGCCCAACGCATGGCGTCGGTCGATGAGGTCGTAGGCTGCCTGCTGGGTGTTGAGGGTCGTCCGGGACAGGGTGAGGTTCTCGCGGTCTGCGGCGAGGGTGAGGTAGGCATGGGCCACCGCAGACACCAAGAGAATCTGGGCGCTGCGGCGCGCCTGTTCCGTGGCCATGTATTCCTCCAGAGCCCGATCCTTCAAGCTGCGGATGCGTCCGAAGAAATCCAGTTCCCAGGAGGCGACGCCGAGGTTGGCGTCGTAACGCTCGACGGTCTCGCGGTGCCCGCTGCCCGTGAGGTCGGCGGGCAGCCGGGCCTTGCTGCCGCTGCCGACGGCGTCGACGGTGGGCCAGAGGTTGGCGCGCTGGATGCCGTAGAGGGCGCGGGCGCGTTCGACGTTCAAGGCGGCCAGCCGCAGGTCGCGGTTCTTGGCCAGGGCCGTGCGAATCACCTGACGCAGCCCGTCGTCGGAAAAAAACTCCTCCCAGCCCAGGTCCGGTGCTGCCGGGGCGTTGGTGGCCGGCGGCGTGCCGGGGGCGGTCTGGGACGAGGCATAAGCCTCCCCCGAGGGCCATTCGTGAGGCACGGGCGCGGGGGGACGGGTGTATTTGGGGGCCATGGTGCAGCCGGACGCGACCCACACCATTGCCGCGAGCAAGAGGACCGAGTGCGTGTTCATTTCAGTCTGCGGACATCGGGTTTCAGATATTGCATGGCGAGTGTCAGGGGGCAGAGATCAGAGGTCAGAGGTTGGATTGCCGAGGGGAGATTGCGGATGACGGGTTGGGATTGGGGGTTGAAAGGGTGACTTCAGGGGGTTGTGGGCCGGTGTTGTTTGCCGAAGGATTTCTGGATCAGCACGTAGAACAGCGGGGCGAAAATGGTGACGAGGAACGTGGAGGTGACCACGCCGCCGACGACAGCGGTGCCGATGGCTTTCTGGGCGCCGGCGCCGGCGCCGCTGGCGAGGGCCAGGGGCAACACGCCGAAGCCGAAGGCGAGCGAGGTCATGACGATGGGGCGGAGTCGGAGTTTGGCGCCTTCGAGGGTGGCTGGAATGAGGCTCATGCCTTCCTCGACGCGGGTTTTGGCGAACTGGACGATGAGGATGGCGTTTTTGGTGGTGAGGCCGAGGGTGGTGAGCAGGCCGATTTGGAAGTAGACGTCGTTGGGCAGTCCGACAAAACTTGAGGCGATGACGCCGCCGATGGCGCCGAGGGGGAGCGCGAGGAGGATGGAGATGGGGATGGGCCAGCTTTCGTAGAGGGCGGCGAGGCACAGGAAGATGACGAGGATGGAGAAGGCGTAGAGGGGGGCGGTTTGGGCGCCGGCCTGGCGTTCCTGGAACGAAAGGCCGGTCCAATCGAAGCCGATGCCCTGGGGAAGGCTTCGGACGATGGTCTCCATGACATCCATGGCCTCGCCCGAACTTCGTCCCGGCGCGGCCTCGCCGAGGATGTTGAGGGAGGGAAAGCCGTTGTAGCGTTCGAGCTTGGGCGAGCCGCGGGTCCAGTGTCCGGACGCGAACGACGAGAACGGCACCATTTTGCGGGCGGTGTTGCGCACGTAGAGGCGTTCGAGATCTTCGGGGAGCATTCGATAGGGGGCATCGAGCTGGGCGTAGACGCGTTTGACGCGGCCGCCCTGGATGAAGTCGTTGACGTAGGCGCTACCGAAGGCGGCCGAGATGGTGTTGTGGATGGCGGTGATGGGCAGGCCCAGGGCCCCGGCTTTCTCCCAGTCGACATCGATGCGGTATTCGGGCACGTCTTCGAATCCATTGGGCCGGACCTTGGTGAGGACGGGGCTGGCGGCGGCCATGCCGAGGAGTTGGTTGCGGGCGGCCATGAGGCGCTCATGGCCGAGGCCGGCGCGGTCGAGCAGCTGAAAATCGAAGCCTTTGGCCTGGCCGAGTTCCACGACGGCGGGGGGCGCGAAGGCGAACACCATGGCATTGCGGATCTGGGAGAATCTGGCCATCGCCCTTCCGGCCACGGCGCCGACCTTCAATGCCGGCCGGTTGCGCAGGTCCCAGTCCCGCAGCCGCACGAAGGCCAGGCCGGAGTTCTGTCCCCGGCCGGAGAAACTGACGCCGGAGACGGTCATGACGGCTTCGACGGCGTCTTTTTCGACCTCGAGGAAGTAGGATCTGACGTCGTCCATGATGCGTTTGGTCTGCTCGAGGGCGGAGTTGGCGGGGAGCATGGTCATCACCATCATCATGCCCTGGTCTTCATCGGGCAGGTAGGCGGTGGGCATGCGGCGGAAGAGGAAACCCATGGCGGCGACGATGAGGAGGAAGAAGATTGCGTAGCGGGCTTTGCGGGCAAGCGACTGGCCCACCACGCGCAGGTAATGGTCGCGAGCGCGGAAGAAGAGGCGGTCGAACCACCGGAAGAACGGCCGCAGGAACCAGATGCCGCCTTCGGCGGGCTCGTGGCCTTTGGGCACGGGTTTGAGGAAGGAGGCGCAGAGCACGGGGGTAAGGATGAGGGCGACGACGACCGAGAGCAGCATGGAGGCGATGATGGTGACGGAGAACTGGCGGTAGATGACGCCGGTGGAGCCGGCGAAGAAGGCCATGGGGCCGAAGACGGCGGAGAGGACCAGCCCGATGCCGATGAGGGCGCTGGTGATCTGGTCCATGGACTTGCGGGTGGCCTCGAGGGGGGAGAGGCCTTCCTCGCTCATGATGCGCTCGACGTTTTCGACGACGACGATGGCATCATCGACGAGCAGGCCAATAGCGAGCACCATGGCGAACATGGTGAGCATGTTGATGGAGAAGCCGAACAGCCCGAGGACGGCGAAGGTACCGAGGATGACGACGGGCACGGCGATGGTGGGGATGAGGGTGGCGCGCATGTTGCCCATGAACAGGTACATCACGAGAAACACCAGCAGGATCGCTTCGAGGAGGGTTTTGACCACTTCCTCGATGGCCACCTTGACGAAGGGGGTGGTGTCGTAGGGATACACCACCTTCATGCCCGTCGGAAAATAACGGCTCATCTCCTCCATCTTCGCCCGGACACTGTCGGCGGTTTCCAGCGCGTTTGCGCCGGCGGCCTGCCGGATCGCCATGGCGGAGGAGGGTTTGCCGTTGTAGAACGCCTCGATGTCGTAAGTGTCGGTGCCCAGCTCCGTCCACCCGACATCCCTGACCCGGACCATGGAGCCATCGGGGTTGGTGCGCAGCGGGATGCTGGCAAACTCCTCGGGTGTTTTCAGGAGGCTCTGCACAATAATGGCGGCGTTGAGACGCTGCCCTTCGACTGCCGGCGCCCCGCCGAACTGCCCAGCCGACACTTCCACGTTGTAGGCGCGCAGCCCCAAAATCACATCCTCGATCGTCATCTGGAAATCGGCGAGCTTGTCGGGGTTGAGCCAGACGCGCATGGCGTATTGGCCGCCGAAGATTTCGACCTCGCCCACGCCGGGGACGCGGGAGAGGACTTTTTCGAGGTTGGACTGGGCGTAATCGCGCAAGTCGTTGCCGTCCATGCTGTTGTCTTCCGAGATGAGCCCCACGATCATCAGCCAGTTCCGGGTGCTCTTGCTGACCCTGACGCCCGACCGCTGGACGACTTCCGGCAGATTGGCCATGGCGAGCTGGAGCTTGTTTTGAACTTGCGCCCAGGCCAGGTCGGGATCGGTTCCCGGGGTGAACGTCAGCTCGATGCGCGCTGCTCCCGCCGAATCGCTGGTGGCGGAAATGTAGAGCATCTTGTCGAAGCCGGTCATTTTCTGTTCGATGATCTGGGTCACGCTGTTCTCGACCGTTTCGGCGGACGCTCCGGGGTAGAAGGCGGTGATGGCGATCGAGGGGGGGGCGATGGGGGGGTATTGGGAGATGGGGAGGCTGTAGATGGCCAGGGCGCCGGCGACCATGAGGATGATGGCGATGACCCAGGCGAAGACCGGACGCTGCAGGAAGAATCGTGAAAGCATGGGGCGCCCTGGTCAATGGGAGGTTGAGCCCGCCTGGGGGGGACGGGCGGGGGCGGGAGCGGGGCTGCCGGCGGGGGCGGGGGGCGTGGAGGCCGGGGCGGTGCCGAAGGGCACCGCGTGGACCGCGACGCCGGCCCGGACTTTCTGGATGCCCTCGACGATGACGCGATCGCCGACGGCGAGTCCGGTGGAGACGAGCCATTGGTCGCGGAGAGTGCGGTCCAGTTCGAGGAGGCGTTCTTCGACGGTGTTGGTGGCGTTAACGACGAGGGCCAGCGGATTGCCCTTGGGGCTGCGGGAGACGGCCTGTTGGGGGATGAGGATGGCGTTGGGGTTGATGCCTTCCTGGACGACGGCCCGGACGAACATGCCGGGCAGCAGCATGTCGTTGGTGTTGGGAAACACCATCCGCAGGATCACCGAGGCGGTGCTCGGGTCCACCGAGACGTCGCGGAACTGGAAGGTGCCGGGCAGCGGGTAGGGCGTGCCGTCGCCGAGAAGGAGGTCGACGCGGTTGGCGTTGGTGCCGCCGCGGGCGAGCCGCCCCTCCTCGAGGCGCCGCTGCCATCGCAGCAGTTCGGCGGTGGATTGGGGCACGTCCACGTAGATCGGGTCTAACTGCTGGATGGTCGCCAGGGGAACGGGCTGATAGGCCGTGACAATCGCGCCATCGGTGATCGAGGAGGTGCCGATGCGGCCTGAGATGGGCGCGACGACGCGGGCATATCCCAGATTGATCCGGGCCGTTTCGAGGGCCGCCTGGTAATAGGCAGTTTCCGCCAAGGCCTGCTTCAACGCCGCCTGCGCATCGTCGCAGTCCTGCTGGCTGACGGCCTTGTCTGCCAGCGCCTGTGTGTAGCGGTCGACACGCGATTGGATGGCCGGCAGGTTGGCTTCGGCCCGGCCCAGCGCCGCCTTGGCGTTGGCCAGCGCCGCCTCGAACGGGGCCGGATCGATCTGATACAGCGCCTGGCCCTGCTTCACATCGGTCCCTTCCGTGAACAGCCGCTTCTGAATCAGGCCGTTCACCTGCGGCCGGATCTCCGCAATGCGATAAGGCGCGGTGCGCCCCGGAAACTCGCGCGTCAGCACCACCGTCTGCTGGGTCACCGTCACCGTGGTCACCGTCGGCACCGCCGGAGGCGGGCCCTGGTCCTGGCGGTGGCACGCGCTGAGGAGGAGCCCTCCAACGATGCATGCCAGAAGCGCCGTCAGGTTCGGCGCCGGGCCTCGAAGGTCGGCGTCCGGATTTCGGGGGTTGGATGGGTCAATCGCGTTCTTCATGGGTTTGGTTCGTCTCCGGTGTGCCCGGATGCGCGCCGCCTCGAGCGGCCGACTGCAATTTCGCAAGAATGGCCTCCTTGCTTGCGGTCCCCACCAGCTTGCCGCGCGGGCTGCCGTCGACAAAAAACAGCAGCGTGGGTATCGACTGGATTTCATACCACATGCTCAGATCGGGATTGTCGTCGGCGTTCACCTTCACAATCTTCACCGCGTCCGCCCACGCTGCCGCGACCTGGTTGAGCACGGCCTCGACGATGCGGCAGGGGCGGCTCCAGGGCGCCCCGAACGCGACCAACACGGGCTTTTTCGACTTGAGCACTTCCGAGTCGAAGTCCGATTCAACGACTTGGGCGATGGGGGACTTGGACCGGTATTTGTTCATTGTTTCGACCGCGCAACAGGTCTGTTTTTACCTGGGCAGAAGCCGTGCCATATTCCCCCTCCGTAATCGCAAACCGCTCATGGAAAACGCACCATGAAAATCGACACATCCTTTCAAACCGGTCGAAATATCGGTCGTGCGAAAATTCGTTTGGGATGCGATTCGGCGGCGATTTTGATCGCGTCGCCGTGCGCCATGGGTTAAAGGAGCGGACACATGATGCGCACGTCATTCCGGACACCATGGGAACGGTTTCAGCGGTGGTCTTGCCGCTACGAGACCTTGGGCCTTGCCGTCGACCTGAGCCGCGCCGAGTTTCCCGAGAACTATTTCGAAACGATGAAGGCGCCCACCGCGCGCGCCTTTGCCGAGATGGACGCCCTGGAGGCGGGCGCCATCGCGAATCCGGACGAGAAACGCAGGGTTGGCCATTACTGGCTGCGGACGCCGGGGCTGGCGCCCGACCGGAAGATACGGCTTGAGATTGGCCGGATGCGGCGGCGGATTGACACGTTTGTCCGGGAGGTTCACGCGGGCACGATCCGGGGTGCCCGCGGTCGGTTCGCGCATTTGCTGGTGATTGGCATTGGCGGGTCGGCGCTGGGCCCGCAGTTTGTGGCCCGGGCGTTGGGTCATCCGGCCACCGACCGCCTGGCGCCGCATTTTTTCGACAACACGGATCCGGACGGCATGGACCGGGTGCTTGCGGTGCTGGAGGGCGATCTGGGGCGCACGTTGTGCGTGGTGATTTCGAAATCGGGCGGCACTGCGGAGACGCGCAACGGGATGTTGGAGGCGAAGGCGGCCTATGCAAGGGCGCGGTTGCGCTTCGAGGCGCATGCGGTGGCGGTCACGCAGGATGGCAGCCCGCTTGACCGGCAGGCGGTTGCCGAGGGCTGGCTGGGGCGGTTTCCGATGTGGGATTGGGTGGGGGGGCGCACGAGCGAGACGTCGGCGGTGGGCCTGTTGCCAGCGGCGTTGCAGGGGCTGGACATCGGGGCATTGCTGGCGGGGGCCCGGGCTTGCGATGCGGTGACTCGCCGGCACGACGCGGCGCGGAATCCGGCGATGCAGTTGGCGCTGACATGGCATTGCCTGGGGCGGGGGAAGGGGGAGAAGGCCATGGTGGTGTTGCCGTACAAGGACCGTCTCGAGTTGTTTTCGCGTTACCTCCAGCAACTGGTGATGGAATCGCTGGGGAAGGAGAGGGATTTGCGGGGCAACGTTGTCCACCAGGGCCTGGTGGTCTATGGCAACAAGGGATCGACCGATCAGCACGCCTACGTCCAGCAGTTGCGCGACGGGCTGAACAATTTCTTCGTCGTGTTCCTCGAAGTGCTCCGCGACCGTCAGGGCCCGTCCATTCTTGTCGCTCCCAACGCCACCTCGGGCGATTATCTGTTCGGGTTCCTCGTGGGCACCCGCAACGCGCTGCACGACAACGGACGCCCCTCGTTGACGCTCACGATTGACGAGGTCTCACCGCGAAGCGTTGGGGTGTTGATAGCGTTGTTCGAGCGGGCTGTGGGCTTTTATGCCAGCCTGATCCGGATCAACGCCTACCACCAGCCCGGCGTGCTGGCCGGCAAGGCTGCCGCGGACGCCGTGCTGGCGCTTCAAACCAAGGTGCTCGATTACCTTGCCGGCTACCTTGCCGGCCAACGGCGGTCCCCCCTGACCGCCGAGTCCATCGCCGCCGGCGTCGGCACGCCCGACATCGAAACGGTTTTCAAAATCTGCGAGCACATTGCGGCCACCCGCAACGTCCTGACCTGGCAACGCCGGCACGCCCGTCCCGGGGCCACCACCTACCGCGCGGAGCCGGTGCCCGGGACGGTTTCGAGGCGGCGCCGCTGAGGTGCTGCTGCGCTTCGGATTCGTGGCTGGCCGCTTCTCCGGCGGCAGGAACCGGCCGCAAGAACGGGCTTGCCAACGGCCGGGCAATTGGTGTAAGCAGGGAACCATCGTTCACCAGAATACTGACGGCTCCCAACTGTTGGCGACAACACACGTCCGGCCTATGAACACGATGTCCTCCTCCTATCGCTCCTTTCCCAGGCCTGCGGCTTCACGGGCAGGGGTCTTGCACCGCATGGCGATCCGCCTGGCCGCGCTGTTGTTGCTGGCGCCGGCCAGCCGGGCCGGCTTGATTGCCTATTGGAACTTCGACGAGGACGCCGGCACGGTGGCCGCCGACACTTCGGGGAGCGCCGTCAACCACGACGGCACGCTTGCAGCCGGCGGCACGGGCGGTCTGCCTGTGTGGATTCCGGGGCGATTTGGCTCGGCGCTGGATTTCAACCGTGTGGACAACAGCAACGGTTCCAGGGTGACCGTGCCCAATCACCCCGAACTCCTGCTGAACGGCGCCTGGACCCTTAGTTTCTGGTATCGTCCGGGCCCCAACATCGGCACCTATCCCGGGCCGATGCGCATTGGCACGCAGGGCGCCGACACGGGCAGCAACATCGGCTGGGGATTCTTCCGGGGGCAGGCCTCCGGCCGTCTGACCTTCAAGCGCGCCAAGGTGCAGCCCAACGTGTTTCCCGTCACGCTCACCCTCGGCCAGTGGTATCACGTCGTGATGCGCCACGACGGCAACAACGCCAACCTCTCCATCATGTTCGGCGTCAGCACCAACACCCTCACCCAGGTCTGGCCCGACTGCAACACCACCACCATCTTCGAGTTCGGACGGATGGACCAGTTCGATGACTGCGATCTCGATGACGTCGCCTTCTTCGACGAAGCGCTGCCCGTGGAACGGATCTACACCCTCCACAACGTGCACAGCCAGCTCGGGCTCGACTACAGCCTCGGCGACGTCCGCGCCCTGTGGGCCATCTTCGACGCCGGCCCCGGCGCAAGCGGCGTGGTGCAGGGCCTGACGTGGTCCCATACCGGCACCCTTCCGGGCACGCACGCCGCGGGCGAGGCATTTCAGGATGGGGCCAACCTGTATGTAGCGCTGACGGCCACGTCGGGCGTCACGGCCAGTCTTACCAGCTTGAGCGGCACCTATTCCCCGAACGGCGTTGGCGCCGCCGGCACCGGCTTGTTCGCGCCGGACCCGATGACTTTTGACGGGGCGACCCTTGTGTTTGACCTTGGCGGCGACACGACCGAAGGGGGCGGCGTCAACGACCTCATCGAGGTGGCGGGCGCGTTGAATCTTGTGAACGACAACACCCTTGCCGTGAATCCTCTCGCCCCGCTGGCCAACGGCACCTACCGCCTTCTCAACTACGGGGGCACCCTGAACGGCGCGTTCAATCCCGCGATCACCCATCACACCCGCTACAGCTTCACGCTCGATGCCGCCACTGCCGGCGAGGTCAACCTTGACGTCAGCGGCCAGAACAGCGATCTGCGCTGGATGCCAACCGCCAACGGCGATTGGGATCTCACCTCGCCGAACTGGGAGGATTCGTCGGCGGCGCCCGACACCTTTTTCCAGGCTGACCAGGTGACCTTCGACGACGCGGGGTCCAACCAGCCGACGGCCAAGCTCGCCCTTGATGTTTACCCCGCGTCCGTCACGGTGGATTCCTCGTCGACGCACTATACGTTCAATGGCCCGGGCCGGATCGGAGGCGCGGGGGGGCTGACCAAGAACGGCTCGAGCACCCTGTTGCTCAACACCGCTAACACCTTCTCGGGCCCTGTCGCACTGAATGCCGGCACCCTCCGCATGGGCAGTCCCGACGCCTTGGGCAGCACGAACGGCGGCACGACGATCGCCGAAGGCGCCATGCTCGACCTCGCCGGCAAGTCCCCGGGCGCCGAACCCGTCACCATGGCGGGAGCCGGCTTGGACAGCACGGGCGCCGTGATCAACACGGGTGCGGCGATTCTTAACAATGGCCTGCGTGGCACGGTGACGCTCACGGGCGACACGACCCTTGGCGGCGTCAACCGCTGGGACATCTATGGCGGGGCGCTGGTGGGCAATGGCCACAAACTGACCAAGACCGGCCCCCCGGAAATTGCGCTGAGCCACCTGGGGGACACGGGTTTGGGGGACATCGACGTGCTTCAGGGCCAGCTGACCGTGCTGGGCAACACCACCCTGGGGGATCCTGCCAAGCCGGTCGTGGTCTCCCCCGGCGCCACCTTCGCGCATTGGGCGTCGGGCGCCACCGTTCACAACAAGCCGGTGCGGATGGATTCGGCGCGGATGCTCAACAACACCACGGGCGGCGCCGACGTTGCCACCAACACGGCCACCGTCACCTTGAACGGCACCAACACCTTCGAAGGCGCCTCAAGCATTGCGCTCGAGGGAATCGTCGGCGGCACCGGCAGTCTCCGCAAGGCCGGTTCGGGACGGCTGTTTCTGGCGGGGGCCAACGAGTACACCGGCGACACCACCGTTGCCAACGGCCGCCTGACCTTGTTGCCCTCGGGCAGCATCGCCTCCAGCGCGAACCTCGTTCTGCAAAGCGGGGGTGTCCTCGATGTGTCGGCCCAGCCGGGATTCGCGCTGGCAGCGGGTCAGACCTTGTGGGGCAGCGGCAGCGTGCAGGGCAGCGTTACGGCCGGCACCGGCAGTGTCATTACCCCCGGTCTGAGTACCGGCACGTTGACGATCACGAACGGGTTGAACCTTGTCGGCGGCGCACGACTCGAGTTCGAGTTGACCACGCCGGCCACTGAGGGCGGCGGGGTGAACGATCTTATCAGCGTCGGCGGCGACCTGTCGCTCAGCGGGACCACGACGCTGGCCATCATCCCCGCCGGCCCGCTGGATTCAGCCAACCCTTATACCCTCATCAGTTACGCAGGCGCCCTGAGCGGCGGCGCGTTGAGTTTCAACGCCACCAGCGAGAGCCGGATGCACTTTGCCGTGGACACCACCGCCATCGCCGGCAAGGTGCTCTTGACGGTATCGGGTGCCGCCGAAACCCTGGAATGGCGCGGCGGCCAGTCCGGCGCGGAGACCATCTGGGACCTTAAGACCACCCCCAACTGGGCGGGGACAACTGTTCCCGACCTCTTCTATTTCGGGGACACGGTGGTGTTCAACGATCTTGCCACCGAGTTCACCGTCGACCTGGTCGGCAACCTCTACCCGGCCAACATCCGGGTCGGATCGACCGCGAACTACACCTTCGCCGGCACCGGCCGGCTGCGCGGCGGCGGATTAACCAAGAGCCTCGGCGGCACGCTCACCTTTGCCAACACCGGGCCCAATGATTACCCGGGCCCGACCGTCATTGAGGGCGGCACCGTCCAGGTGGGCACGGGCGGCGCCTTCGGCAGCCTTGGTCCCGGCACCATCACCAACCAAGGCACGCTCGTCCTGAATCGGAGCGACGACCTCACCCTTGCCAACACCATGGTCGGCGCCGGGGCGTTGGTGAAGCACGGCTCCAACGTTCTGTCCCTGGGGGCGGGGCTGGCCCAGTTTGACGGCTCGATTGCCGCGGACGGCGGCCTCCTGCGTCCCACGGCCGTCGCGGGCCTGGGCACCACCAACGGCGGCACCGCGGTGAGTGGGGGGGCAACGCTCGAACTCAATGGATTGAATTACGGCGCCGAACCCGTCACCGCCAGCGGGGCCGGCGTGGACGGCAACGGCGCCATTGTCAACAGCGCCGGCGGCCAGAACAACGCGCTGCGGTTTGTCACCCTCGCCGGTGACACCACCTTCGGCGGCAGCGGCCGCTGGGACATCCGGTCGACGAACGCGGCCTCGCCGGCGGCACTCAGCACGGGTGGCAACGGTTACTCGATCACCAAAGTGGGGGCAAACCAGGTGTCGATCGTCAATGCCGCCGTCGATCCTGCCCTCGGGGACATCAACCTGTTGCAGGGCGTGCTGAGCGTCGAAGGCAGCTCCGAAGCCGGTGACCCCGCCCGAACCCTCACCATCGCCCAGGACGCGCTCCTCCAGTTTTGGGGGCGTTCGACCGGCTGGACGAAAGTGCATGTGCTGCAGGGCGGACGCAACATCTACAACGGCAGCGGCGCCGCCACGATGAGCGGTCCTGTCACGCTCAATGGCGACGTCACGATCGACAGTGCCGGCACCAGTCTGACGGTCGCGGGCGTCATCGACGGCCCCGGCAGTCTGACGAAAATCGGCGGCGCTCCGCTGACGTTGCTGGGTGAGAGCATCTATCTTGGCGGCACCACGAACAACGCGGGCAACCTCCTTCTCGGCAATGGCGGCACGTCCGGTTCCGTGGTTGGGCCGATCTTCAACCTCGGCGGCCTTTACATCCACCGCAGCGACGCCCTCACGCTCGTCAACCCTATCTCCGGCCCTGGCAGCGTCTATTTGCGCACACCGGCGGGTCTGACGGTGGACGGCACCGCCTCGATGGCCATCGAGGCCAACATTGAAGTCGGCCGGGACGTTGCCGGCGTGCTGAACATCGTCCCCGGCGCCGTCATCACTGCGGGCCGCATCAACCTCGGCAATGTCTCCGGGACCCAAGGCGATGTGGTCCAGTTGGGCGGCGACGTGACGGTGACGATCGAGGCGCGGATTGGCCACTGGCCCAACAACCTCAGCAGCTACACGCTGAGCGGCGGCACCTTGACACTCACCGGCGACCCCGCAGGCAGCACCGCCACCGAAAAACCCGGCATCCTTTACATTGGGGTCGACGGCACCGGCGTGTTCACGCAGGACGGCGGCGAGGCCAGCGCGCACGGGATCGTCCTGGACAACCGCGGCGAAACCACCGGCACCGACACCTTGGACCTTCGGGGCGGCCGGTTCACACTCGGAGCCTCCGGCATTGGCACCGGCGGCAACAACGCCAACACCACCTACGCCGTCAACCTGGGCGGCGCCACCCTCGCGTCCTCCGCCAGCTGGTTGTCCCCGCTCGCCATGACCTTCACCGCATCGAACGGCAATCTCACCGTCGACACCGCCGCCTACACCAACGAACTGTCCGGCGCGCTGACGGGCGACGGCGGCCTGGTCAAGACCGGTTCCGGCACCCTGGTCATTGCCGGCGCGGGCACCTTCAACGGAGATGCCACCGTCGCCGAAGGCACCCTGCTCGTCCGCGGAACGGTGGGTTCCGGATCGGGCTTCTTCACGCTGCAAAGCGGCGCGACGCTCGAAGGCACCGGCACCATCGGTCACCTCGCCATTCTCGAAGCCGGGTCCGTGGTGGCGCCGGGTCCGTCCCTCGGCACGTTGAGCTTTGGCGGCGAGGTGCACCTGGAGGGGACGGCCGTCATGGAGATCACCAAGTCGGGGGCGACGCTGGCGAACGACCAGCTGGTCAGCGGAGCGGCCATCCTCTACGGCGGGACGCTCACGGTGCTGGCCACCGGCGATCCCTTGGGCGAAGGAGACAGCTTCACCCTTTTTGACGCCCCATCACGGCAAGGCGCGTTTGCCACGGTCAACCTGCCGCCCCTGAGTGGCGGGCTCGTTTGGGATGTGTCCCAACTGGCGGCCGGCGGCACGATCCGGGTGGCCTCGGGCGCGCCGCCCCAGCCCACCATCCTGCCCGTGCGCCTCAGCGGCACCAACCTCGTCATCCAGGTCGAGAGCGTTGCAGGCTTCGATTACGTGCTGGAAGGCGCCACCAACCTGAATCTGCCCATCCTCTGGACGCCCGTGTCGACCAACCGCGGCGACGGCACCATTCTCACGTTCGAACCGCCGTTGGCACCGGGCACGCCCGAGCAATACTACCGGTTCGTGGTCCGACCGTAAACGGCGCGCCCGGCCGCCGCCACATAGCGCACCAACGCCTGGCAGCGCTCCATCTTCGCCAGATGCGCCGTCTCCGCAGGGTCGTTCCCCAACGCCCCGAGCAT
>JAFGQR010000169.1 GCA_016935555.1 Verrucomicrobiota bacterium
CGCTGCGGGTATCCTCCCTCGTCGCGCCTCGCCAGCGAGCCAAATCCCCAGCAGCAAAATCGGAATTAATTTTTGCACGGACCCTAAGCCGTCGGCCGGCGGTTAGGGCGGATTTTTAACCCACCCTAACGTCTTTGCTCTACGAAGCATCGAAAGGCAAACCAATGGGGTCACCCCCCGAGATAATAATTCACAACTGGCACCGACTACACGACCTCCCGGCGCGCCGACCCTGAGAGGTCGCGAGTTTGCAAAGGATTCACCAACCCACCTGCAGAGGTGATTCGTGCGGTGTGCGCGCCCAACGAGTCCGCCCTCGAAACCACAACGGGCCGCTAAGTAAAGTGTTAATTCAAGGGCTGACCCCAAAAACACGGATTACGATTAGGATTAGGATTACGAAAAGCCGGAAGGAAAAATCTGAAATGCGCACGCCGGCGGCGCGGGGGCGGTTTTCGTGCTTGCTTTTCCGGGGCATTCATGATTTACCCTGTTGAAACCTTAAAAAGTCAGTCGGCAGTAAGAGTTGGGGCATGTCCTCCTGAAAGGAAAGGGGAGCTGCAATCCTTGCGCCGGAC
This sequence comes from Verrucomicrobiota bacterium, assembly GCA_016935555.1. Lineage (GTDB taxonomy): Bacteria > Verrucomicrobiota > Verrucomicrobiia > Limisphaerales > JAFGQR01 > JAFGQR01. Next base: position 579 of record JAFGQR010000169.1, read on the forward strand.
GGTGAAGTTCCAGGCACATTTCTTGATGCATATCTATGAGAACCATGCGCTTCTTTCCCCGGCCCATCGCGGCCACGGTCACGGGTTTGCTCGCTCTTGCGATGCTATCGGCCGCTTCAGCCGCTCCGACGGACGACGGTTTGGTTTTCGACGGGGGCGATGACTATGTGACCTTTGGCAGCGCAGCCGCGCTGGGCAGTGCGACGTTCACCATCGAAACCTGGTTCAAACGGACCGGCGCCGGCGTCGCGGCGGGCACCGGCACCGGTGGGATTGAGGCGGTGCCCCTCGTTGCCAAGGGCCGTGGAGAAGCCGACGGAAGCAACAAGGACATGAATTTCTTCCTGGGCATCCGCGCGTCGGACAATGTGCTGGCGGCCGATTTCGAGGAGGGCGCCACCGGCAGCAGCTCCGGCTTGAATCATCCCGTGGCCGGCACGAACGGCATCACCATGAACACGTGGCACCACGCGGCGGTCACTTACGACGGCACGCGCTGGCAACTCTACCTCAATGGCGTCCCTGACACCGGGCTGGAGGTGGGCGAACCCCCCCGCGCCGACAGCATCCAGCACGCCTCGCTGGCGTCCGCGCTCAATTCTACTGGCGTCGCCGAAGGCTATTTCGCGGGAATCCTCGACGAGGTGCGGATCTGGAATTATGCGCGGTCGGCAGCGGAGATTGCGGGGAACATGAATACCGAGATCCGTTCTGCGGAGGGCTTGGTGGGCAGTTGGGCCTTGGGCGAACGCACCGGCATCACGGCGCCGGACAGCTCCGGCAACAACGTGGACGGCACGCTTGTCAACGGGCCGTTGTGGGTGTTGGGGCCTGCGCCGATCACATTGGTGCCCAATGGAGCTGTGTGGAAGTACCTCGATGACGGCTCCAACCAGGGCACTACCTGGACGGCGCCGACTTTTGACGATTCCGGGTGGGCGTCCGGCCCGGCGCAATTGGGTTATGGGGACGGCGACGAGGCGACCGTGGTGTCCTACGGCCCGAAATCGGACAACAAGTATATCACGACCTATTTCCGGCGCGTGTTTAGCGTCAGCGACGCATCCGCCTATGGGTCCCTGACATTGAATCTGCTGAGGGACGACGGCGCGGTGGTGTATTTGAACGGCGTCGAACTGGCCCGCCAAAACATGCCCTCGGGCACTGTCCTGTACACCACGATGGCTTCGTCAACGATCGGGTCACCCGAGGAAAGCACGTTTTATTCGGCCAGCGTCAACCCGGCGCTGCTGGTCGAAGGCGACAACGTGCTGGCGGTCGAGGTCCACCAGGGGTCGGCCACCAGTTCCGACCTGAGTTTTGACCTCAAGCTCGTCGGCACGAAGCGGATCATCACCGTCACGTTGAACGAGCCGGCCGGAGGCGCCACCGACATCAGCCGGCCGCCGGCGCTGAGCACGACGGTCACCCACATGGATGGCGATCCCATGACGGTCACCTTTTACGGGCGGGTGGCTCCGCCGCCGGGCGGTCCGGATTTCACGCTGGCGGTGATTCCGGACACGCAATATTACACCTCTGAGCTGAACGGGGGGAAGCCGGAGATGTTTTATGCTCAAACGGACTGGATCATCGCCAATCGTGCCGCCCGGAACATTGTGTTTGTGTTGCACGAGGGCGACATCACTCAAAACGGCGACCTTTATCCAAAGGAATGGTGGAATGCCACCAATGCGTTGTATCGGCTCGAAGATCCGGTCACCACGGGGCTTGCCCAAGGGTTGCCCTATGCCGTGGCGGTGGGCAACCATGACCAATACCCCGGAGGCAACCCCTCGGGAACCACCACGAACTTCAATCTGTATTTTGGGGAAAGCCATTTCGGCGAGCGCGACTATTACGGCGGCCACTACGGGGAGAACAACGACAACCATTATTCCCTGTTTTCCCTGTTCACCGCGAGCGGCCTGGAGTTCATCGTCATCTCGATGGAATACGACACCGCGCCGGATGCGGCGGTCCTGGAGTGGGCCAACACCCTGTTGCAGAGTCACCCCACCCGGCGCGGGATCATTTTGAACCACTCCCTCCTCAACGCCGTCACGCCGGCGACGTGGACTACGCAGGGCCAGGCGACCTACAACGCGTTGAAGGGCAATTCCAACCTGTTCCTGATGCTCTGCGGCCACAACCACGGCGAGACGTGGCGCCAGGACGACTACAATGGCAACACCGTTTACACGGTGCTGGCCGATTACCAGTCGCGCGTCAACGGCGGCGACGGCTGGATGCGCTACCTCGAGTTCTCCCCCAGCCAAAACCTCATCCGCGTCCGCACCATCAACCCCTATCGCAACACGGTGGAAACCGACACCGACAGCCAGTTTGACCTGCCTTACGACATGGAAGTCGGGGGCGATCCCTTTGTGGTGCTCGGCACCCACGAGAACGTTCCCTCCGGATCCACCGTGTCCCAAACCTGGCCCGGCCTCGCGCCGTCCACGGCTTACGAATGGTATGTCGTCGTCAGCGACGGCACCGACACCGTCACCAGCGCGCGCCGCAAGTTCACCACCTCGGCCAACCTGCCGCCGGTCGTCAACGTCACCAGCCCCGAAAACGGCGCCACCTTCGTTGCCCCGGCTGACATGACGGTCAGCGCGAACGCCAGTGACACCGATGGCACGGTGACGCAGGTCGAGTTTTATCAAAACGGCGAGCTGCTGGGTGCGGACACCGCCAGCCCCTATGAATTCACGTGGACCGCCGTGCTGCAAGGCACCTACGCGATCACCGCGAAAGCCTACGACAACGACGGCGGCGCGACGACCTCAGACGCCGTCACCATCACGGTCAATGAACCGCAGAACCTGCCGCCCACCGTCACCCTGACCAGCCCGGCGGATGGCGCCACGTTCGAAGCGCCCGCGAGCATTCACCTCGTCGCCACCGCCGCCGATGGCGACGGCACGGTCGCGAACGTGGAGTTTTTCCAGGGTGCCACCAAGCTGGGCGAAGACAACAGCGCTCCCTACGAGCTGACCTGGGGCAATGTCGGGACGGGCACCTACGCGCTGACCGCCGTGGCGCACGACAACGAGGGCGCCTCGACCATCTCCGCAGCTGTGAGCATCACCGTGCGCAACCCGCCCGCCTTGGTGCGCGGACCCTATGTGCAACTGGGCACCCCGACCAGCATCGTCATCCGCTGGCGAACCGACTGCGAGTCGGACAGCCGCGTCCGCTACGGAACCGACCCCTACAACCTGAACCTCGAGTCCTCGGACCCGGCGTCTGTCACCGAGCATGCCGCCGCCCTGGCTTCGCTCACACCGGCGACGCGTTATTACTACGAAGTGGGAACGGAAAGCCGCTGGTTTGAGCGGACGGACACCGAGTTTTTTGACACGGCTCCGGGTGTCGGTGCCACTGTGCCGATGCGGATCTGGGCGCTGGGCGACTCGGGAGCCGCCGACGCGAATGCCGCCGCGGTTCGGGACGGTTATCTGAGTTACGCGGGGAGCCAGCCGGCAGACACCTGGCTGATGCTGGGCGACAATGCGTTCCTGAACGGCTCCGATGCGGAATACCAGGCCGCCCTCTTCGCCATGTATCCCGCGCTGCTGCCGAACACGGTTCTCTGGCCCGCGCTGGGCGATTTTGACACCGCGGGGTCGGCCGATCCTCTTCCCAGCCTGCCCTATTTCAGCATCTTTGACCTGCCGGCCAACGGCCAGGCGGGCGGTGCCGCCTCGGGCACCGAGAAATACTACTCGTTCAACCGCGCCAACGTGCATTTCGTCTGCCTGGACTCCATGAGTTCGGACCGCGGCGACGAAGGTTCGATGGCGACGTGGCTCCAGAACGACTTGGCGGCGAACACGCTGCGGTGGGTGATCGCCTACTGGCATCACCCGCCTTACTCGAAGGGCAGTCACGACTCGGACACCGAAGCGGAGTTGCAGCAGATGCGCGCGAACCTGCTTCCTATCCTCGAGAGTGCGGGCGTGGACCTGGTGTTGTCCGGCCACAGCCGATCCTACGAACGGTCGTTCCTGATCCATGGACATTATGGAGATTCCAGCTCCTTCGCCGTGGGCAACCTGGTGGACGGCGGCGATGGGCGCGAAGACGGCACGGGAGTGTATCAAAAACCTCCCGGCGTGCTGGGCACCGTCTATGTCGTGGCCGGTTCCGGCAGTGAGACGGCCGGCGGCCCGCTCAATCACCCGGCGATGGTCGTCTCCACGAACGAACTCGGCTCGCTCGTGCTGGATGTTCAGGACGACCGGTTGGACGTCGCGTTCGTGGGCACGGCCGGCACCGCCCTGGACCACTTCACCCTCCTCAAGCCGGATGCGCCGACCCAAACGCCCGCCGTGCCCAGCGCCTTGGTGGCCACGACGGTTTCCGGGACCGCGATCGACCTGAGTTGGACCGACAACGCCAATAACGAAATCGGCTTCATCATTGAACGAAGCATGAGTGGCGGGGCCTACTCCGAAGTCGCCACCCTGGGCGCCAATCTCACCGCGTTCCACGACTCCGGCTTGACGGATAACACCGAGTATTCTTATCGCGTCAAAGCGTTCAATGCCGCCGGCTTGTCCGATTATTCCAATGTCGACTCCGCCCGGACCCTCCTGCCGCCGCCCGCCCCGGAAAATTTGACGGCGGTGGCCGGCGACGGCCAGGTCACCGTGAGCTGGGATGCCATCGACGGCATGGATGTGTTCTACCGCCTCGGCCGGTCGTCGGTCTCCGGCGGCACCTACGAATTCTTCCTGTATGGAGTGCAAGACACATTCCACGTCGACTCTCCCCTGGAAAACGGCACCACCTACTACTACGTCGTCCAGGCTTACAACGAGGCCGGCGACAGCCCGTATTCTGACGAAGTCAGCGCCACGCCTCTTCCGATGCCGCCCGCTGCTCCCAGCGACCTCCGCATCACGGCCGTCTGGGAAGACGAAATCGACCTGGCTTGGACTGACAACTCCGCTGATGAACAGGGATTCAAGGTCCTGCGGTCAACTGACAACGAGAATTTTGCGCTGATCAGCACCCTCGCGCCCAATACCACCACATGGTTCGACCCTGTCGACCCTTGCACTCTGTACTATTATCGCGTGGTCGCCTATGACGACGACGGGGACTCGGCCCCCGCCGAGGTGTCCGGCAGACCCGAAGACTCGGTTGCCCCGACCATCAGCTGTCCGGATGACCTGACGGTTGGCGCTGATCCGGGCGCGTGCGAGGCCAGCGGCGTGGTCTTGGGAACGCCCGTCACCGGGGACAACTGCGGGGTGGCGACGGTGGGCAACGACGCGCCTGCTGCGTTCGCGCTGGGAACGACGACGGTGACTTGGACCGTGACCGACAGCAGCGGCAATACCGCCCAATGCACCCAGACGGTCACGGTTCGCGACACCCAACCGCCGACCCTCACCTGCCCGCCC
>JAFGQR010000170.1 GCA_016935555.1 Verrucomicrobiota bacterium
CCCTGGTCGAGACCGAAGAACTGATCCGGATATTTGCAGCTAGTCTCCGCACGGCCAAGCGCAAGTCCGGTTCTGGTTGAGCGTTGAACGTTGAACGTTGAGCGTTGAACGTTGAACGTTAATACCTCAAAAGCAACGTTCAACGCTCAACGTTCAACGTTCAACGTGCAACATCAGGGGCCGCTGACGGAAATCGACCCGCCGATGCCCGCGCCGCCGGCGGCGCGCTGGCCTTCGTTGGCGGCGATGGACCGCGCGAACTGGTTGACGACCTGCTCGGCAAAGACCGCCGCGTGCTGGTAGAACACAAACGACACGTAAACAATGTCGCCAGGCTCGAGCCTCACGTCCGCCTGGTCGCCGCGTGTGATCGCCCGGTAATTCACAAACGCGATCCTCGGATGCGCAATGGACCCGCGAACGATGGCCACGTGCGACCCGCGCGCGTAGGGGAGCGTGCCGCCCGCGCCCGCGATGGCGGAAACCAGCGTCGTGCCGTCGGCATACGGGACGATGGTGGGGGCTCCGACGGCGCCGAGCACGTAGATGTTCCGCACCGTGGCCGACCGCAGGTAGAGGAAGTCGTCGGGCTGCACATAAAGGTTCTGGCTGAGGTCGCCCTGGCTGAGCAGCCGGTGAAAATCCACCTTCACCAGCCGGCCCTCGCGCAGCAGGAAGCTGTTCAGAAGGTCGGGCAGGCCCGATTTTGCCCCGGGCGCGGCGGCGGTGCCGCCGGCGGCGGCGAGCACTTCGAGCAGCGTCATCGGGGTGGCCAGCGAATAGACGCCGGGCGCTTGGACGCTGCCCAGAACCCAGATGCGTTTGCTGGCGACGGACCGCAGCGTGACGGCCACCGCGGGTTTGACCCGGAGGAACTTGCCCAGCTCCTGCTCGAGCAGGTCGCGCGCCTGGCCCAGGGTCCGCCCCCACACGAACAGTCCCGGGAGCAAACTGTAATAAATCCTGCCGTCCGGTCCCACCAGCGCCGTCACCGCGGAGTTCGCCTCGCCGAGCACCTCGATCTCGATCGTGTCCCCCGGGCCGAGCGTGAAGAAATCCGGGGGCGGTTTCAACCAATCGGGGCGGATTTCATTGGTGGAGTTGACCGACGCGAACAAACTCTCTTCCAGGTCCACCGGGTCGGGGTGTCGGGAGGTGGCAATGCCCTGGTTGGCCTGCGCGGCCGTGTCCTGGCGCGCATCGAACTGTGGGCCGTAGCTCTTGCAGCCCGCCACCAGACAGCAGGCGCACGCGGCCAGCATGAAGCGTTTGACATTCATGGCAGCTCCTCGGGGGCCGGCCGGCAAGCGACGCGACGGGGCGGGTCTTGGGTTGGGGTTCATGAGCGGCTGGCCTGGGCGGTTCCGGTTCATTCAACCCACGGATCGGTGATCAGCGGATCGATTTGGTATTGCGCGTAGGCCGTGGCGAACGATCGCGCGAACGTCAGCAGCACGCCTTCCAGCAGTTCCTCCGCCTTCGCAAACGGCCGCCGGTGCACAAACACAATGTCGCGATTGCTCAGCGCAAAGTCCGGCGCCCGTGCCGCCAGGATGTCGGCGGTATCCACGACAAAGGTCTGCGGCCGGTTCAGCGAGCCGCGCACCACCAGCACCCTGCTCCTGTAGGCGCGCGGGGCAAACCCGCCGTGCGCCACGATCGCGCCCAGAACGGTCATGTCCTTCGTGTAGGGCGTCAGGCCGGGTCTGGCGACCGCGCCCAGCACATACACCTCTTGCAGGTCGATCGGCGGGAAAAACAGGTAATCGTCGGGAGCCAGAGCCAGGTTCTGACTCAAATCCCCCCGCTGAAACAAACCCTCGAAATCCACCCCGACGCGTCCGAACTTGCCGTCGGCGCCCCGGCGCACCAGGAAACTGCGTCCCATGTCCGCCTGGACCAGCGTATGGCGGTGTTGCTGGCTGATCACGAACCCGCCCGCCTGGGCGATGGCTTCGATGATGGTGACCGGGCGGTCCAGCGGGAACAGGCCTTTGCGGTTCACATGCCCCAGCAGGTAATACTTCTTGCTGGCATAGGTGACGGGATAAATGATGACACGCGGCGACAACCGGTATTTCCCCAGCACCTCCTCCAGCTTGGTCCGCAGCTCGTCCACCGTCAGCCCTGCCGCCACGACATCTCGCGCCTCCAGGTAACTGAGGCGCCCGTCCGGGCCGATGAACAGGCCCGCCTTGATTGTGTCGGGCTGCTCGTAGAGCTGGATGTTGAACGTGTCGCCCGGACCCAGCGTGAGGCGTTTCTGCCAGTCGGCCAGTTGATGCGGGCCTGAAATGGTGAAACTCCCCGCCAATTCGGTTGGCGCTGCGTTCGCCGGCGCCTCCGGCCCGGGTTGAGTTTCCTGCGGCGCAGCCGGCGCGCGCAGCGGCCAGGCCAATGCCGCGGTCCACAAGATCAAGCCGGCCACCCCGGGATGAAACCCGGGTCGCCAAGCCGTTCGTGCACGGTTGAACACAGCTCCCAGCCAGCAGGTTTCGAGCCGACGCAACACTTTCATATGAGAACGCAGTTCGGCTTGCCGAATGGCATGCCTGCGGGTCACCCAAAGCAGATGGGGGACCTTTCCGGCCATGACAAAGGCCTCCGGCGTGGACAGCGGCGGCAACTCGACCAGCACCAGGCACCGGTCCCGTTCCGACCACTCCGCCAAAGCCTGCGGCCACCGGTCGCGCAAGGCCATGTCCCACGTCAAATGCTGCAACGCCCCCGCCTTCGGCAACAACCCTTCAGGCGCATTGTCGGTTCCACGCCCGGCCGCCCCCTCGGAATCCACCGACCCGCGCGAAGGCCACTGACCCGCCTCCGCCTCCCCAAAAGCGTCCTTGGGCTCGCCGGCCGGGAGAGGGGAGGGGAGGGGACTCGGTTTTCCAAAAACCTCCTCGATGGGGTTCGGCAGCGGGTTTTCCCCGGGCGATTCGCCGGTCACGCGGGCGTGCGCGCGGCCTGGGCCGCCTTGTTCGACGGTCAGCACCTTCAAACCCTGGGTGGCGGCGGCTTTCGCCAGCAACCGGATCAGCGTCGAGCGGCCCTCGCCCGCTTTCAGCGAAGCCACGCCCCACACGAGTCCGCCCGCCGACCGCGATGGAATCCGGCTGCGGATCATGGTGAGGGTGTGCAGGGCCCACAGCAGCTGCTGACGGCTGTCCATGCGGTGCAAGTCGTCCAGCGTGCCCAGGACCGGCAGGCCCGTGGCTTCCGCCAGGTCTTCCGCGCGGCGAACCCGGCCGTCGGCTGCCTCAAGCAGCAAAATCCCGCCGGCGCCCATCAGAAGCCCCAGCAGCCCCCCAACACCCCCCAAGGCCAGCGCGGCGCGATGCCTGTCCGCGTCGTCCAAACTTCGGATCTCGGCCCGGCGGACGATCTGCAGCGGGGCGAGTTCCTGCTGCGACTCGAGGTGCTGTTGCCGGCTCGCGAGGGCGAGCTGCTCCTTTTTCAAGGCGTCGTATTTCGACTGGAGGCGGACGTACGCGGCGTGCCTGGCCGGCAACTGGCCGAGGCCGGCCCCGGCGCGGCAGCCCCGGACGGTGAGCGTCTCCAATTGCTGGAGCAACGAGACCTTCTGCCGGCGCAAATCCGTCAGCTGGGCATGCAACGTCATCGCCACCGGGCTGCCCCACGCCACCACGTCCGGTTCCTCGGGCAAGCGGTGTTCCATCAGACGCGTCTCCAATGCCGCCAGCGCCGCCCGCAGTTCGATGACTCTGGGATGCTGCTCGGTGAAGCGCGTGCGCGCCTGGGCCAGCGCCTCGCGCGCCTTGACCATGTCGGGCGCAAGCCGCTGAATCTCCGTCTGCAGACCGTCGGCGCGGCGGTCCAGGTCGGCCAATTCCAGGCCGAGCGCCTGCACCTTGGCGTCCATCTCCGTCCTGCTGCGGATGAAATCGACGGGCGTCTGGTCGAACGGCACGCCGCCGGCGTCCTGCTGCAAATGGAGCAGCGCGCTGCTGGTCGCCTCCAACTCCCGGTCCAGCGCCGCCAGGCGCCGGCCCGCCTGGTGCTTGACGTCCTCCAGCTGCCGCCGGCGCCAGTCCGTCACCACCCGGACCGCTTCCTCCGCGCAGGCATTGGCCAGCCCCACCGTCTGTTCGGCATCGCCCGCGCTGAGGCGGAGGCGGAGGATTCCATGGGCCCGGGCTGCGGCAGGAGCGGCAATCTCCTGGAGTCGCATCCTTGCCACCGGCCGGCCCAAGGCCGCTGCCGCTTGTTGGGCGATGCTGTCAAGGCAGCTCCGGTCCATCAGCACCCCGGCCGCGTCAAATCCCGTGTCCGCCTCCGGCCGATGCTGCGGGGCGGCTGCCGTGGATTCCGGCGCGTTCCTGGCCAGCAGAACCGTTGCCGTGGGGCCCTGGAGCCGGTAGCCCAGGGCGATCCCGGCCAGCGCCAGCGCCGCAGCCCCGGCCCCCAGCCACCACCCATGACGCCCCAGGACGCCCGCATGCGCGCGCCGCCTCGAAACGCAACTCATCCTGTCATCGCGAATCATCGGCCTTCCTTCTGCCCGGCGTGACCTCCTCATTTCAATCCCAAATTTCAAGCGCGATGCTCGGCCCCGCCCTTTGACCCCTGACCTCCAAGGTCCGACCTCTGAGTTCCGCCCACGAAGTCAGGCCACGGGATCGACAGCCGATGGCGCCTTCGGGATGCTCCCCGGGGCGCTGCGCAGGCACACTACCGTCCTTGCCCGGATTGCGAGCGAACCTCTCACGCAAGGGCACATCGTCGTGTTACAACTCAGAACCTAAGCGCCCGTCCCTAAACAACTTCACCACTAATCCAGCACCGGGCAAAAACAAAGTCAATCTTCGGAAAACGCGCCGTTCAAGCGGGGGTGCGCAACCATGGACAGTGGCGGTTGCGACGGACGGACGGACTGCCCGCTGCCGGATGCCAGGCTGCGGCCCTCGAGCAGGGCACCGGCACCCGGCCTTCGATGCTCGGACTGTGAAATGCGAGCTTTCATGCTTCGGCGAAGCGTGAGGCGCAGCAGAATAGGGACCCACGGGACCCTTAATTCTCAATTTTCAATTTTCAATTTTCAATTGCCGTGTCGGGCGTTCGGTGTTCGTTTCCCCGGCGGGGACGTTCCAGCCCTGTTCTCGACAGGTTTTCTGCCGTTTGAGTGTTTCTGCGGGGGCAGTTGTGGCACGGTTCATGCAACTCCTCCCCGCTATGCTGTTAATCCCTATGGCGGCGGGGGTTCGGTTCGCGGCGCGGGCTTGAAATCTGCGAATCGGCGCTTGACCGGCGGAGCGCCGGGGCGTATACCCGGAACGAGTGAGCAGGTGATTGGGCGACATGAGCGTGAAAACAAGAAGCGAAGTGATTTATGACTAAGCGTAACCTTGTGATTCGCATAAGCAACGAAACCGACCTGGCGCAGCAGCAGGTGTTGGAAGTGATTCAGAAAACGTTGGATTACATTGCCGGGGCGCTGGCCAGGGGCGAAAAAGTCGAATTGCGCAACTTCGGCGTGTTCGAAGTCAAAGTCCGCAAGGCCCGCGTCGGGCGCAATCCCAACAATCCCGGCACCGACGTGCCGATCCCGCAGCGGGCCGTGGTCAAGTTCAAACCCGGCAAGGAGATGCGCGAAGACGTCCTGAAGCTGACGCCCGAAGCCATCGCGGCCGCCAATGCGAATGCCCCGACGACCGAAGACCCCACGTAGCCGGCGCCAGCGCCCGAACCGGTGCGATGGCGACGCTCCGGGCACCTGATCCCGGAGGCGAACGCGGATTTTCAGCGCGGCCCCTGCACGGGCCGGGCGGGCGCCCGTGCGCCGGACGTCACCTCACCTCCATTATGGAACGACTCCCGGGTTTCAGAGATTTTTATCCCGAACCGCTCCCGCACGCGGACCTGTGGAGCGCGGACCTGCGCCAGCGCCTGTTCCAGACATGGCGCGACGTCGCGCGGCGCTACGGGTTCCGCGAATACGACGGGCCGCCGCTGGAGCCGCTCGAACTGTTCACGATCAAAAGCGGCGATGAAATCGTCGGCCAGCTCTACCATTTCACCGACAAGGGCGATCGCGCCGTGGCGTTGCGCCCCGAGATGACCCCGACGCTTGCCCGCATGGTGGCCGCGCACGAGCGCACCTACAAGAAACCCATCAAATGGTTCGCCATCCCCCAGCTCTTTCGCTACGAGCGCCAGCAAAAAGGCCGCCTCCGCGAGCACTTCCAGTTCAACGCCGACATCCTCGGCGAACCCGATGTCGCCGCCGACGCCGAGCTGATCGCCCTGCTCATCGATTCCCTGCGCGCCCTCGGCCTCACCGCCGAGGATTTCGTCATCCGCCTCAGCAGCCGCAACGCCTGGCACGAGTTCTATCTCCGCCACCATGGCGACCCGGCCCGCGAATACGACTTCTTCCAAACCGTCGACAAGCTCGAACGCGACACGCCGGACGCCACGGACAAAAAACTCACCGCCCTCGGGTTCTCCCTGGAAGCCGTGTCCGCCTTCATCCGCGCCGGGCAGCCCACCGCCGAACTCCAAATCATCCTGGACAACCTCGCCGCGCGCGGCATGGGCGACTACGTGAAACTGGACTACCATGTGATTCGCGGCCTCGCCTATTACACGGGCGCCGTCTTCGAAGCGTTCGACCGCCGGGGCCGGTTGCGCGCCATCGCGGGAGGCGGGCGTTACGACAACCTGGTCAAATTGATCAGCGGCAACCGCGTCGACCTGCCGGCCCTGGGCTTCGGCATGGGCGATGTCGTCCTCACCGAACTCCTCAAAGCCTCCGGCCGGCTCCCCGCATCCCATGCCCTCCTCGATGCGGTCTGCATCATCCAGGACGAATCCCTCCGCCCCGAGACGCTCAACCTCACCCAGCAGCTCCGCGACGCCGGCTGCCGCGTCGACTTCGCCCTGACGCCCTCCAAACCCGACAAACAATTCAAACGCGCCCTCGACCTCGGCGCCGCCCACACCGTCACCCTCGAACGCGCCCCCGCCGGCAATCTCCTGGCCCGCGTCAAATGCCTCGCCACCCGCCAGGAACAACGCGTCGCTCCCGCCGACGTCGCGCGCCTGCTGATGTCCCCAACGCCGCCGCGCGACGCCTGATTTTCGGGACTTGACCGCTGACACGGGCGCCCGTGTTGCGTAAAGTCGCGCCGATGCACAACCCATTGCGGACCGACGAGGTTCATCCAGCCCGGTGTCGGAACTGACGACGATCCTGATCGCCGGGTTCGGCGTGTTGTTTCTCGGACTCTCGAAGGCCGGGTTCGGGGGCGGCCTGGGGATGTTGACGACGCCGATTTGCGTGCTGGCCTTTGGCATGATCGGGAAGGAGCCCACGTTCGCCATTGGCACGCTGCTGCCGTTGCTGTGCCTGGGCGACGCGTTTTCCCTGTACCCTTACTGGGGCAAGTGGCGGCTGGCCAACCTCAAATACCTCCTGCCCGGCGTTGTGCTCGGGGTGATCGTCGGGGTGCACCTGGTGGGCCGTTTCTCCCCGCGCCAGCTCAACCTCGCCATCGGCCTGCTGGCGGTCGCCTTCGTCCTCTTTCAACTCGCCAAGGAAAAAATCTTCGCCGCCGAGGGCGCCTTTGCGCCGAGCCACACCCTGGGCATCCCGTGCGGCATCGGGGCCGGGATCACCTCGACCTTCGCCCACGGCGCCGGCCCCCTGGTGGCCATGTTCCTCATCCCGCAGCGCATGCCCAAGGAGATTTACGTCGGCACCACCGTCGCCGTCTTCGCGTGGGTCAACTGGATCAAAATGCCGTTCTTCGCCTGGCAGGGCATCATCACGCGCGACACCCTGCTGACCGGGCTCGGGTATTCGCCGCTGGTGCCGTTGGGCGTCTGGCTGGGGGTCTGGCTGAACCGGCGATTCTCCGAAACGCTCTTTTTGCGCCTGGTGTATGCGCTGACGTTCCTTACCGGCCTCCAGCTCATCTTCGACCTCAACCTCGCCAACCTCCTCCGCTGACCATTCCCCAAGCCCGTCTGCCCCGGCAGGCCGCCGCGGCGTAAAACCAGCCACTGCCCCGCGCCGCCGGGCACGGTCCGGCGCGCCTGCCCGCTCCCGAGGGCCGATGCGGGATGCCGGGGGTTCGTCCTGCGTTCGTCCGAGGCTCGGCGCCCGCGGCGGGGTGCGCATCTCAGCTTTTTCCTTCTGGCTTTTCGTAATCCTAATCGTAATCGTATCTGGAGTATCGTTTCCATGCTGGTGGGGTTGATCAAGGCCAACTCCAACTATCGGTTGCACGAAGGCAGCTCGGAATA
>JAFGQR010000171.1 GCA_016935555.1 Verrucomicrobiota bacterium
CAGTAAAGTGCTATTTCAAGGGCTGACCCCGAACTCCCTTCACAATCATGAGCAGGCTGAGGCTGACATTATTGATGAGCACGAATGTTGTCATCGCTTTCCATCGTACCCACGGGGCTCCGGCGCTCCACTACAATGAAGCGCCGGTGTTATAGCTCGGTGCGGTCGCCGCAGCCGGCTCCGATGCGGCGTTCTCAGGCGGTTCCCGCCTTGAACGTGGCGCCGCCGTAGCGCGCTCGCTTGCCGAGTTCCTTTTCGATGGCCAGGAGGCGGTTGTATTTTGCGATCCGCTCCGAACGGCACGCGGAGCCGGTTTTGATCTGGCCCGCCCCGGTGCCCACTGCGAGGTCGGCGATGAAGGCGTCTTCGGTTTCGCCGGAGCGATGGGAGATGACGGCCGCGTAGCCGGACTTTTGGGCGAGCGCGACCGTTTCGAGTGTTTCGGACACGGTGCCGATCTGGTTGAGTTTGATGAGGATGGCATTGGCCATGCCGTCGCGGATGCCGTCGGCGAAGATTTTCGGATTGGTCACGAACAGGTCGTCGCCGACGAGCTGGAGCTTCTTGCCCAGGGCCTTCGTCAGCGCCAGCCAGCCGTCGCGGTCTTCCTCGCCCATGCCGTCTTCGAGGGACACGATGGGGTAGCGCGTCACCCACTCGCCCCAGAGCGTCACCATGTCGGCCGGGCTCTTGCGCGAACCGTCCGATTTTTTCATGACGTATTCGCCGGCGTCATAGAGTTCGCTCGCGGCCGGGTCGAGCGCGATGGCGATGTCGTTGCCCGGTTTGTAGCCGGCGGCCCGGATCGCTTCGAGAATCACGTCCACCGCCTCGGTGTTCGTCTTCAGGTTCGGCGCGAAACCGCCCTCGTCGCCCACGGCGGTCACCAGCCCGCGCTTCTGGAGGAGTTTTTTCAGGGTGTGGAAGGTTTCGGCCCCGTAGCGGAGGGCCTCCGCGAAGCTGGGGGCGCCGATGGGGAAGAGCATGAATTCCTGGAAGTCCACGTTGTTGGTGGCGTGCGCGCCGCCGTTGACCACGTTCATCATCGGGGCGGGCAACACATACCCGGCTCGGCCCCGGTGCAACTGCCGCAAGTAGACATAGAGGGGCAGGTCCGCGTCGAGCGCCGCCGCCCGGCAGACCGCCATCGACACGCCCAGGATCGCGTTGGCGCCCAGTTTGGATTTCGTTTCGGTGCCGTCCATCGAGCGCATGAGGTCGTCGATGGCCTTTTGATCGGCCGGGCGCTTGCCCTTGAGTTTCGGCGCAATCACCTTGTTGACGTTGGCCACGGCCTTCTGAACCCCCTTGCCCCCGTAACGCTTCGCGTCGCCGTCCCGCAGTTCCACGGCTTCCTTGATGCCCGTCGACGCGCCCGACGGCACGCCCGCCGAGGCGGTGATGCCGTTGTTCAGGGTCACCGTCACCGACACCGTCGGATTGCCCCGCGAATCGAGGATTTCCAGGGCGCTCACTGTTTGAATTTTGCTCATAGACTTGTTGCCACAGTTCAAAGGTTCACCGGCAGGAGTCGTTCCCCCCGTGCCGGCACACCGGCAGACCGGGCGGTTCGCCGCAATGCGGCCGGGCACACTCCATGGCCCGTTGTTCGGGCCGATTCAAGCCCGGCCGCCCGGCCAGGTCAAACCAGAATCCTCGGCAAGCATCCTGTCGCCGACTGTCCCCGGGAATCTCATGGCCCGCTGCGGATTCCGTTTGCCGCGGGGAATGGCCAGCCGGAGGAAGGGCAGGGGTTCGTCGGCCCGCGATGCGCCGCCGCGGTCGGGGGATCAAGAGGCGGGACGTGCGGCACGGCCTGCTTTGGGCGAACGCGACGCAGGTGTCGAGTCCGCGACGCGTTTGGAGCGGGGGGCTCAATGCGGCGGACGCGAATCCGGCGGCGGAGGGGGGCGCCGGGCGGATTTGAGGGAGAGCAGCAGCATGGTGGCGCCAAAGACAAACAGGACGAGGCCCCAGATGATGTTGATATTGATCCCGAGGGAGCGTTCGTAGAGTTCCTTGTCGGTGGTCAATCCCACGATCACGAGCACCACCCCGTAGAAGGTGAACAACAGTCCGATGGGCAGTCGCAGGTCAAAGTTCATAACAGTCAGCGCGATTGCAGGGTTACCAGAACAGGAGGTTCAAGAGCACGGCCACGCCCATCACGATCACGCCCACGGTGACGGGGCGTTGATACCACGGCTCGTCTTCGGACTTCAGTTTTGGGGTCAGCGAATACACGAGGCCTTTGAGTTCGTCGGGGGTTTTGGTTTGCCGGGTGGCGAGGGAGATGACGATGGTGAGCAGCAGGCAGGCGGTGAAGGCGACGATGGCCATCCAGAAGTTCTGGCTCATCTCGCTGGCGAACTCGAACCGGGGGGAAATCCAGGAACCTTTGATGCCGGCCAGGGCGCCCCTGGTATGGGCGAGGCCGTGGAACAGCATGGCGGCGAGGGTGCCGCCCAGCAGGCCGAAGAAGGCGCCGTGGCCGGTGGCGCGCCGCCAGAACATGCCCAGCAGGAACGTGGCAAACAGCGGCGCATTCACGAAGCCGAACACCAGCTGGAGCATATCCATGATGTTGTTGAACTTGGACGCCAGGTAGGCGGCGCCGACGCTCAGGAGGATGCCGAACACGGTTGCCATGCGGCCCATCCAGAGGTAGTGGTTGTCGGTCCGCTTCGGGGCGATGTAGCTCTGATAGATGTCGTAGGTCCACACGGTGTTGAAGGCGGTGACATTGCCCGCCATGCCGGACATGAAGGACGCCATCAGGGCGGTGAACCCCACGCCCAGCAGCCCGGTGGGCAGATACTTCCCCAGCAGCGTCGGAATCGTCATGTTGTAGTCCGGCGTGCCGTCGGCGCCGATGGGCAGCAACTGGCCGCCGCCGGCATGATGCAGCGCGATGGCCACCATGCCGGGCAAAATCACCAGCGCCGGGAAAAGCATCTTGGGCACCGCCGCAATCAGGGGCGTGCGCCGCGCGGCGGACATCGAGTTGGCGACCATGGCCCGCTGGACCACGAGAAAATCCGTGCACCAGTATCCGAAGGAGAGCACGAACCCGAGCCCCATCACCATGCCGAACCAGCCAATCCCCATCGGGTTGTCCGCGGGGCTGCCCATGTGCGCCCAGGACTCATACCAGGTGCCGTCCGCAAAACCCTGGCTGGTCGCCACCGGCGCCAGCTTCAGCTTCAGACCCTCCCAGCCCCCCACGTCCTTCAGGGCCAGAAACGCCAACGGCGCGAACCCGAGCACGATCATGAAGAACTGGAGCACCTCATTGTAAATGGCCGATGTCAATCCGCCGAGAAAAATGTAGACCAGCACGATGAAGGCGGACACGGAGATGCAGACGTCGTAGTCCCAGCCCACCAGCGTCTCGAGCAGCTTCGCCAGCGCGTGCAGCGAAATGCCGGACGAGAACACCGTCATGGCGGCAAAGGAGATCGCGTTGAACCCGCGCGTCTTTTCGTCAAACCGCAGCCGCAGGTATTCGGGAACCGACCGCGCCTTGGACCCGTAGTAGAAGGGCATCATGAAAATCGCCAGAAACACCATGGCCGGGATCGCGCCCACCCAGTAAAAATGGCTGGTCATGATGCCGTACTTGGCGCCGCTGGCGGCCATGCCGATGACTTCCTGGGCGCCGAGATTTGCCGAGAGAAACGCCAGCCCGGTCACCCACGCGGGAATCGAGCGCCCCGACATGAAGAAGTCGTTGCTCCCTTTCATCCGGCGTTTGAGCGCCCAGCCGATGCCGATCACAAAGGCAAAATAAACGAACAGGATGAGGTAGTCCGTCCAGCTGAGTTGTATGTGCATAGCTTCGCTGGCCCGTTGGTTTAAGCCAAACACAACCGGCCTGTCGAGCGCGAATGCCAACCTCCCGCGGCGGCGCCGGGACGTTCTCGCGGCTCATGCGAAAGCGACACCTCCGAAAAGCGCCCGTGGATTGGACCATGAATCTTCGATGCTCGATGCGGGCTGAAGCCCGCGCTCCGGGGCGGCGCGCCGTCCCGGTGGATGCGGAACCGCTTCGCGGCTCGCCGAGGTCCGGGCGCCGGGGGAGACGGCGGGCGGTTGGGAAAAACGCGTCCCTAACGGGTGAGTTCCTCGAGAAACCGGCGGGCTTTCCGCGCCTCGGCCTTGATCCGGTTCAGGTCGCCCGGGGCCAGGCACTCGACCACCAGCGGGCCGCGCGCGAACCCCCCCTGCCGCAGGCGCGCGAGCACCTTCGGGAAATCCACCTGCCCGGTGCCCGGCGTCACCATCACGTCCTTCGGGTGCCGGTAATCCTTGACGCTCATCCCGACCACGAGCCCGTCGACGGTGGCGGCGTCCGCCACGGGGTCGAGGCGGCCGTCCGAGTAGTAGTAGATGTTTCCCGGATCATACCAGAGCCGGAAGTTCTTGCGGCCGACCTGCTCGATGAGCTTGCGGCATTGGGGTCCGGTCGCATTCAAGCCGCCGTGCGGCTTGACGCTCAGGCCGACGCCCTTTTCCGCGGCATAGGCGCAGCACTCGGCGACCACTTTGTAATAGGCCGATTGCAGCGCCGCGTTCCCGGTGCCGCCCACCATCAGGTTGCCCGCGCCGCACGCGACGCAGTTGTCGATCAGCTTCTTCAGCCCGGCAATCCCCGCCGCCACCGATGTGGCCACCGGGAAATCGCCGCCGTAAAGCGACACCGCCTTCAGGCCGCGCCGTTTCACCTCGGCGCCAATGGTGGCGGCCTCCTCCAGCGGCGTGTCGACGCCGACCATGATCCAGTGTTTCCCTTTGGCCGTCATCAGCCCCACGTGCTTGAACCCCGCTTCCGCGATCGCATCCAGCGCCACTCGATACTCGAACTGATCAAACGGACGCGTGTAGCAGCCAATCTGCCACGGGCCGGCAGGCGCCGGCGCGGGCGCCGCGGAGGCTCCGGCCGAAAGGGCGTGCTGCGTGGCGCCCACGGCCAGGGCGGCGGTGGTGTGCAGGAACTGGCGACGGGTCAGGGGAAGAGAGTCGTGCATGGGAGCAAATTTTCAATTTCCAATTTTCAATTTCCAATTCATAATTCTCAATTCTAAATTTTCAATTTCCAGGTTGTCGCTGCTGCGCGGCGGCGATTGAGGAGCGAGCCGCACATGGACCCGCAGCGGCCTGGGTGAACATTGCCGGCTTGCGGCTCATGCGTGCCTCGAGCAGTCTGCCCCCGGCTCTCCAGAAACTTCACTGGTTGCTCATTGGCTCCGGCGCATGGCGTGCGCGTCAGCGCCATTCGATGTTGGGTGTTCGGTGTTCGGCGTTCGATGTTCCTCCCAGTTTCTGTCTCAAGGAAGCCCCGTCCCCGCGGCGGAGATGGGGGCTTGCTAGAGTTGCCAGCGCTCGAGTTCGGCCAGGCCCTGCATGGCGGCGGGATAGCGGCCGTCCGGGCCGGGTTTGACGGGGGGGTTGGCGTCCCAGGCGTAGCGGGGCAGGGCGAAGGAGCGTCGGGAGCGCATGAGTTCGTCCCAGGTGACGAGGTTGCCGGAATAGCAGGCGATTTGGGCCATGATGCCGAGCGCGCTGCTGAGGCACATGTAATCGCCGTTGTGGAGGGGCCGCCCGGAGCGGATCGCGTCGAACAGTTCCCGGTGCTCGAGGTCGTACATGTTTTCGCGCGGCTTCTCGTAACGCCAGTTTGTCTCACCCTCGATCCGGTAGTTCAACAGATCGCAGCGCCCCTTGGTGCCGAAGAAGACATCCGACGTGTTGTTGTAGCACTCGGGCTGGTCGCGCGTCAGGCCAAACACGCGGACGCCGTTGGCGTATTCGAACACGACCGCCTGGTGGTCGAACTGGTCGCCAAACTGCGGCGCCACGCACGTCTGGCGCCCGCCCAGCCCCCACGCCTTGTGCGGCGGACGGTCGCCCATGGCCCAGGACGCCTTGTCGAGGCTGTGGACCAGCTGCTGCGCGGTCTGGTCGCCCGACAGCCAGTTGAAATGATACCAGTTGCGCATCTGGTATTCCAGCTCGCTCCAGCCCGGCTGCCGTTCCCGCACGATGTAAGGCCGGCCCACGTAATTCTCCTGGACGGCGACCATCTCGCCAATCGCCCCGTCCCGCACCCGTTTCATGGTTTCCCGCACCCCCGGATCATAGCGCCAACACAACCCCGACACCACGCTCAGCCCCTTGGCCTTCGCCGCCTCACACGCCGCCATCGACACCTTCAAGCCGGGCACGTCAATCCCATGCGGCTTCTCGCAAAACACGTGTTTGCCCGCCGCGACAGCCGCTTCGAAGATTGCCGGGATGAAATGGGACGCCGGCGTGATCAGGACGACGTCCACCCTGCTGCCGAGCAGCTGGCGGTAGGCGTCGAACCCGGAAAAACAATGGTCGTCGTCCACGCGGACCTGCTCCGGCTTGGCCGCCCGGAGCCGCTGCCGGCTCGCTTCCAGCCAGTCGGGAAACAGATCCGCCATCGCCACCAGGCGGACATCGGGCCCGGCGTTCATCGCGTTGATGGCCGCCTGCGTCCCCCGGCCGCCGCAGCCGATCAGCCCGACCCGGATTGTGCCGTCTCCGCGCGCGTGCGCGCCGCGGGCCAGCGGCACTTCCCCCAGCGTCGCCGCGCCCGCCAGCAGGGCCGACGCCTTCAAAAACGCCCGGCGCGAGGCCGGGACCGGATCCGCGCGCCGTGCGCAGCCTGCATGCCGCGCCGGTGGTGACGGGGCGAACCGCACAGGGTTTTCGGGGGTCGGGGGAGGGTCGGCGGCATTCATCATGCCGGATTGGACCGCGTTTGGCGTCCCTCCATTCATCGGTGATGGAAGCCGGACACGCGCCCTTCAGGGCAAGCTTCGCGGCGGGGTGCAGGCGCGGAGCCCTCACCGGGCGTTTCCGCGCACCCACAACCCGCGGATGCACCGGACGCGCGGCGCGCGCGTCCTGGCGCGACCGCGCGACCGCCTGGTCAAGGGTGAAAGGGCGAAAGCAAGGCTTGACGGTGCGTCGGGCGCTTTTTAGGTTTCCAGGCTTGCCGCGTTGCAGGTGCCGGCGTGACCCGGCGGCCAGTGAGCACCGTGGTGTGGCCCGGTGGACGCAGACGTCCCGGTCTGAGGGATTGGACAATGACGGAAAGGTATCGCCAGTGAATGTGACGATTAACAGCCTCTCGCCCTGCAAGAAGCAGGCACGGTTCGAAGTGCCGGTCGAAGCGGTGGACAAAACCTTTGAGGAGGTGACCAGGGATTTCTGCAAGCACGCATCGATGCCTGGGTTTCGACCGGGCAAGGCGCCGGCGGCGATGGTGATCAAGCAGTACGAGGAGGACATTGCCAAGCAGGTCAGGACCAAGCTGATCAGCGACGCCTACCGCCAGGCGGTCAAGGACCACCACCTCGACGTGCTCGGGCAGCCGGACATCGAAGAGGTTCAGTTCGGCAAAAACCAGCCTCTCGTCTTCGTGGCCAACATGGAAACCGCACCCGAATTCGAGCTACCCGAGTATCGCGGCCTGCCCGCACGGCGCGAGCAGCGGGCGGTATCCGAGGAGGACATCCGGAAGGCGCTTGAAGTCCTGCGCGCGCAGGCGGCCGATTTCGAAACCGTCGACCGCGAGGTGGCGGCGGGCGATTTTGCGGTGGTGAACTACACGGGCGCTTGCGACGGCAAGCCGATGATCGAGACCGCCCCCACGGCGCGGGGGTTGAACGCGCAGAAGCAGTTCTGGGTGGAGGTGAAGCCCGATTCGTTCATTCCGGGCTTTGCCATGCAGCTGGTGGGAGCCAAGGCAGGCGATCATCGGACCGTCACCGTCGAGTTCCCGCCCGACTTCGTCACCCGGCAGCTCGCCGGCAAGAAGGGCGAATACCAGGTCGACGTGGCCGGAGTGAAAGCGCGGCGGCTGCCCGAGCTGGACGACGCGCTCGCCCTCAAATTCGGCGCGGAAACGTTCGAGAAGCTGCGCGAGGGGGTGCGGCAGGACCTGCAAAACGAGCTGAACACAAAGAACAAGCGCTCGATCCGCAACCAGATCGTGCGCGCCCTGCTGAACCGCGTGTATTTCGATCTGCCGGACGTCATGGTCCAACACGAAACCCGCAACGTCGTTTACGACATCGTGAGCGAAAACCAGCAGCGCGGCATCTCCCCCGACCTGCTCGAACAGCAGAAGGACCAAATCTATTCCGCCGCCAACCAAAGCGCCAAGGAACGCGTCAAGATCGCCTTCCTCTTCCAACGCATCGCCGCCAAGGAGGGCATCCGCGCCGAACAAACGGACATCAACGCCCGCGTCGTCACGCTCGCCCAGACCTACAAAATGCCCCCCGCCAAGTTCCTCAAGGAACTCGAAAAACGGGACGGCCTCGCCGAAGTCGTCCAGCAGATCGTCCACGAGAAAGTGATCGACTTCCTCGAGGACCACGCCGTCGTCGAAAACGCAGCCCCGGAAGACCCCCCACCCGCACCCGCTTCCTCCGCCGAAGACGCGGCCCCGGAGACACCCGGGCCGGAGCCGGCCTCCGGGCCGGAGCCGGCCTCCGGGCCGGAGCCGGCCTCCGGGCCGGAGCCGGGCAGCGCGTAAGCCGCGATGCCGGCCGGCCTGGCGGGGTTCCGGGCGGTTCAGGGCTCCGAGGGAGAGTCCAGGGGTTGAACACGCGACAACACCCCGGACCGGCCGGGGGACGAGGATCGCACAGCGAACGTCCGCTCACCCGGTCCGGCTGCGTGTCGCGATCGCCCGCCACCACCAACGCCAGTCCGGAAGCCCACGGGCGGCGCAGTAATCGCACAGGAAGCGGGCGCGGTCGGCACGGGTGAGCCGCCACTGCCAGTCCGGCGCGTCCTGCGCCAGGCGCGCCAGGTCGCCGGCCGCGCGCGCGTCCGACACGTGGCGGACGCGGCGCAAGCCATCGAGGTCGATGAGATGCGGCTGGCCGGCGGCGTTGAAGAGGATGTTGGCGCCTTTGAGGTCGCGGTGGGTGAAGCCCGCGCGGTGCAGGCGGGCCAGCAGCTCCGCGACGGCCCGGCACGCCGCGCGTTTGTCGCCGTTCCACCGGCCCAGGGGCACGGCGCCGGTGATTTCGTCCATCAGGAAATAGCTGCGCAGCGGCAGGAATCCAACCCGCTGGTCGGCCATGGCGACGGGCCGTGCGGTGGGGATGCCGCGGCGTTCCAGGTGGCAGGCCTTGTCGAAGGAACGCCGCGCCCTGGATCCGCGGAACAGGTCCAGCACCGCATCCGTCCAGTTGCGCAGGTTGTGCCGTTTCAGCACCAGGCCGCCGCCTGCGCTGACCGCCGCGCTGCGGCTGGGCTTCAGGACGCGCGCCTCCTCGAGAAACCGGTCTGGCGCGGCGAGGATGGTTTCGACGGGCGGAGTGAGCATGGAGGAGCGGACGCGCCAGCGCAGGCTGCCCAGCCGCAGTTGTTGGGGCGGGTCACCCGGACCAGGTCCCGCCGACGGCAGCCCGGCGGCGGGTGCCGAGTGCGGGTTTGGCGCTGGCGGGGCCGTTTCCGGGAGGCTGCGTTCGTTCAGCGCGCAATGCGGGAAGGTGGGCTGGCGCGGCAGGGGGCCGATGGCATCCAACAGCCGGCGCATCGCCACCGGCTTCGTTCGCGACCGGGAGTAAACCGCCAGGAACCAGGCGCGTTCCCGCCGGGGGATCCGGCCCCGCCGCAGGAGCCGACGCAAGTCCGCCGCGGCGGCGGCCGGGCTGATGGGGGCGCGTTGGCGCAGTCCGTCGAGGTCGATCAGGGCAATCGCGTCGCCGGCGGGAGACTGCGGCACGAGGAGGAAGTTCGCCTGGCTGGGGTCTTGGTGATGGAAGCCGGCATCGTGCAAGGCCGCATAGAGAACCGCGAGGCTGCGGACGATGCCAAGACGGCGCTGGCGGTCCGCGCATTGCGCGTTGACGAGGTGCAGGGGTGTTGCGCCGGCCAGGTAGCGTGTCAGCAGGAACGACTCGCGCACCACGCCCCACGACCGCCGTTCCCCGGCGGCGATCGGAGTCGCCGTGAAAAACCCCGTCGCCTGAAGACGCCGTGCCAGGTGGAAGGCGCGGCGTCCCGGCGACCCGCGCCAGGTCCACTTCACGGTCTCGAGCAGCCCTCGCGGCGTGGCATGCTTGACCGCCATTTCCGCGGGCGGATCGCCTTCGAACCGAACGCGGACCACGCCCTGGCCGGGGGCGGGGCGGCGTTTCAGGGGCTGGGCGGGAGGTTGGAGCAGTTGTTGCGGCCGCTCCAGTTGCTCCAGCCAGGACGCGTCCCGGACCGCATGGGCAATCAACCAGTCGAAACGGCCCAGACGCCGGCGCAGGATCGGCGTTTGCAGGCCGGCATCGGGTTGAGTGTCGTCGGTCATCCCAAACACCGGCAGTATGCGGGAGGGTTGTGCATTGGTCACGCACAACCGTGCGACGCGACGCCGGCGGGCGCGGGGGCCGCGCGGGGGAACGAATCCGGGATTGCAGGGCGCACGGGTTGTCCGCATCATGGGCCCGGTCATGGCGCCCAAACATCTCGTGCGCGGTTTGTGGTTTCGCCTGCGCTTTCTGGGCCGGCCCATCCACGTGGCTTGGGGGGCACGGGTCTGGGGGCGCGGCACCATTCGCATTGTGGGGGGGGGTTCGGTGCGCATTGGTCCGGGCAGCCAGGTGCACGATTACGCGATGCTGTTGACGTACGGCGGCCACATTCGGATGGGGGCGAACTGCACGGTGAACCCTTTTTGTGTGCTTTACGGGCATGGCGGCCTGACGATCGGCAACGGGGTGCGCATCGCCACCCACTCCGTGCTCATCCCCGCGAACCACCATTTTGACGATCCCACCCTGCCGATCTGGCAGCAGGCCGAGTCGCGCGACGGCATTGTGGTCGAGGACGACGTGTGGATCGGCGCCGGCGCGCGCGTCATGGACGGCGTGCGCATCGGCCGCGGGTCCGTCGTCGGGGCCGGCGCGGTGGTGACGAAGTCCCTGCCGCCAGGGTCCGTGGCGGCAGGCGTGCCGGCGCGTGTCATCGGTCAGCGCGGCGCCCCGCAATCTCCGGCGGCGATGGAGGCGGCGACATGAACCCTCCTGCCTCCATGCCGTCGCGCATCCTGGACATCGGCTGCGGCCGCCAGAAGGTGGCCGGCGCGCTGGGTCTCGACTGCGTGCGCGAGACGGATGCGGATCTCGTGTGCGATTTGAACGAGATTCCCTGGCCGCTGGAGGCGGACTGGTTTGAGGAGGTTTTTGCGAACAACGTCGTCGAGCACCTTGCCAACCTCCCGGCGATTCTGACCGAGATCCACCGCGTGTCGCGCCATGGCGCGCTGCTGCACATCCGCACGCCGCACTTCGCCTCGCTGTCGTCGTGGGAGGATCCCACGCACGTGAATCATTTGAGCCTGGATTCGTTCGATTATTTCTGCGGCTCGACACGGCATGTCGGGCACTACACGCGATGCCGCTTCGAGGTGGTCCGCAAAAAACTCCACTTCGGAGGCCACCCCCTGTCGCTGCTCGGCCGCCTGATCCACAGTCTCTCCCCGCGCGAATACGAAAAATACTGGGCGTTCCTTTTCCGGCCCAGCACGCTCGAAGTCCACCTGCGCGTCGTCAAGGATCGGCCGGCGTCCTCGCCGGGCTGAGCCGGCCGCGTGCCCCGATCTCCCCTCCCGTGCGCCTCGGCATCATCAAGAACAACTTCTTCCCCGCCGGCGGCGGCTCGGAGCGCTACACCAGCGGTCTCATCGCCGAACTGCGGCGGCGCGGCGCCGCCGTGGACGTTTTTGCCAGCCGCTGGAGTGCGGACGCGGCGGCGGCGGGGGTTGCGGTGCATCCTGTGCGCGTGCCGCGCGCGCCGGCGTTTCTGCGGCAGCTCATGTTTGCGCTGGCGTGCCGGCGTGCGGTGGCCGCGTCGGCCTGCGACATCGTGTTCAGCCTCGAGCGGACGGCCAGCCAGGACATCGTGCGCGCCGGGGGCGGCTGCCACATCGAATGGCTTCGCCAGCGCGCCCGGCGCGCCTCCGTTCTGCACCGGCTGCGGTTACGGGTGAATCCGCTGCACCGCGCGCACTGCTGGCTGGAACGGCGCACCTACTCCGTCGCGCACACCGGGGCCATCATCGCCAATTCCCACCGCGGCAAGGAGGAAATCGTCCGGCACTACGGATTCCCGGCGGACAGGATTTTCGTGGTCCATAACGGGACGGATGGCGAGCAATTCCGCCCTGCCGCCGGGCGCGCCGAGCGGGGGGAGACGGTGCTGTTGCTGGCGGGGTCGGGATTTGAGCGCAAAGGGGTGGAATTTGCGGTTCGGGCGCTGGCCCGGCTGCCGGCGTCGGTACGATTGGAAGTGGCCGGCAAAGGCCGTGCGGGGCCATACCGGCGGCTGGCGGCGCGGTTGGGTGTCGCCGAGCGGCTGCGTTTCCTGGGCAGCGTTCCTCGCATGGCGGAGGTGTATGCGAACGCGGACATCCTCGTGCACCCGGCTCTTTACGAGCCGTTCAGCAACGCCTGTCTCGAAGCCATGGCCTCCGGATTGCCCGTCGTCACCTCCCGCATCAACGGCGCTTCCGAAATCGTCCGGCCCGGCGGCAACGGCAACATCATCGAGGACCCGGCCGACATCGAGGCCCTGGCACGCGCCATCCGACCGTTTCTGGATCCAACCGTCCGGGCCCGCGCCGGCGCCGCCGCCCGCCGGACGGCAGAATCGATGCCGATGACGTTGAACGTGGAGCAGACGCTGGCGGTCATTGAAACGTGCCGCGCGCACCCGGACTGGGCGGTGTGGCGGGCCCGGCCGTGAGCCGGCTGGGGAAGGAGCGGGGTCCCGCGCCTGCGCATGCGCGTCAACCTAAGCTCGGAGGCTGCAGAGGGGCCTGGATCCAGCGAATTCCGAACGAAAAGCGGCGACCGGAATTTCCCACTGGGCCACCGGCGATTCGCGGCGTGAATCCCGCCCCTGGGCGGGACCGCGCTCCGGGGCGCGCTTCATGGGAAGGGAACACCTCCAAGATTCGGACGTGAATCGAGGCCTTGAACCGGGTTGGCGGACGAACATCGAACGTCCAACATCGAACGCCGAACGCCGAATGCCCAAGAGCTCGCGCACGCGCCATTCGATATTCGACGTTGGGCGTTGGGCGTTCGGCGTTCGTCTTGCCCCGGTTCCTGGGAAGGCGCGATCCCGTCCGATGGGCACCACGCCTCGCGCCCTTGAACCCGGTAGGGCGAGACTCCGTCGAGCCCTGATATCCCTTCGTCTGTTCGCTCATCAC
>JAFGQR010000172.1 GCA_016935555.1 Verrucomicrobiota bacterium
AAGGCCAACTCCAACTATCGGTTGCACGAAGGCAGCTCGGAATAGGAAGCGCGATTAGGATTAGGATTACGATTACGATTACGATTAGGATTACGAGGCTGATCCGGAAAAAGCTGAGATGCGCCCGGATGCCGCGGACGTTGGGGTTGGAGCTTGCCATCGACGGGCGGCGTGGCTATCAACAGGCCGCCATGAGTGCTCACGTCCGCATCCACGATTTGCCGCTCCCGGATCGTCCGCGGGAGCGCCTGGCCGCCCAGGGTGCGGAGTCGCTGTCGCGGACGGATCTGATTGCGATTTTGCTGCGGACGGGCACGCGGGGCAGTTCGGCGTTGGGGGTGGCTTCGGCGCTGCTGAGCCGTTTTGGGAGCCTGCGGAGCCTGGCGCTGGCGTCGCTGGAGGATTTGCGCAAGATCAAGGGTGTGGGGCGCGACAAGGCGGTGACGTTGAAGGCGGCATTCACGCTGGCGCGCCAGATGGCGGAGGAGCTGCGGCTGGAGACGCCGCTGTTGGAGACGCCGGATCAGGTGGCCGCGCTGCTGCGGGACGAGGCGCGGCACGACGCGGTCGAAGTGTTCCGGGTGGCGCTGCTCAACACGCGACGCCGCCTTTTGCGCATCGAGCGCCTCTCCCAAGGCACTCTCGACACGCTGCTGGTGCATCCGCGCGAGGTGTTCCGCACGGCCATTCTTGCCAATGCGGCGGCGATTATCATCGCCCACAACCACCCCAGCGGCGATCCCACACCCTCGGAGGCCGACATCAAGGTGACCCGCGATTTGATCCGCGCAGGCCAGGTGTTGAAGATCGAAGTGCTCGACCACGTCATCCTCGGCCAGGCCACCCAGCTGCGGCCGAAGGACTTCGTCTCGTTGCGGGAACTGGGGTATTTCTACTCATGATCCATCCCACTGCGGTCATCCACTCCGGCGCGCAGCTCCATTCGAGCGTGCGCGTCGGCCCTCATGCCGTGATCGACGCGGACGTGTGCATCGGGCCGGATTGCGTCCTGGGCCCCGGGGTTTACCTCACGGGCCAGACCACCCTTGGCGCCCGCAACCGGCTGCACGCGGGCTGTGTGCTTGGCGACGCGCCGCAGGACTTGAAATACCGCGGCGAACCCACCGGGTTGCGGGTTGGCGACGACAACGTATTTCGCGAGCACGTCACGGTGCACCGGTCGAACCAGCCCGGCGACGTCACGCGGATCGGATCGAATAATTTCCTGATGCAACACGCCCATGTGGGCCACAACGCCGTCTTGGGCAACCACGTCATCCTCGCAGGCGGCGCCCTGCTGGCCGGCCACGTTGAGGTGAACGACCGGGCCTTCGTCTCCGGCAACTGCCTGGTGCATCAGTTTGTGCGCGTGGGCGAACTGGCCATGATGCAGGGTGGCGCCGCGATCAGCAAGGATCTGCCCCCCTACACCATGGCTCGCGGCCATAATGGCCTCTGCGGACTCAACACCGTCGGCTTGCGCCGGGCGGGGTTCACCAGCGACCAGCGCCTCGAACTCAAACGCCTCTACCATCTGCTGTTCCGCAGCGGCCTGCCCCTCGAACAGGCGCTTGCCCAGGCCCGCACCCGGTTCGCCACGGACGCCGCCCAATGCCTCCTGGCCTTCGTCGCCTCGGCCAAACGCGGCGTGTGCGCCGACCTCGGCCGGCGCGGCGGTGCGGAGCCGGCGTCGGACAACGGGGATTGACCGGGGCGTCTCGGCGGCATCCGTCGCCGACACGCGATGCCGGCGGCCGTCCGGAGACGGCGCGCCTCGTGGGAAGGGGTTGTGTTCGAGAAGCCCAAGGGCGGTTCAGGGCCCTGGCGACATCTCCTCCAGCGCCCGTCCCATGGCCTCCACCGCGGCGCGGACGTCGTCGGGGCCGATATGCAGGTGTGTGACGGCCCGGATGGTGTGCGGGCCGGTGGCCAGGGCGCGGACTCCGTGTTGGGCCCAGCGCTGGACGACGGCGGGGGCGGGGTGGCCTCGGATGTTGAAGTAAAGCAGGTTCGTCTGCACGGAGGCGGGCTGCAGGTCGATCGCGGCAAATCGCGCCAAGCCTTGGGCCAGGGCCCGCGCATGGGCATGGTCGTCCGCGAGGCGTGAGCGGTGGTGGTCCAGGGCATACAGGGCGCCTGCGGCGATGATGCCGGCCTGCCGCATGGCTCCCCCATACTGCTTGCGGAACCGGCGGGCGCGCTCGACGAGGGCGCGTGTGCCGGCGAGGGCCGATCCGATCGGCGCGCCCAGCCCTTTCGAAAAACACACGCTCACCGAGTCGAACGCCGCCGCATACTCCCGCTCCTCAATGCCCGTCGCCACCGCCGCGTTCCACAGCCGGGCGCCATCCAGGTGCAATCGCAGCCCGTGCGCGCGGGCGACGGCGGTGACCTCGACGATCCGTTCCAGGGGCCAGATGCTGCCGCCGCCGCGGTTGTGCGTGTTTTCCACGCACACCAGCCGCGTGGGGGGGAAATGGACATCCGCCGGACGCAGCGCCTCCTCCAGGGCCGCGCCCGAAAAAATCCCGCGCTCGCCCTTGACGCACCGGCACATCACGCCTGCGAGGGCCGCGGGGGCGCCCGCCTCGTAACAGAAGAGGTGGGCGTTCGCCTCGACCAGGATCTCGTCGCCGGGCTCGGTGTGGGTGCGGATGGCGAGTTGATTGGCCATGGTGCCGGAGGGCACCAGCAGCGCCGCCTCCTTGCCCAGCATCTCGGCGGTGCGCTGCTCGAGGCGCTGCACGGTCGGGTCGTCGCCAAACACGTCGTCGCCCACCTCGGCTTCGGCGATGGCTTCGCGCATGGCCGGGGTGGGGCGGGTGAGGGTATCGCTGCGCAGGTCGATCACTCCCGGGGCGGGGGCGGTTCTCGGTGTCGTCATGATCCGGCGCGAGTGAACCCCAAATCGGCGCCTGTGGCCAACGAATTTGCGGCCCGCTTGACTCTCCGTGGGGGGTTGGCAAGACTGCGAATGGCTGATGAACAAACTGCTGCTCGTAGACGATGAGGCCGATGTGCGGTATTCGTTCCGCCGCTTGTTCGACGCGCCGGACATGGAGATCGTCTCCTGCGGGAGCGGCGAAGAGGCGCTTCGGCTGATGCCCCGTGTCCGGCCGGACCTTGTCATCATGGACGTGCGGCTGGGGGGCCTGAGCGGCCTGGAAACCCTGCGCCGGCTCCGGGAGAAGGATGCGAAGCTGCCGGTGATCATGATGACGGCCTACGGGACCACACAGACGGCGATCGAAGCGATGAAGCTGGGCGCCTACGATTATCTTCTCAAGCCCTTCGACGTGCCCAAGCTGAAGCAGCTCGTGCACGCCGCCCTGAAGGACGCCCGCGCCATGCGCGAAGTGGTTTCCTACCAGCCGCTGCTCGAGTCCGAGGACTACGCGCTGGGCATTGTGGGCCGCAGCGAGGCGATGCAGAATGTCTTCAAACTGATCGGCCAGCTCTCGGCCTCCGACGCCACGGCCCTGATCACCGGCGAAAGCGGCACCGGGAAGGAGCTGGTGGCGCGCGCGATCTACCATCACAGCCGGCGCTCCGGCCGGGCCTTTCTGGCCATCAACTGCGCCGCCATCCCCGAGCCCCTTCTTGAAAGCGAACTGTTCGGCCACGAGCGCGGGGCGTTCACCGGCGCCACCTGCCAGCGCATCGGCAAGTTCGAGCAATGCCACGGGGGAACGATCTTCCTCGACGAGATCGCGGACATGCCGCTGGCCACCCAGGCCAAGATGCTCCGGGTCCTCCAGGCCGGCACCTTCGAGCGCGTCGGCGGCAACCAGCCTCTCCGCACCGATGTCCGCATCATCGCCGCCACCAACAAACCCCTCGAGCCGGCCGTCGCCCGCCGCGAGTTTCGCGAGGACCTGTTTTACCGTCTGAACGTCGTGCGCATCGCCATCCCGCCGCTGCGCGACCGGCGCGACGACATTCCGCTCCTGGTCAATTATTTCCTGGGGAAATTGGCCGGCCAGACCCGCCAGAAGCCGCGGTCCGTCAGCCCCGAAGTGCTGGCGGCGCTGGGCCGCTACCGCTGGCCCGGCAATGTCCGCGAACTTGAAAATGCCATTCAGCGGGCGCTGGTGGTGGGGAAGGGCGACGCCATTTTGCCGGGGGACCTCCCTGCCGAGGTGACGCGCGAGGCGCCGGGCCCGGCGCCGGACGCCGCGCGGGGCGGGGTTGCCGGGACGGAGGCCGGGGGGGCGTCTGCGCCGGTGCCCGAGGAGCTGCCGATGCTGGCCGGGCGGCTGTTTCAATGGGCGCGGCAGCAGGCGGGGCTGAAGGTGCTGCCGGCTGTGGAGCGCGAGCTGATCATCCGGGCGTTGGTGGAGACCGGCGGCAACCAGGTGCGTGCGGCCCGGCTCCTGGGCATCACGCGCGCCACCCTGCGCAAGCGCATCGAGCGGTTCCATATCCGGCGCGCGATCGCGATCCGGTGAGCGGCCGTTTTTTTCTCGCGCGGGCGAGGGTGGGAGGGGCTAAGATGGGGTCATGCTGAAAGCCGGCATCGTGGGGCTGCCCAACGTGGGCAAGTCGACCCTCTTCAATGCCGTCACGCGCTCCCACAAGGCGGCGGCGGAGAACTACCCCTTTTGCACGATCGAACCCAACCTGGGCGTCGTCACCGTCCCGGATTCCCGGCTCGACGCGCTGGCCAAGGTGACCGGCACGCCGCGGGTGATTCCGGCGGCGATCGAGTTTGTGGACATTGCCGGGTTGGTCGCGGGGGCATCTCGCGGCGAAGGGCTCGGGAACAAGTTCCTGAGCCACATCCGCGAGGTGGACGCGCTGGTGCACGTGGTGCGCTGCTTCGACGATCCGGATATCCATCATGTCACGGGTTCGGTGGCACCCGTGCGCGACATCGACATTGTAGTGACCGAGCTGGTCACCGCCGATCTCGAGACGGTCCACAAGCGCCTGGAGAAGGTGGGCAGGGACGCCAAGCGCGGCGACAAGACCGCCCTGGCCGAGGAGACGCTGCTCAGAAAGCTCGAACCGCATCTCAACGCCGGCAATCCCGCAGCCACTCTCGCGCGCTCGCCCGAGGAAAGCCACATGGCCCGGCATTTCTTTCTGCTGACCGACAAGCCCACCCTGTTTGCGGCCAATGTGAGAGAATCCGAGCTGACCTCAGGCGACCGGCATCCGCACGTGCGAGCCGTGTGCGAGTATGCGCGCGCCCACCAGGGATGCGACACGCTGGTGTTCTGCGCCCAACTCGAGAGCGACCTGGCGGATCTGACACCCGAGGAGGCGGCCGAATACCTGGAGACGCTGAGGGTGGCCGGCGGCGGCGGCGGCGAACTGATCCGCCGCACCTGCCAGTTGCTGGGGCTGCGAACCTTCTTTACCTTCAACGACACCGAAACCCGGGCCTGGACCGTTGCGGCGGGCGCGACGGCGCCGCAGGCGGCGGGGAGGGTTCACACGGACTTCGAGCGGGGCTTCATCAAGGCGGAGGCGGTTCCCTGGCAGCACCTGGTCGAGGCCGGGTCCATCGCCCATGCGCGCGAGCGCGGCCACTATCGCGTCGAAGGCAGGGAATATGTGGTTCGCGATGGCGACGTGCTGCTCTTCAAGTTCCACGTCTAGCGTTTGAGCTGGAGGGGGAAGGTGACGGCGCCGCCGTAGGTGAGCTTTTCACCGGTGTTGCGTCCGTCGAAGTTGCTGTTCATGTAGAACCGCAGGACGATCCCGCTCTTGAACGTGTAGGTGCCGCCCCACTCCGCCATGTAATTCATCTCCTTCACACGGTTGTTGTAGTGGAGGTTGAACTCGGCACCCGGGTCCGTGTTGGGCGTCACATCGTGTCCGGACAGCGCCTGCTGCTGGCGGTAGCCGGCCAGGATGGCGAACTGGCGCCAGCGCTGGAACAACCCGGCGGACAACAGCACGGAATCGGGCGCGTAGCTCACCAGATGCCGGTAAGCCAGGCTGCCGTAAATGCCGCCTCCGGGCCAGATCACCTTCCGCGCGAACACGCCCGGTTCGATCCCCGTCTCTCCGTAACCGGGCGCAAAGGGGAACTCCTCGTCATACGTCCCGCGGAACAGGCCGCCGACGCGCAGGGTGAAATCCGGGGTCCAATCGCGCCGCTGGGAATCCCGGAGCACCTGGTAGCGGATGCCGAACTGGGTGTCGGCCAGGCCGCTGGTTTTCTGGACATCGCCGGCGGCGTTATAGCAGCGCGTTGCCTGGTCCACGTACCCCACCGCGAGGTCCAGCGCCCACGACTCGGCCAGGCCGTACTCCAAATGCACATGGCCGCTGTAATACTCGACGTCGTATTCCATTTCCCCCCGCGAAATGTCCACCTCGTGCGTTCCCTGCCAGTAGGATTGAAAGGCCGGATACCAAAACGACGGCGTCACCCGCAACTGGCCGGGACGCGGCAGGTCGACGAAACCCGCAAACGGAGGCTGCGGATGGTATTCGGAGGCCGAGGCCGCGAATCCGAGCAGGCACACCCACGCCACGAAGAGTCTCTTGTGTTGCATGCGCGGGATTACAGGCAATCGCCCCCATCGCGCCAAGTTCAAAATGACGGCGGCGCGGGCCGGCGGGGCAGGGTCCCAAGGGCTCGAGGCATCCGGTGGCGCGGCTCAGCAGAGCAATGGCGTATCTGCGCGCATATCCGCGGAGGGCTTGGGTAGGGTCTTTTTGAGCTTGCGGCGGGGCCGGCGAACTGGTTGAGTAACCGTGTTCACGCTTGCGCATGTGGCGGAATTGGCAGACGCGCTACTTTGAGGTGGTAGTGCCGCAAGGCGTGCAGGTTCAAGTCCTGCCATGCGCACCAGAAATCCTTGGGGAAATCGGCAATCCTGACTCATGGGAATTTGCTTTTTCGAATGCTTGGAGTGGGACTGGACCAGAAGAGCATGTCGAGCCCAACATGCCGGGAATTCTGACAGAACAGGTCCCAATACGCTTGGCATCCATAGCGACTACTTCGTTGTCAGCCACCGCGATTTCTGGCATATTTGGGGGCAATGACCGAGCGAAAGCATTCGTGGGTGGACCAACGCAGCCTGGCACTGGGGTGCGCGGTGGCCGACAAGTTGGAGTCCCATCCGGAGTTATTGGCGGTGGCCCGGAGGAATGTGGACCAATGGATAGAACAGAGCAGCGAAGCGCCCCTCATGGCGCATTTGGAGTGGCGGAAAATCCTGGAGAAGGACAGCCTTTCAAAGATCCTGGCGTTGCTGCGGAGCCATTCTGAAGAAGCTTGTCGCCTGCGTCAGAACAGCCCGTTTGCGGGACTGCTTTCCCCACAGGAGCGATGGCGTATTCTCAACGAATATGAAGCGCAGCCAGCTTGAACACATTATTCGCGCGGCCGGCGCCATTACCAACCAGGACGAATTAATCATCATCGGCAGCCAGGCCCTCTTAGGTCAGTTCCCCGACGCTCCAGGAGAACTGCTCGTCTCTGTTGAAGCGGATGTTTTCCCAAAGGACCGGCCCGGTTTATCGATCCAAATCGATGGAGCGATCGGGGAGTTGTCGCCATTCCATCAGACCTTTGGCTATTACGCCCACGGGGTCGATGAAACCACCGCCCAACTTCCGGGGGGATGGAAAGAACGTCTCGTGGCCATTCAAAACGAAAACACCCGGGGCGTCATCGGTTGGTGTTTGGAGGTGCATGACTTGGCCTTCAGCAAGCTGGCGGCTGGGCGAGAAAAGGACGTGGCTTTCGTCCGCGGACTTTTCGATCATCGGCTGATTGATCGGGGCACACTCCAGCAACGAATTGACTCACCAGAGCTTTCCGACGACTCAAGGTTGACGCTTCAGAACCGATTCCAGCTCGTTCACAAACCTGGCTCGTAGGATTTCCCGGCTGCCACCCTGGCTGTATGGAGAATTGGTTTACGGAACGGGCCGGTCGGGGTATGCTGAAACTGCGATGGAACCAGCCACTCTCGCGGAAAGACTCGGCACCACCAGGCACCTCTCGCCACTGCTGCGAAAGGCGCGCCGACTGGGATTGGACGCCAAGGGCTTGGAGCGTCTGGCCATCCAGCGAGGGT
>JAFGQR010000173.1 GCA_016935555.1 Verrucomicrobiota bacterium
GGTCCAGTTGGTCGGTGACAGCAACAGACTTGGGGAGCTTCTGCAACATGGGCTCCAACCACTCGATGAAAGACAAGGCTGCCTGGTCAACTTCCAATTTCTCGTGATCGAATAGCCGGTTCAGCCGATTACGATTAGGATCAGGATTACGAAAAGCCAGAAGGAAAAATCTCAGATGCGCACGCCCGGGGCATCCGCAGCTTGCCGGCAGCCGGGCGCACCCCAC
This sequence comes from Verrucomicrobiota bacterium, assembly GCA_016935555.1. Taxonomy (GTDB): domain Bacteria; phylum Verrucomicrobiota; class Verrucomicrobiia; order Limisphaerales; family JAFGQR01; genus JAFGQR01. The sequence goes on from JAFGQR010000173.1 coordinate 227, forward strand.
GATCCCGGAATCCACCGGACGCCGCCGGCCTGCCGGATCTGGGCTGGCCGGTGGCGGGAGGTTGTGCTACGCTCCTCGGCATCATGATCCGGCCGCGTTGTGTTCTCTTGGCGCTCGGTGCCGCCGCCCTGGCGTGCCCAGTCCGCGCCGACTTCGGTTTCACCCACAACGGCCGCTCCTACACCCTCGTGACAACCGCCCGGAACTGGGAGGACGCGCACGCCGACGCCGTCAGCCGCGGCGGCGCCCTGGCGCGGATCAACGACGCGGCGGAGAACGCCGCGGTTCTCGCGGCCCTGACGGGTCAGGACATCGCCACCACGGCCGCGGACGGGGGCAATGCGATTTACGTGTGGATGGGCGGCAAGGAACTGGTCGAAGGCACCTACGCGTGGATCAACCAGGGCGGCAACACCACCCCGTTCTGGGCCGGCGGCAAGACCGGCAGCCCCCAAAACGGATGTTACACCCACTGGGGCACCAATACCCTCGGCGCCGCCGGACCCGAACCCGACAACGACAACGGTACCCAGAACCGCACCGGCTTCGCCCTCGAAGCGTGGCCGAAATCCGGCACCGCGAAAATCGGTCAGCCGGGCCAGTGGAACGACCTCAACGAAGCGGATGTCCTGGCCTACCTGATGGAACACGCGCCGTGCGCGCCGTCGAACCTGGTTGCGGCGGTGACGGCGTCGAACCGGGTGACGCTGGCGTGGGCCGATGCTTCGAGCGACGAGGACTGGTTTCACGTGTTTGGCCGGGTGGAGGGGTCGGGCCAGTGGTCCTACCTGGGATCGGTGGCGGCCAACAGCACCGGAGTCTCGATCCCGGGATTGGCGCCGGCCACGACCTATGGCTTCGCCGTCATCGCCAGCAGCGAGGTCGGCGATTCCGGCGACGCCCAGGCGTCCGTCACCACCCCGGGCATCACCAGCCTCGAATACCACCCCGCCGTGGTCGGACAGCCCTTCACCTACACCGTCACCGCCTCGTCCGACGGCGGCCCTCCGGCGTCCTATGGACTGGCCGGCACCCTGCCGCCAGGGCTGGCGTTCGACCCGGACGCGCACCGGATCACGGGCACCCCGGCGACCGGCGGCGTGTTTGCGGCCATCATGTCGGCCCACTACGCGGCTTGGGGCACGCTGACCAAACCCCTCACCTTGCGGGTCATCCACCCCCCCGGCCCGCCGGTGCTCCTGGCCCCCGTCCCCAGGCAGATCCTGATCGCCAACAGCCCGCCGGTCACCGTCCCGCTCCACGCCCACTTCAACGACCCCGACGCCGAGGCGGCGGTGCGTTTCGCGACCACCCAGGGCGACTTCGACCTCGCGCTCTACGCCACCGCCACCCCGCAAACCGTGTCCAATTTCCTCGGCTACGTCGACCGCGGCGACTACAGCCATTCGATCGTCCACCGCAGCGTGGCGGGCTTCATCGTCCAAGGCGGCGGATTCAAGCCCGCGCCGCCCCAGTTCACCAGAATCCCCACGCTGCCCAGCCCCACCAACGAGCCGGGCATCAGCAACCTGCGCGGCACGGTGGCGATGGCAAAGGTGGCCGGCAATCCGAACAGCGCCACCGACCAGTGGTTCGTCAACCTCAGCGATAATGCCCTCAACCTCGACCGCCAAAACGGCGGCTTCACCGCCTTCGGCCGCGTCTGCGGCGGCGGCATGACCGTGGCCGACGCCATCGCCGCGCTGCCCACAGGCGATTACACGGTGAGCGTGGACGGCCAGGACACACCCTTCCAGGACTGGCCGATGAACACGGCGCCGCCGGCGCCGCCGGTGATGGACCCCTCGAAGCTGGTGCTGGTGAACTCGGTGAACCGGGTGGAGCCTCTGCGTTACGGGATGGACGGCGGCACATGGACCGGTCTGGTCAGTGCCCGCATCGACGGCTCCCAGTTGGTGTTGACATCCACGAGCCGGTTCGGAGGCAGCACCACGTTCGCACTCACCGCCACCGACCTGGATGGCAACGCCATCACCCAGTCCGTCCCCGTCGAAGTCGACTCCCCGTACGCCTCCTGGCTGAACACGTATGCGCTCGCCGGCAGCCAGGCGCTCCCACCCGCGGACCTCGACTCCGATACCCTGCCCAATGCGATCGAGTTCGCCCTGATGGGGTCGCCGATTGCGAACGACGCCCCTGCCGTTGTGCCTGCCGGATCCGTCACCAACCTCGGCGGCCGCGCCTATGCCGTCCTGACCCTCAAGCTGCGCAAAAACCTGGGCGGCGCCGTCGTGCGCATCGAAGCCAACCCCAGCCTGGCCGCCACGGGCTGGACTTGCGCGTGGACCAGCGACGACCCGGCCGGGCCGGCACTGCTCGAACAGGCCGATGGCGGCGAGTGTTGGCGGCTGAAGGTGCGCGACCCCCTGCCCCTGGCGGCACCGGCACCCCAGCGATTCCTCCGGCTCCGGGTCGATGTCCCGCCTTGAGGCGGCCGTGGACGATTTCCAAAGGTCGAATGCCGGTTGTCGGACATGGGGGTCCTTCCCGCCCCCGTGCGTCGACAAGGCCTGAAGCGGCATCAATGCCGCGCGCCGCTCTGCTGTGCCATATCGACGGCGGTTCATGGGCGACAATGCGCGCTTGGAGAGCGTCTGGACTGCCCATGAACCAAGCGGCGCGCCCCATGTGCAGGCAGGGCGCGCCGGGGTCACGGGTGCGTCGTCTATCGACCCACGGGCTCGCCGTGGTTCCCGCTGACGGGCCCGCCAGTTCATGGGTGCCCGGCGCCGAGCGCGGCGGCATCGGAGGTGCGCCGTTCCACGAGCAAGGCGGCGAGGGCCTTTCGCAAGTCTGCCAGTCGCTGTTCCTGATCCCGGCTGAACACGCCGAGGCGCTGGGCGTAGGTGTCCATCCAGGTGAGAAGCCGTTCCCGGGTGTCGGCATCCATGAGGACGCCCTGGTGTCCCTCGGGGCGGGCCAGCAACGCCCAGAGCGCGCTCCGGCGGGCGATCCCGTCGCCTTCGACGGAATGCCCGCGCCGGTAGGCGGCCCAGACCTGGTCGGTGAGGCTGGGTTTCCCATAATGGACCAGGGTGTCGTAGGCCTTGGGCGGCGTGAGATCCCACCGTGCAGCCTGCAGATCGTTGGTGTGGGGACGGTGGCAGCAGACGCAGTGGCGGTCCAGAACCGGTTGCACCAGGCGGTCGAACCGCAGCGTCCACGAACCTTCCGGACCCACCGCGATCCTGGAAGGCGCCCGGGCAAGGGCGAGGGCTCGTTGCGGGGCGGGCGCATGCTGCCGGGGTTCGTGACAGCCGATGCAACCCAGGGTTTGGCCGGGCTGAACGTGGGTGGCACTGCGCATGGTCTGGACGGCAAGACCGTCCGCGTCCAGCGCCTGAAAGAACAGAATCACCCCCGCCGGCACGCGGAAGTGGGCGGAGCCGTCGGGCTCCACCGGCACGGTGCCCAGCACCGATTTGCCGGGATCGTCGCGGGTGATGCCGAGGTTGGGGAAATTCATGGTGGGATGAGTTTTTGGGGGAATGGCGACGAGGCGCAGGGCGGAGATGTCTCCCCGTTTCACCGTGGTCAACCCGCGATACACATCGGCGAGGAAGAACCGGCCTTCGCGGGGCTGGTCCCAGGCGATGTTGCTGGCGACGACCGGCGGTCTTGGGCGGGGCCGCACGGGAATGGGATCGACACAACCGATGGCGGGGTCGGCCCAAAGCAACTCCTTGTGGCCGGCGGCATCGAACAGATACAACGCCATGCCGTTGTCCGGTCGCTGCACCGCGTGCCATCGCTCCCAACCCCCCGGCCCCGGCACACGCGCGCCCTCATAACCCCAGGCAACCAGATGAAAGCGCTCGGACAGCGGCCACGGCCCCGCGTAGGAGGTCGCCGGCCAAGCCTCGATCTCCGGGAACGGCACTTCGGGCGTCAGCCGGGTCACAGGGGCGTCGCCCTCGAAGCCCGCCGACGGATCGAGCAGCACCAGGCTGCCCATGGTCTGCGCGTGATGCGCCGAGGCGGTAAACACGATCTTGGGCGAGCCGGGCACGGGCTTCGGCTCGAACGCGCAGTGGGGCGCCCGGGTGTAGTTCCCATAAACCAGCCGCGCGTTGCCGCCGTCGGGGCTGATGGCCCACAACCCCATGTACGGCATGTTGTCGCGGTCGACATAATCCCACCGCGAGTAGAGAATCGAGCCGTCGCTCCCCACCTCGGGCGTCCATTCGAACATTTCAAACGGAGAAATCGAGCATAGACCGGAACCGTCGGCGTTCATCGTGTGCAAGGTATACACGGCAACGGGCCGTTCGGGGCCGCCGCCGCAACGCACATAAATGTCCGGCAGATCCGGCTGGGCAAACGTCCGCGCCGCAGAGTCGCGTCCGGCCTGGATGAACTGGCCGCGGCGCGTCGAGAGAAACACGATCCGGCCGTCGGGCAGATACCGGCCGTCGAAATCGTCGTACTTGCCCCGGGTCAACTGCCGCAGGCCCGTGCCGTCGAGCCGCATTTCGAAGAGGTGATAAAAGGCGTCTTCGGGCACATTGGCCTTGTCGAGCTTGTTGGGGTGGCCGGCCAGGCCGGGGTAATGGCGGCACCAGGCGAAGAGCACACGCCGGGCGTCGTAAGACAAGGCGGGGCGCAGAAAACTGCCGGGATGCGTGAAGGCATCCGTCAGGCATTCCTCGCTGGGCGCCCCGCTGTCGAACTGGCGCAGCACGTAAATGCCGCCGCCCGGTTTCGACCACCAGCCGTAATACTGGTCGGACATGTGGTTGAACGACGCCGGCACTCGCTTCGTGAACAGCAGCGCCTTAAAGTCCAACAGCGGATTCGCCAGAGCCAGCCGCCGCTGCAGCCGCCGAACCTCCCAATAGACTCCGGGCACAGCCGCCCGGGCGGAACCGGACTTCGCCGGCGGACCCGGCACAAACTCGCGGGCCAGGACCTGCTCGAGCCGGCGGAGCTCGCCCAGCTCGGCTGAAACGTCCCGCCCGCCCGCCTCCAACTCCCGGGCCAGGCGCGCACCATACGCGAGCCGCTCCCGGGCGCGCGCGATCCAATCCGGCGGTGCGGGCGGCAAATGATTGCGGGACCAGGGCGACACGCTGGCTTGGTCCGCCGGCCGGCAAAGCGCCAGGTTCGCGGCGGACTCGCCCGGGCCGAACACCTGGACTTCATCGAGATGCAGGAACTCGGCGCCGGGCAATTGCACGCGCAGCCAGCGCGCGGCGGCGTTGGTGAGCGTCACAGCCAGGGGCTTCCGATCGGTGAACCCCAGGAACAGGCGGCCGTCGTGTTCATAGACCGTCTGCCATTCACCCCCCCCGGACGAAAGCAGGATCCTGAGATGCGAGGCGCGTTCCGGCGCCTGGGTGCGGTTCCAAATGACGACACGGCGGACGGGCTGGACCCGGCCGAGGTCCACCTGCCACCACGGGTCCGTTGACCGATCCGTATGGAACCCCCACTGGCCGTCGATCACCCCGTCGCAACCGCCCGCGGCGTCGGCCACGGTTGCTGCCGCCCGCGGCCCGCCCAGCGAAGCCGCCACGGTTTCCTCGGCGAGCCAGTGCGATTCAAGGCGCGCCGCCCATGCGGACGCACCCAGCGTGCGCACGGAGCCGGCAAAGGCACACGGCCACGAAAGCAGCCCCACAGCCAGCACGAACCCCCCCAGATCGGACAGCACAACAACCGTCGCCCGCCGACAACCGACGCGGCACGCGTCCGCGGCACCATGGCGATTCTGCCGAAACCGGGCCTTCCCAACGCCCGAGGAGAACTGGAGGCGGACAAGCCGATGCGCGGCGCTCATGCGGCCGGCAGGCTACCACGTCGCGCGCAGACCACAATGTCAAAGCCGGGTTGGCGCGCACGAGCAAGGACGAGGGGCGGGCCGTCCGGAGCCGCGCGCGGGGCGTGGGTGGAGGCACCGATGGGTGTTCGGGGCGGGTCAGGGGGAGGTGTCCGCGGGGGGCTCGTGCCGGTGGTCGTGGGGATGCCCCTGGCCGTGCTCATGGCCGTGCTCGTGCTCGTGGCCGTGGTGGTCGTGATGGTGATAGCCGTGGCCCGCGCAGCCTTCGGGAGAGCCGGTGAGCGTGCCTTCCAAGTAGCACGTGACGAGGTCGTCGATCGATGCGCCCACAAATCCCGGACGCACGTCGATGCCTTCCTGCGCAAACAGCTCCAGCGCACGCCGCCCGATGCCGCCGGCGATGATCACGGTGGCGCCTTGCTCGCGCAGCCAGCGCGGAAACGCGCCGGGCTGATGCTCGGGCGCCGCAAGGATCTCGATGCGCAAAGGGGCTTTCTTCTCCGGGTCCACGTGCACCAGGGCGAATTCGCGACAGCCGCCAAAGTGTCCGTGGAGGCAGCCGTTGTCATGGGGAATGGCAATTTTCATGGTCATATCGATCCCTGGCCGGACGCCTCATGGTGGGCGGCGAATACCAGGAAAAACCGGTTCCCGCCCGGGTCGGACAGTTTCTGGTGGAGTTGAAATCCGGCCCGGCGCATGTCGCCAATCACCCGCTCGGGTGAGATGCGACGGCGATGATTGCCGAGGCGCCGGGATTCGGCCTCGGGGCCTGTCCGGTCCAACACGGCCAATCGGCCCGACGGCGGCATGTGCTGTTGGAGCCGGCGCAGGAGCGGGGCCGGGTCCCACAGGCGATGGTAGGCGTCGGCAACCACCACAAGGCCCGGCGCCGCGCCGGCCGGCAGCGCCACCTCGCCGTTCACGGTGCGCAGGATTTCGACCCCCGAAGCCGGAGCGCCGGGCGGAAGTTCATCCTTGGAGACGGCCCATTCCTCGAGAACAACGTCATAGAGGCGGGACGAGGCCGGGAGCCTGCCCTTGAGGACGGGAAGAAGGGCGCGTCCGTCGTCGAGACCGATGAAGAGCACGACGCCATTGCCGGCCGCGGCGAGGGGCAGCGACGCCAGGATGTGGCGCTCATCCCACGGCGGGCCGGCGCCCGGTTTGGCCTCTGGGGACGAGGCGCCGGCGGGTTTGCGGAAGGCGAGCACGAACGGGGATTTCTCGTGCCACAGCTCCTCCAGCACGTCGTCGAAGACGAAGCCCGCCTCGTGCGCGAGCCGGGACACGGTCAGTTCGCTGGTCCAGTGATGTTGTTGTTCCCGGCTGTCGGTGGGCGCCCAGTCCTTCAGGGGCCCTTTGTGTTGGTCGACGATGACCAGCCAGCCCCCGGGTTTGAGGTCGGCGTGGAGCCGCTGGAGCATCGACCGGGGGCGGGCGAAGTGATGGAAGACGCGGTTCATGTAGACCAAGTCGGCCAAGCCATCCGGCAGGTGCGGATCTTCGGTCTGGCCGAGAACGGGCACCACGTGGCGGAATCCGCGTTGGCCGGCGGTTGCGACAACCCTTTTCAGGCCGGCCGGGTCGATGTCCTGGGCGAAAACGGTGCCGCGGTTCCCCACCACTGCCGCAAAAACCATCGTGTCGGGACCATGACCGCAGCCGACATCGGCGACAACGGCGCCGGGGCCAATCCGGAGCCGCGCGCAAAGGGCGCGGATCGCGTCGCTGCGGCTGGCACTGCCTTGGGCGGCGTGGGCGCTGCGGAGGCTGGCACAGCTTAGCACGGAGAGAACGAGAGCGATCCAGCACCGGGCCCGCAGGCGACTCATGACGACGGCATTGAGCATGTTCACCGGAAGGCTATGCGTGCCGCGACCCAACGCAAGCAGAATGCGCGGCGGCGGCAGGGGGGGATGGCCTCAACCGCCCCGGGGAGGATCAGCGGGATTGGACCGCATCGGCATTCCACGCCCCGGCCTGCAACCCGTCGGGCGCATTGACGCGGACGGCGTGCGATTCGCCCGGGTCCAGCCAGAAACAGTTGTCGTCCGCGGTGAAGGTGTCGAGGTGGCCCGGCTGGGACACGGCGACGCCGACGGCGGGGAGCGAGCCGATGTTGGCGATGTGGGCATGGCCGTCCTGAAAGCGCAGCGACAGGGTGGTGCGCGGCAGGGTGAACAGGCAGCCTTTGGGCTCCTCGTAGTTGACGAAGTAAAACGTGCGGTCGGCCCGCACGCCGTTCCTGGTCACCTCGGCCACGACGAACAGGGGGGCGGTATCGGTTTGGCGGCCGGTGAGGGTGAAGTCGCCGAGATGCCGCGGTGCGGCAATGGAGCCGCGCCCGGAGTAGTGCGCCGCATGGACGGGCTGGAGTTTGGCGTCGAATGCGCGGACGCCAGTGGTCCACTCGCCCGCGCGGAGCGCGTCGGCGTCGTCGAGCAGGAAGACCGGCCAGGAGACGGCTTTGGCGCGGTTGTGGATGCGGGTGAAGAGGACGCAGGCATGGAGGGGGGCGAAGGCGTCCTGGAAGAGGTAGTGGCCGATTTTGGGGGCGCCGTACCAGTCGGCGCAGGCCCAGCTGGCGGCGGGGTAATTATCGTTCATTTTGTAGTAGAGGGCGCCGGTGCAATCGGGCCAACGGGTGCGGGCGCGTTCCAAGGTATGGCGGACGCCGACGGCCTGGGCCAATTGGGAGCCGAGGATCAAGGTTGGCAGGTTGGTGGGATCGACGAAGCCGGCCGCGTATTGGCTGAGGCGGGCCCAGTCGTCAGCGGTGCCGAAGATGGGGGTGTGGTGGATGAGGCTGCCGCCGGGGGGCGGGGGCCAGAGGTGTTTTTCGGGGTCGGGGAGGTAGCGCAGGACGGACTCGAGGACGGGCATGCTGGCGAGTCCGAACTCGCCCCAGAAGGCGGCGGTCATGGTGAGGTTATGGTCGAGGGGTTGGCGGCCCCAGTAGCAGTTGTAGTTGTGCTGGCTGCCGCCCCACGGCTCGGCGCGGTGGAAGGGCCGGGTGCCGTCCAGCTCCACGGCGTAACGACCCATCATGTCAATCGCCCTCCCGAACGGGTGGCCGGACTCGTTGCCGGCGCCGTACATGGCCAGGGACGGATGGTTGCGGAGGCGCAGGGTATTGAGACGGACTGTTTCCTCGAGGACATCGAACGGCTGGACTTGGTGACTGTCCCAGGCCGTGGGCCATTCCTGGAGCACCAGAATCCCCTTGCGGTCGCACAGGTCGTAGAAGTCATCCGTTTCGGGCGCCCCCGACCCCCAGGCGCGCAGCATCTGGACGTGTTGCAGCCGGGCAAGGGTCAGGAAGCGGTTGTAGCGCGCGCGCGAAAAATCCATGGAGGAATCCATGGTGCACCAGCCAGTGCCTTTGACGAACACGGGGCGGCCGTTGACGACGAACGTCCAGTTGTACCGGTCGGCCCGGGGGCCGCCCGGCAACGGGCGCATCTCCAGGGTGCGAATGCCGAAGGTGGTTTGCGTGGTGTCGGCCACGCCGGCCGGGCCGGGTTCGAAGGACAGGGTCAGCCGGTAGAGGTGGGGATCGCCGAGGCCGTTGGGCCACCACAGCCGCGGCGAGGGCACGCGGAACCGGTAATGAACCCGCCGGGTTGCCTGGCCGGCACGGACGCGTTCCGCGAAGTGGCACGGCGGGCCGGCAAACGTGTCGGGGACAATGGTCCCGCTGAGCCGGCCGGCCCAGCCCGGCTCGGGTCCCTGCAAGTCGGCGACCAGGTCGATGGCCCCCTGCCGGGCGTCGTGCGTGGCGACGAACGGGCGGGCGATGCGGACGGTGGGGGCGGCTTCGAGCCGGACCGATCGCCAGAGGCCGAGCGCGGGGATGCTGGAGTAATGCCAGCCCCACACGTTGTTGAAGACGACCGTGGTCTTCCACGCGGGGTTATTCCAGGCTTTGGGATCCCCCGGGGCGGGGTCGAGTTTGACGACGAGGGTGTTGCGGTCGCACAAGCGCGACGCGACGTCGAAGGCCGGCCCGCCAAACATGCCGTCGTGCGTGCCCAACGGTTCCCCGTTCAACCAGACCGCGCACCGAATGGCCACGCCGTCAAACACCAGCCTCTCGCCGGCGCCGCCCGCAAGGCGGGAAAACACGCGCTTGAACCACCACGTCTTGAAACTCTGGTCGTGCGCGATGGCGTCGTTGCGTCCGTGTTTGGGGTCGGGAATTCTTCCGGCGGCGGCGAGGGCCGCGTGAACACTTCCGGGCACCCGGGCGGGAATGGCGTCGGTCCAGGATCGGTGCAACCGGTCCTCGGCGGCGCCGCCCTCGGCCATCTCCCAGACGCCGTCGAGGCATATGACGGGCGGGCCTTGGGGATGGCTCAGGGCGCCGGAGTCGAGGGAGATGCCGCGCGCCTTTGCATCCAGGGGCGACGGACCCGGCTGGAAGCCGCGGCGGTCGAGTTCGTCCATGGCAATGCGTTCGACGGGCTTGACGATCGCCGGGTTGCCCGTGCGGGAGCCGTCGGGCATTTCGCCTCGGGCGGTCATGCGGTCGAACGCCCACAACCCCACGGTTTGGGCATCGGGCTCCAAGGGCCGCGTGGGAACGCTCCGGATGGCGCGCAGGCCTTGCGAGAGACGGACGTCGTCCATCCAGCCGTCGCACTTCAGTTCGTAGGGAGCGGCGGCGGTGCCGAACGTCAGCGCCCCGGGTTGGCACGGGGGCTCGTGGCGGCGGGTGACCGCCTGGTCCGCGACAAGCCGGGCATCCACGTAGAGCCTGACGCGATTCGTTTCGAGCAGCGCCGCCAGGTAATGCCACCGCCGATCCGTGATGTCGACGGCGGACTTGATTTCGGCAGGGACACAGCCGGGCAGATAGACGCTGAACACGCCGCTGCCGGCGAAAGAATACAGTTCCCAGTGGCGTCCGGACGCCTTGGGCTCGCTGGCCACAAGCAGGTTGAAGTTGTCCCGGCTGCGCAGCCAGGCCCAGCACTCAACCGTCAGCGGGGGGTGGACGTAGGCATCGCGGCCCGCAGCGACGGGTTGCGCCTGGGAGGCGTCGAGCGCCTGGCCGAACCGGCCCGGCACCAGAGGCCCCGGGGCCGCGGCGGCGGACAGCGATTGCGCGCCCGGGGCGAGCCAGGCGAGGCTGAGGTTGATGGCCAGGAGCGTCCACGAGCAGACACCCCTCCCGCCAGGCATCAGGAGGCGGACCTGCGCATGCCTTGGCAGGAGGGACAGCACGGGCCGGCGGGGAGACGGGATCAAGACGCTGGCAAGAGACGCTGCACCTCGATGCCAACCTTCTTGGCGGCGTAGGCCACTTCCCGGGTCCAGTCCCCGTAGGCGATCTGGCAGTGGAACCCGCGCATGTTGCGGATGACGTCCTGGGTGCGGGCGTTGAGGGCGACTTCAATCTGGGCGCGGCAGGTGGGCAGGACGGGGTGATCGACGATGTTGCCCGTCAGCGCCAGCCAATGCCTGGCTTCGAAATCCGGCTTGACGATGGTGACGGTCTGGCCCTTGGGGAAGTGGACATGGGTGGCGGCGCCGTGATCGGACTCGTAATGCGTGACGAGCGTGACGGGCTCGAGGTGTTGGCCGTCCATGCGCCGCGGGGCGGTGCAGTGGGCGAAGAGCATGCGGCCTTCGTGGGGGAAGGTGGGATTGCAGAAGTAGGTGGGGCGTCCGGCGATGTAGTGCATCAGGATGCCGGCGGGGATGTTCACGAAGTCCCCCTCGCAGTAGGCCATGTAGCCGTCGTCGTTGGTGAGGGTCAGGGTCAGGCAAGGCATGATGCCGGCGTAACTGCCCATGCAGCCGTTGGTGGTCACCGCGCAGGCGTCGTGCTGCTTCATGAGATCCCGGAAAATCGCCTTGAGCAGGAACGCCTCACTCACGGCACCGTGGCTGATCTCGGACTTCACGCCGCGGGCATTCATATACGCCCGGGCTTCCTGCTGGCTGCGCTCGACGGCGGCGGCGTCCTTGCGCGCCGACTCGATGAGGGCGTTGATTTGGGGAATGGTGACGGTGATCATGTCGATCTGGAACCGCTGGCGGGCGCGTTCGGGAGCCTCGGGACAGGCCCAGCCGCTGGGGCCGCCCACGCAGATGATCCGCCGGCCGATGGTGTTCTTGAGACCGTAGAGGGCGCGCAGGCGCCAAAGAATCTCATCCTGGCTGTCGACCACCACGTCCTCCAGCCCGGCATTGGCTTGTTTCACCGCGTCGGTGTGGCTGCGCAGAAAACGCGAGTCGACAATTTCATGCCACAGGTAATAGGGACCGGACCGGTCGCGGACGAAGATGACCATGGGTTTGCCCAGGGCGGCCAGGCCCTCGAGCAAGTCCGTCCCCCCGCCGGAAGCATAAACCAGCAAGGCGTCAGGATTGGCGCCCTTGAGCGCCTCGGCCTGGGCCCTGGCATTCATCCTCGCCACAGGCAGCGTCTTTAATCCGAACTCCGCCCTCCCAGCGAGCCGTTTGAGTTCCTGGTCGATGCGCGCGATTTCCTCGGTGACGGCCTGCTCGGTTTGGATGGCGCCCCAGGGTCGCCAGCTGCGTCCCTTTTGACGCTGGGTGAGGCCATACATGAGGACGGGCTGAACACGCAGATCGCTGGCGCCGATCCGCATGTTGAGCGGTTGAGCGGCAAACACCTGCCGCGTGAGCAATCCGCTGGCGGCAGCCAGACTGAGGGTTGCCGTGGCTTGAAGGAATTCACGTCGTTTCATTTCGATGCCGTTCATAAGGGTGATCGGATGGATGATAAGGTGTCAGTTGCTATGTGCCCGGCAGGTTAGGCCGACGCTCTCGCACAATCAAGCACAGATCCGAACGAAGTGATCCGAAGGGGGGGCAACCCTTAAAAACCGGTCGTGACAAATCGCTCAAAAGGAGTACACTCCCGGTTGGAAAAAGAGACGGGGCCGAAGTTTGCCGAGATCGGAACAACCTTCATTCATACCACTCCCATGAATCCGCAAGCCTTTCTGATTTGCTTTGGGGCGCAAGCCTGCTCCGCGAGGCGGACGCCGCGCCTGCCGCGCGCCGGCTTTTTCGTCCACGGGCTTCCCGTGGCGCTCTGGATAGGCCTTCTCCAGGCCGGCGCGGCAGCGCCTTGCACCTGGGTCGCCGCGTGGGGCGAAAACAGCTACGGGCAAAGTGCCGCGCCCGGCTGGGTGACCAATGCGGTCGCGGTGGCGGCGGGTTACGATCACAGCCTGGCGCTTTGCAGCGACGGCACCGTGGTCGGCTGGGGCAGCGGGGCGTACGGGCAGGCCATCGTGCCCGTGGGACTGTCCAACGTGGCGGCGGTCGGCGCCGGCACCTATTCGAGCCTCGCGCTCCACAGCAACGGCACCGTCACGGCCTGGGGAGTCTACTGGGACGGTGTGCTGGGCGGGATGTTCCCGATGAGTGTTCCCACAGGATTGTCGAATGTCGTGGCCCTTGCCGCCGGCGACTCGCATTTTCTCGCGCTGCAACGCAACGGAACGGTCGTCGGCTGGGGCGACAATTCCGCCGGCCAGGCCCATGCGCCGCCAGCACCGGGTCCGTTCATTGCGATTGCGGCAGGAGGCTGGCACAGCCTGGCGCTGCGGGCCAATGGAACCGTGGTCACGTGGGGCACCAACGGTTGGGGGCTGGCCAATATTCCCTCCGGACTCGCGAACAGCGCCGTGGCCATTTCGGCCGGCGCCCAGCACAGTGTCGCTCTCAAGGCGGACGGGACGGTCGTGGCCTGGGGGGACAACATGTATCAGCAATGCGTGGTGCCGCCGGGGGCGACGACGGTGGGGGGGATTGACGCGGGCTGGTACCACACCCTGGCCATCCGGCGCGATGGCAGCACCGTGGCGTGGGGATACAACAATTATGGCCAGGCCACAGCCCCGGCGGGATCCAACTGGATCGCGGCGGCGGGCGGGGGATTTCACAACGTGATTCTCGGCGGCACCAATGCCCCTTACATTCTGGCTCAGCCAGCCAGCCAAACCGTTCCCGCGGGGGCGACCGTCTCGTTCACGGTATCGGCCATCGGTCCGCTGCCGTTGACGTACCAATGGCAGCACAACGGCATGAACCTCCCGGGAGCCACCATGCCCACGCTCACGCTGACAGGCGTCCAACCAGCCGATGCCGGCAACTACGTCGTCCTGGTGAGCAATCCGCGCGGCACAACCCCCAGTGCGGTGGCTGTCCTGACGGTCACGGGCCTTCCGCCCACCCTCCAGGTTCAGCCCCGGAGCCAGACGGTTTTCCCGGGTGGGATGGCGATATTCTCGGTCACGGCGACGGGCACGCCGCCCTTGGGATACCAGTGGCGTTTGCAGGGCACCAACCTTCCGGGCGCCACGAACACCCAGTGGATCGTCAGAAACGCCTCACCCAGCCAAGCGGGAGCGTATTCCGTGATAGTCAGCAACGCCTTCGGAGCCGCCGTCAGCTCCAATGCGGTGCTCACCGTCCTGCCCCCCACCCTGGGGGGGCAAGTCATCGCGTGGGGCGACAACGTCTATGGACAGACAAATGTGCCCGCCGGCCTGAGCAACGTCGCCGCCGTGGCCGCCGGCGGCATGCACAGCCTGGCGCTGCGCGGGGATGGCACCCTGGTTTCCTGGGGAACGACGCCCCCCTGGATCCCTCCCTCCGCCACCAACGTGACGGCCATTGCCGCGGGCTGGAACCACAACCTGGTGTTGAGGGCCGACGGCACGGTGGTGGCCTGGGGCGACAACACCTACGGGCAAGCTCAGGTGCCGAGCGGGCTGTCCAACGTGGTGGCGCTGGCGGCCGGCAGCGGCAACCATAGCCTGGCGCTGAAAGCCGACAGCACCGTGGTGGCCTGGGGCGACAACCGCCTCGGCCAGTCCCATCCGCCCGCCGGACTGACCAACGTGGCCGGCGTCGCCGCCGGGGGCGCCCACAGCCTGGCAGTCAAGCGGGACGGCACCGTGGTCGCGTGGGGCACAAACGACTTCGGCCAATGCGCGGTTCCGAGCGGCTTGGCGAATGTCGTGGCGGTGGCGGCAGGGTTCAGCCACAGCGTGGCTTTGCGCAGCGACGGCACGGTGGTGGCCTGGGGGTTGAGTGACTACAACCAAACCAATGTGCCTGCCGGATTGTCGGGCGTGACTGCCATCACGGCCGGCGGAAAACACAACCTCGCGTTGAAAGCCGATGGCACGGTCGTGGGTTGGGGCGACCATTGGTTTGGGCAGCTGCCAATCCCTGCCGGGCTGAGCAACGTGGCGGTGGTTTCCGGCGGCGGCTATCACAGCCTGGCCATTGTCCTGAGCCTCTCCCCAACCATCCTGGTCCACCCCACCAACCAGACCGTCCCGCCAGGGGCCAACGCCACGTTCCTGGTGAGTGCCGGCGGGGCGCCGCCCCTGAGCTACCAGTGGCAGTTCAACGGAACCAACCTGCCCGGAGCGACCAACACCACCCTGAGTCTGACCGGGGTTCAGCTTGGAGATGCCGGCACCTACTCGGTGGTGGTGAGCAACACCTACGGCACCGCCACCAGCGCCGGCGCCGTGCTCACCGTGGCCGCCGCCCCCGTGGTGCTGACCCATCCCGCCAGCCAAACCGCCAACGCCGGAAACACGGTGACCTTCCACGTGTCGGCCATCGGCTCGGCGCCGCTCGCCTACCAGTGGCGTTTCCATGGAGTGCCCCTCGCCGGCGCGACCACTGCCTCGCTGCTTCTCCCGGGGGTGACCACCAACCAGGCGGGCCTCTATTCCGTGACCGTCACCAACGCATTCGGCAGCGCGACCAGTTCCAACGCCGTGCTCACCGTTCACACGGCCCCGCCCCCGCAGTGGGTGGTCGCGTGGGGAAACAACCTGTACGGCCAGACCAACGTGCCGCCGGGCCTGAGCAACGTCGTGGCGGTCGCCGGCGGCGACACGCATAGCCTGGCCCTCCGCCAAGACGGCACCCTGGCCGCCTGGGGCGATAACTACAACCACCAGACCGACGTGCCCGCCTCCCTGACCAACGTGGCGGCCATCGCCGCAGGGGGACAATTCAGCGTTGCCCTCCGCACCGACGGCACGGTGCAAGGCTGGGGCCTCAACAATGTCGGCCAGCTGAACATCCCGCCCGGCTTGTCAAACGTGGCCGCCATCGCCGCGGGCTTTGCCCACAGCCTGGCGCTCAAGAGCGATGGCACCGTCACCCCCTGGGGATACAACAGCCACGGCCAGACCAACACGCCCGCGGGATTATCGAACGTGATCGCCGTCGCCGCAGGCGCGAACCACAGCCTCGCGCTCAAGGGCGATGGCACGGCCGCGGCGTGGGGCGACAACACCCAGGGACAATGCAATGTGCCCGCCGGGCTGTCCAACCTGGTCGCCGTCGCCGCCGGCAGCACGCACAACCTGGCGTTGAAAGCCGACTGGACCGTCGTTGCCTGGGGCGCAAACTACTTCGGCGAAACCCAGGTGCCCGCGGGATTGACCAATGTCGCGGCCGTGGCCGCCGGCAACAACCGGAGCCTGGCCCTCAAACGCGACGGCTCGATCGCGGCTTGGGGTTACGCGGAACCGGGCGACGCCGCGGTCCTGGCCACCCTGACCAACGCCGTGGCCGTCGCGTCCGGAGGACAACACAGCCTGGCCGTCCTCACCACAATCCCGCCGGCGCCCGTGCCGCCGGTGCTGCTCGTCCAATACCACCCCGGCGGCGTGACGTTCAGCGTGTCGCTGCACACGCTAAGCGGGCTGACCTATTACCTCGAATTCAAGAACACACTCGCGGACACGGCGTGGACCCCCTTGATGGTGGTGTTCGGCGACGGCACGATGCGGACGTTGAGCGACTCGACGACCGGCAACCCCCAACGGTTCTACCGGGTGCGAATCCAATAGCGCAGCAATAGCACAGCCTCTCCTGTGCGCGACACGGCCCCGGCCCGGGCCCCGCGGCGGGGCGCCGGGCGCGCGATCCACTGCTTGCCCATTGGCCCCGGCGCATGGCGTGCGCGTCAGCGCCATTCGAGGTTCCAGCTTCGGCGTTGGGCGTTCGGCGTTCGTCCCAGTTTCTGACCCAAGAAAGCTCCGCCGCCGCGGCGGGGATGGGTGCTCGCTGGAGTTACGCGACCGGGATCTTAAGGCCGGGCTTCAAAACGCCAGAGCGGCCGGAACGCACCCGCCGCGACGATGCAGGCAGGGCGGGCTAAGTCCGACGGCCTGCCGGGCGGGTGGCGGACGGGCGCCAACCCGTGCGGCGTCCGGCGCGGGGGTGTTCCGTCACGCATGGGGCACGGGATCCTTCTTGCGGTAGGCCAGCCCCTGAAAGATCGCCACCAGGGCGCCGGACTCGTCGGTGATCCGGACGGTGTAAGCGCCGAGCCTGGGATTGATGGCGACTTCCTCGGCGGCGGCAGTGAGGGTGCCCGAGGAAACCGCCTTCATGAAGGTGATGCTGACATTGATGGCGACGGCGATTGTGCCGTGGGAATTGGACGCGGCGGCGAAGGCGAAATCGGCCAGGGTGAAGAGCGCGCCTCCCTGGACAGTGCCGACGCCGTTGAGGTGGCAGGGCAGGACGGACATGCGGGCCCGGGCCTTGCCGGGCTCGACGGACTCGAGCTCGATCCCCGAGTGGCGGGCGTACTGGTCGCGCTGGAACATCTGGTGCACGGCGTGCATGGGGGGAGGTTAACGCGGAGGCGGCGGCGGATTCAACCCGGCAGCGATGAAAAATGAAAAAGCCGAAACACGGCGTTTCGGCTTGGAAGGAAAGATTTGGCGGCGACCTACTCTCGCGGAAGCTAGACAACCACTACCATCGGCAATGCTGCGTTTGACGGCCGAGTTCGGGATGGAATCGGGTCGGACCACAGCTTTATGGCCACCAAAAACTGCCGGGAGCGCCCGAAGGCGGCTCCCAAAGATCGTCCGTTCTCTGAAAACTACACACAAGCCGTCCCAAGGCATTGGATTCGCGAGTTCAAAATCGCAATTTCCCGTGGGGGGAAAAAGCGATCAAGCCTCACGACCGATTAGTATCAGTCCGCTTAACGTATTGCGACGCTTCCACGCCTGACCTATCAACCCGGTAGTCTTCCGGGGGTCTTCAGTCCCGCTTGCGCGGGAGGGAAACCTCATCTTGGGAGGAGCTTGGCACTTAGATGCTTTCAGCGCTTATCTCTTCCGCACATGGCTACGCAGCGCTGCCTCTGACGAGACAACTGCCACACCAGAAGTGCGTCATTCCCGGTCCTCTCGTACTAAGGAATGAACCCCTCAAGTTTCCTGCGCCCACAGTGGATAAGGACC
>JAFGQR010000025.1 GCA_016935555.1 Verrucomicrobiota bacterium
CAAAATTAATGTAGCGGTGGTGGATGATGACGAGAGTTTTGCGTGCGCGCTTGGACGGTTGTTCCGCGCGGCGGGTTTGGAAGCCCAAACTTTTGCGTCGGCCGAGGCGTTCCTCGCGGCGGCGCCACTCCCCCCACCGGACTGCCTGGTTCTCGACATTCATCTCGGCGGCATGTCCGGGCTGGAGTTGCAGCGGCGGCTGCGCGCGGACGGCAACCCGGTGCCGATCATCTTTGTCACCGCGCATGACGTTCCGGAGAATCGCCGCGACGCGGAGCAAGGGGGGTGTGCGGCCTATTTTCTCAAACCTGTGTCGCGCGCCTCGATCGTTGACGCCATCCACGCGGCCGCGCACCAACCTCAATGAGATCCCCATGAAGAATTCCCAACGGCGAGCATCACCAAGCCACGCTCCAGTCCGAAGACGGCTCGAGCCGCACCCTCGCCGTCCGTCCCGATGTGGATCTGGGCAGACGGAAGCCGTGGCGCAATCACTTTGGTGCGACCGAGAGCATCTTACGCCTTCGCCGCTGTACATCGAATAGAGAATTCTGCGAGCGGGGCCCGGCCTGCGCCGGGCCCCCGGCCGGATGCCCAAACACCTCCCTTCAGCGAAATCATGCCATGAAAACAAGTCACCGTTTCAAATGCGCAACCAAGTCAATCGTGCTCCTCATCGTGGCGCTGGTGGGGGTATTGCCTCGGCTGGCGGCCCAGCCCGCCTCCGACCCCGGCTGGCCACGCATCTTCAAAAAGGACAAGAAGCAACTGACCGTTTACCAGCCGCAGGTGGATTACTGGCACGGCTACACCAACCTCCACTTTCGTTGTGCGATTGCGGTCAAAGGCGTGTCAAAACAGGAGAAGTTCGGCGTGGCCGAGGTGGACGCGCTTACGGTGACGGATCACGGCGCCCGCGTGGTTGCCATCGTGCCGCTCAAGCGTGAGTTGCGCTTTGCCAACGTGCCGGAGCCGGAGCTGACCAAGTTGCGTCAGGCCGTGGAAGAACTCCATCCCTCCGGTCAGGCGACGACGCTTTCCTTGGACCGGGTGATCGCGTATCTGGATCCGGCCACGCAACCGGTCCAGGCCGCGGTGGAGGTCAACCTCGATCCGCCGAAGATTTTCAGCAGCGCCACGCCCGCGATCCTGGTGATGTTCATGGGGGAACCACAGTTCAAACCGGTGGAAACCAACCGCACCGATCTGCTCTTCGCGCTCAACACCAACTGGGATCTGGTCTACGATGCCGCGAGCCGGCATTATTATCTGCTGAACGGCGACGGCTGGTTGACCACATCGGATGTGCTCAAGGGGCGGTGGGTTCCTGCCGCCAACCTGCCACCTTCCCTTTACTCATTGCCGGCCACCGAAAACTGGGCCGAAGCACGACGCCGGTTGCCTGGCAAGTCGGCGAAGGTCGCCCCCACCGTGTTCGTGACGACCGAGCCCGCCGAGATGATTCTCACCGACGGGCCGCCCAGCTACATGCCCGTGCGGGGGACCAAGCTGCTGCGCGTGAACAACACGGACAGCGTGCTATTCCTGCACACCGGCGACGGCAAACTTTATTTTCTCGTGGCGGGGCGATGGTTCCGCGGGGGCAGTCTCAATGGCCCGTGGTCCGCAGCCAGCAAGGATTTGCCGCCGGACTTCGCGCAGATTCCCGATGACGATCCGGCGGCCTATGTGAAGGCGTCAGTGCCGGGAACGCGCGAGGCGCAGGACGCGGTGTTGCTGGCCTCCATTCCCAGCACCACCACGGTTCACATCGCGCCCGTGACGGAGACCGTGACCTACAGCGGCGCGCCGCAATTCGTGGTCATCCCGAGCACCACCGTCCAGTACGCCGTGAACACGCCGGCGCAGGTCTTCCTGGTCAGCGGCAGCTACTACTGGTGCTATGGCGGCGCCTGGCTCTGGGCGACAACGCCGAGTGGGCCCTGGACCTACTGCACCAGCGTGCCGTCAGCCATCTACACCATTCCGCCGTCCAACCCGAATTACAATGTCACCTACGTCGTGGTGCAAAGCTCGACGCCAACGACCGTGGTTTACAGCCAGACGTCCGGTTACAGCGGGCAGTATGTGGCCGCGACGGGTGTTCTCATGTTCGGCATGGGCATGCTGGTGGGCGCGGCCATCGCCAACAACAATGACGACTACTATCACTATCACTACCCGCCGCCTTGTCATTACTCCTACGGCTGTGGCGCGGTCTATCACCACGGCTACGGCGGCTACTACGCGTCGGCGCACGTCTCCTACGGTCCCTACGGTGGGGCCGGGCGCACGGCGTCCTACAACCCCTATACCGGCACCTACGCGCGTTCGAGCTATGCGTATGGACCTTACGGCAGCGCGGCGCGTGGCGCCGCTTATAATCCCTACACCGGCACCTCGGCGGCCGGCCGCTCGGTGAACACAGCCTACGGCAGCGCTTGGCAAGGCGCTGCTTACAATCCTCGCACGGGGGCCAGAGCGGCAGGCGGTGGGATTGGCACGGACGAGGGTTGGGCTGCGCGTGGCGCCGCTTACAACCCCACGACCGGCCGGGGAGCTGCGGGCGGTTATGTCTCGGGTGATTCCGGCAGCGCGGGGGCCGTTCGAACCGCCGGAGGCGGCGGCCGGGTGGCTTGGGACACG
>JAFGQR010000174.1 GCA_016935555.1 Verrucomicrobiota bacterium
GACTCTCGGGAATTCACTCGAAGGAAACACCACAAGCCGCCCCGGCCCCCCGGGGGCCAGCGCTTGTGCCAAGGCATGCCCTCGAGGAGAAGTCGGGGACGCGGTGGAACGCGTCCCTACCTCCACGCGGCGCGCTGGGACGGCGCGCCCTACCTGCCGATGCTCGGTTCATGGAAAGTGCCGACGCTCTCCAAGCGCGCATTGTCGTCCATGAACCGCCGTCGATATGGCGCAATTGAAAATTGAAAATTAGGAATTGAAAATTTTCAATTGGCCCCTTCGGCAGCCCATGCTCGGTTCATGGAAAGCACCAGCTTTTCATCAGGCGCAGCCTTGACGAATCGGCGAAAAGGCGTTTAACTCAAGCATCAGTCACTAGTCATTATGAAGCACCTCCATGTTTGGCTTGCTGTACTCACCGCAGTCGCATGCGCCACATTCAATGCCCGGGTTTCGGGCGCCGACCTGTTGCGCATCAACGAGTTCATGGCCTGGAACACCTACGGCCTCGACGACGACAGCGGCGACGAGGAAGATTGGATCGAGATCCAGAACTACGGCACCACCGCCGTCAACCTCGACGGGTGGTTCCTGACCGACAAGACCAATAACCTCACCAAGTGGCGCTTCCCAGCCACCAACCTCACCGCCGGCGCGTACCTGATCGTGTTCGCCTCCGAACGGGACCGCCGCACGCCCGGCCGGGAGCTGCACACCAACTTCAAGCTCAGCAACGACGGCGAATACCTGGCCCTGGTGAAGCCGGATGGCATGACCGTCGCCTCCCACTTCCATCCCACCTACCCCATCCAGGCCGCCGACGTGTCGTATGGATGGGGGCGTTCCGTAACCGAACTGACGCTCGTCCCGCTCGGTGCGCCGGCGAAGGCGTTTGTGCCGGCCAATGCAAACGCCGAACCGCCCGTCGGCAGCCCCCCGGAAATCCCCCGGCCGTGGACGACGGAAAGTTTCGACGACACGGCATGGCAGGCGGGCACGACGGGGGTGGGATACGACACGGGCACCACCTACCTCGGCCTGCTGGGCCTGATCGTGACCGGGATGCAAAATGTCAACCAGACCGTCTATATCCGCATTCCCTTCAACGTGACGGATCCTTCCCTCCTCGAGACGCTCACGATGGAGATGGAATACGACGATGGGTTCATCGCCTACATCAACGGCCACCAGGTTGCCGCCGACAACGCCCCCGCCTCGCCCACGTGGAACTCGGCCGCTCCGAACAACCGCAGCGACTCGACTGCGGTGGTTCCCGCGACGTTCAACCTCACCGCCTCCCTGGGCTACCTGAAGGTGGGCGTCAACGTGCTGGCCATCCAGGGTCTGAACAACGGCGTGGGCAGCTCCGACCTTCTGATGCGGCCCAAGATCGTCGCCACCACCCGCGATACCGGCCTGAGCGAGTTGCGCTACTTTCCCGAACCCACCCCGGGGGTGGGCAACAACCTCGGGTTGGCGGTCCTGGGACCGATCATCACGGACGCCACCCACTCCCCCCATGAACCCAACCGCCCCGACCCCATCACCGTCACCGCCCGCCTGCGGCCGGCGTTCGGCCCGGTCACGCAAGCCCGGCTGCGCTACCGCGTGATGTATGGGTCCGAGGTCGAGGTCCCCTTCCTCGACGACGGCCTGAACGGCGATGGCGGCGCGGCCGACGGCGTTTACGGCGCGGTCCTCCCCGGCAACATCGGCACCAACGGCCAGATGGTCCGCTGGTTCCTCACCGCCGTGGACCACCTCGGCAACGCCTCCCGCTCCCCGGCGTATGTGGATACGGCCAACTCGCCCCAATACTACGGCGCCGTCATCGCCCACCCGGCGCTCACCAACCCGCTGCCGGTCCTGCACTGGTTCATCCAAACCCCAAGCGCCGCCGATACCGACGCCGGCAGCCGCTGCTCCTTCTATTACCTCGGCGAGTTCTACGACAACTGCTACGTCAATATCCACGGCCAGTCCAGCCGCGGGTTCCCCAAGAAAAGCTACGACATCGATTTCAACCCGGGCCACAATCTCCGCTGGAAACCGGGCGAGATGAAAGCGGACGACATCAACCTGCTCACCACCTACCCGGACAAGGCCCACATGCGGAACTACCTCGCCTACGAAACCTACCACGACGCCGGCGACCCCTACCACTTCGTCGTCCCCGTCCGCATCCAGCGCAACAGCGTGTTCTGGGGCGACGCGCACATCGTCGAGAACGGCGACGACAATTTCCTCGAGCGCAACGGCCTGGACCCCCGCGGCGCGCTCTACAAGATGTACTCCACCTTCACCTCCACCAGCCATGCCACCGACGGGGCGTCTGCGGAGAAAAAGACGCGCAAGGAGGAGGATCATTCGGATTTGCTGGCGATGTACAACGGTGTCGTGGCGCAGACCGGCACCGCCCGGACCCGCTACATGATGGACAACCTGGACATCCCCCAGATGATCAATTATCTGGCGGCGCGCATCATCACCAGCGACAAGGATTGCTGTCACAAGAACTACTATTTCTACCGCGACACCGAGGGCAACGGCGAGTGGCAGGCCTTCGCCTGGGACGTCGACCTGAGCTTCGGCCGGAACTGGTACAGCGCCACCACTTATTGGGACCAGACGCTGCATTCGGACAATGGACTCTACGTCGGCAACAACAACGGCGTGTTCACCCCCCTCCTGGCCGCAGGCACCCCCTTCCAGCAGATGTACCTCCGCCGCATCCGCACCCTGATGGACGACCTCATCCAGCCCCCCGGCACCCCCGCCGCCGAGGGCAAACTGGAAAAGCGCATCGACGAAATGCACGCGCTCATCAAGCCCGACGCCGAGCTGGACGCCGTGCAATGGCCCTACTCGGACACCTGGGGCAACGGATCCGGCACATCGACCGCCTACCGCCAGTCCATCACGGAAGCCGTCAACGAACTTAAGAACTCCTGGCTCCCGGCCCGGCGCACGCACATGTACACCCGCCTCACCGAAATCCCCGCCGCCCAGCCCGCCGACGCGAACGTGATGATCGCCGACCTCGATTATAATCCGGCCTCGCACAACCAGGCCCAGGAATACGTCGCCGTCAGCAACGTCAACACCATCGCGCTGGACATCTCCGGCTGGCAGCTCACCGGCGGCATCAGCCACACCTTCAAGCCCGGCACCGTCATCCCGGGGCGGAGCAATTTGTATGTGGCACAGGATGTCAAGGCGTTCCGCGCCCGCACCACGGGCCCGCGCGGCGGCATCGGCCTGTTCATCCAGGGCAACTTCCGCGGCCAGCTCTCCGCCCGCGGCGAGACGCTGAGCGTCGTCGACCGTTACGGCCGCGTGGTGCACACGCACACCTACGCCGGCCTCCCCAGCCTGGCCCAGCAATACCTCCGCATCACCGAGATCATGTACCACCCCGCCCCGCTCGCCGGCAACACCAACGCCGCCCAGGCGTTCGAATACATCCAACTCAAAAACACCTCGACCAGCATCACCCTCGACCTGGCCGGCGTCCGCCTCACCAACGGCATCGACTTCAACTTCACCACCGGCGCCGTCACCACCCTCCCCCCGGGCGCCAC
The DNA here is from genome assembly GCA_016935555.1 of Verrucomicrobiota bacterium. Lineage (GTDB taxonomy): Bacteria > Verrucomicrobiota > Verrucomicrobiia > Limisphaerales > JAFGQR01 > JAFGQR01. The sequence goes on from JAFGQR010000174.1 coordinate 3,582, forward strand.
CGTCCTCGTCGTCGCCAACCCGGCCGCGTTCGCCGCCCGCTACGGGTCCGGCTTCAGCATCGCCGGACAATACATCGGATTGCTCGACAACAGCGGCGAACGCATCCGCCTGCTCGACGCGGTCAACGAGGAGGTCCTCGACTTCGAATACAACAACAGCTGGTACCCGCTCACCGAGGGGCTCGGCTTCTCGCTGGTCGTCGTCGACGAACTCGCCGAACCCGATCTGTGGAACGCCAAATCCCAGTGGCGCCAGAGCGGCTACGAAAACGCCGCGCCCGGCGCGGCGTCGTCCTCCCTCCCCCTGGCCGCCGCGGTGCATGTCAACGAGGCGCTCACCCACACCGACCCGCCCCAGATCGACGCCATCGAACTGCACAACCCCGCCGCCACCAACCTCGATGTCGGCGGCTGGTTCCTCAGCGATGACCTCGCCTCCCCCAAGAAATTCCGCATCCCGGACGGCACGGTCATTCCCGCCGGCGGCTTCCTGGTTTGCGTCGAAACCGATTTCAACCCGGCGCCCGGGGAGGCGACGAGCTTCGCGCTGAGCGCCGACGGCGACGAGGCCTACCTGTTCTCCGCGGACGCCGGGGGCAACCTCACGGGCTATTACCACGGCTGCGAGTTCGGCGCCGCCGCCAACGGGGTGTCTTTTGGCCGGCACGTGACGAGCGACGGCCTTGAGCATTTCGTCGCCCAGGCCGGGCTCACCTTCAGCAACGCCAACGCCGGCCCCCTGGTCGGCCCCGTGGTGATCTCCGAGATCATGTACCACCCCACGGACTACCTCGTCGGCGGCGTGGTCACCAACAATCCCCTCGACGAATACATCGAGCTGTACAATGACTCGGCGGTGGCGGTCCCGCTCTACGACGAAAGCCACCCGGCCAACCGGTGGCGGCTCAGGGACGCCGTGGATTTCGAGTTCCCGGCCGGAACCGTTCTTCCCCCGAGCAACCACGTGCTGATCGTCAGCTTCAACCCCACCAACACCCCCGTCCTCGACGCCTTCCGCACCCGCAACGGCATCGCCCCCGCCGTGCCCGTCTACGGCCCGTGGTCGGGCCAGCTTGACAACGCCGGCGACAGCGTCGACCTGGAGCGGCCGGACACGCCCGGCCTGGACGGGAGCGTGCCCTACATCCTGGTCGAACGGGTGGCCTACACCGACCAAGTGCCCTGGCCCGCCGCCGCGGACGGCCTCGGCCCGGCCATGCACCGCGTCGATGTCGCCGCCTTCGGCAACGAGCCCGCCAATTGGGTCGCGGCCGTGCCCACGCCCGGCGAGGTGTTTGCCGGCGGCGACATTCCCGTGATCACCATCCAGCCGGCCGACCTGACGATCCGCGAACAAGAGACGGCCACGTTCACAGTCGGCGTCGCCGGAACGGGGCCGTTCACCTACCTGTGGCGCTCCAACAGTTACGCCATCCCCGGCGCCACCAACGCCACCTACGTCATCCCCAACGCCCAGTTCGCCGACTCGGCCAGCTACTCCGTCCTCATCCAGTCCTCCGCCGGCGCCGTCATCAGCAGCAACGCCGTCCTCACCGTGCGCCGCCTCCCCGTCATCCTCGCCCAGCCCGCCAGCGTCATCGCCACCAACGGCCAGCCGGTCGCCTTCGCCGTGGCCGCCAGCGGCACCGGCACGCTGCTTTACCAGTGGAAACATTATGGCCACGACATCCCGGGCGAAACCGGCCCCACGCTCTCCATTGCCAGCGCGCAGTTCGACGTGAACGACGGCTACTACTCCGTGGTCGTCTCGGACGAGGTCGGGTCGGTCGAGAGCGCAGCGGTGCTGCTGACAATTAAAAGCAGACCCACGATCACCGAACAGCTCACCATGCTGCCGTCCACCAACCTCCTCGAAGGCCGCTCCTTCACCCTCACCATCTCCGCCGTCGGCAACTTCCCCATGGGCTTCCGGTTCCGGTCCCCGACCGATTCCTATTTCGCCGTGCCGGTGTATTACACCAACCACGTCACCGCCACCCTGACGGTCCACAACGCCAAGCCCAACCTCCACCAGGGCCTTTGGGATACCGGCATCACCAATAGCGGCGGCTCGTCGCTCAGCAGGCGCCTCGCGGTGACCGTATCGCCCGCGCCGCCCTTCTTCGCGATCGACCCCACCAACCAGGCGGCCGCGTCGGGTGCCACCGTGCAGTTCGTCAGCGAGGCCCGCGGCACCGACCCGATCGCCTACCAGTGGTATTTCAACGGGACCAACGCCCTGCCCGACGCCACCAACGCCGTGCTCACCCTCAGCAATGCCCAGACCTCCGTCAGCGGCGACTACCACGCCGTCGCCACCAACTCCCTCGGCGCCGCCACCAGTGCCGTCGCCCAACTGACCCTCCAAGCCGGCCCCGCCAGCCCCCAGATCACCCGGCAACCCGACAGCCAGTCCGCCACCGTGTGCGCCCCCGCGATGCTCAGCGTGACCGCCACCGGCGAGGCGCTGACCTACCAGTGGTGGTTCAACGCCACCACCCCCCTGGCCGGCGAGACCAGTTCGACCCTCACCCTTCCCGCACCGCGTCCCGCCCATGAAGGCGGCTACTCGGTGGTCGTCACCAACGCCGGGGGCGCCGTCACCAGCCAGGTGGCCACGCTCACCGTGGTCCTCGGTGACCAGGACGGCGACGGCATGCCCGACGCCTGGGAACTCCAGCACGGGTTCGATCCCTGCAGCGCCGCCGATCGCGACCTGGATGCCGACAGCGACGGCCGGACCAACTGGGAGGAAGCCGTCAGCGGCACCGACCCCAACAGCACTTCCAGCGTGTTGCGCGTCGACTTGGTCAACGCCGGCGCCGGCGGCGCCCGCATCCAGTTCGAGGCGGTGGCCAATGTCGGCTACACGATCCTCTATCGCACCAACTTGACAACCGGCGATTGGCTTAAGCTCGAAGACATCCTGCCGCAGGCCACCCCCCACGACGTGGACATGGCGGATCCCAATGCCGGCTCCGGCAGCGGCCGCTTCTACCGCATCGTCACCCCCATCCAGCAGCCGTAACACCGATCGCCGGACGCAGAGTCGCCGGGCATGAACGC
>JAFGQR010000175.1 GCA_016935555.1 Verrucomicrobiota bacterium
CCGAGCCCAGCACGTCGCCGGCGTGGAGAGACCCCAGGCTCTCGCTGAAAATGTCCCACCCGATGGAAAACGCGATCTCACCGCCTGCCTTGCGCTGTGCAGGACCGGCGGGATACCGCTCACCCGGCCGGATAGCAGGGCGCTTCGAAGGATGGACTTGGTTTTCATGGGTCTCCTCATGGTGTCCGAACCCGGTAGAATACCCGGGAATCGCCTTGAACCAGGGGAACTGAGAAGGCAAACGCCTCGGGAGGCGGGGCGCGCCGAACCCCGGCATCCAGTCGAAGTGTCCACGGCCCTTCCAACGCGGGTGCGGACTCCAGAACGTACTTGTAGGCCAGGGTGTCCTCCAACGGACGGAACCCGATCCGCAGTTCCGCGTTTGTCTCCCGCCGGATGGAGGTGATCACAAGCGTGTCCGGCGGCGCCGGCTGGCAGGCGTCGCCGAAACCGTCGCCGTCGCGGTCTTCCTGCAGCGGATTGAACACGAACGGGCAATTGTCCTGACCGTCGGCAAGCCCGTCTCCGTCCGCATCCATACCGCCCGGGACCAGCCCTTCGGCAACCTCAACGCCGTCGCTCAGCCCGTCGTTGTCGGTGTCCGGATCACCGGGGTTGGTGCCGATTTCCAGGAGTTCGGCAGCCGTCGTCAGACCGTCGCCATCCGGATCCAGAAACGCGTCTTCGGGGTTGTCAGGGTCGAGAGGAGGATGTTGTTCTTCCAGTTCGTCCGCCAGGCCGTCGGCATCCCTGTCCGGGAGAATGATCACCTCCACCGAAGCGGTGGCGGTCAGGAGGTCGTGGGTGACGGAGAGACTGATGCGGTTGGTGCCCAGGCTCAGTCCACCCGCCTGCAAGCGCGGCCCGGTGCCCAGGTCGCCATCCAGGGAGGAGGACCAGCGGTAAGCCGCCTCGTCAGTGAGCACGCCCTGGCCGACCCCATACGCCCGGCCCGAGAGATGCAACGTCGCCGTCTTCGGCACGCGGGCGCCGGCGTGGGGGGTAAGAATCATGACCAGCGGGGGCTTAGGTTCCACCGTGAACGGGCCCGCCACGGCTGAGGCGACATGGAACCCGTCGGAAGCTTCGATCTTGAGGTAACCTTGGGTGCTGCCGGGCGCCAGGTCGGTGGCCCAGAGAAAGGTGTTTGAAACAGTCATGGCTGTAAGCGGAAGCCAAGTGGCCGCCCCGTCACTGGAATAGTAGAGGTCGTAGGTGAGTTCGTCGCCATCGGGATCCGAACCGGTCCAAGCGACGGTGTAAGCCGCGTTGGCGGGCAGAACTGCGCCGGCGGTGGGAGCCAGCAGCTGCACTGTGGGCGGTTGCGCACTGATCGTGCGCGACCAGGCGGGGCTGCCGCGCCAGCGCAGCTCGACGCGGGTGGTGCCGGAAGGCACCGGTTGAATGATCTCAAACAGGCTGTACGCAACGGGCAGTTGCTGAATCGGGAGCGTGGGTGAGGTGTGGAAAAAGAGACTGAACGGCACGAACACCTCCCGGAGCGCGCCGCCCCCGCCCCCGAGAAACACCAGCGCCAGTGCGCTGTTGGATTCGGTGAGGCTTTCCAGTGTGTGTGAGGGCAGGAGTTTGGACTGCATGACGGTGGCCTGGCCGTTGGTCATGTTCACCCAGCCTGTCAGAAAAAGCTTCGGTTCGGTGGCGCCTTCGATGCCGAGGGTGCGGCCTGGAGGAGGCAGCGCGGCCGAAGCGAGGGCTCCGCCGGGTTTGAGGAAGCGCTGGAGGATGTGATTGTAGTCGGCCGGTTCGTGGAACACGTTGCCGGCGTTCTTGCCGGCCACATAGGACATCAGGGATTTCGGGCCATTCCCGGTCAGCATGCCGCCCGGAGGCACCACGTTGAAGGCGGGCGGTTTGGCGTAAGGCGCGTCGATGAACCGCAAGCCGACGGGGTTCTCGCCGTGCAAGCCCTCGTCGTATTTGGAGTGGCTGATGTTCTCGGGGTCGCTGTTGGCGGCGTAGGGATCCACGAAGCCAAGGTTGTGACCCAGTTCGTGGGAGAGCGTGGAGCCGGCGCTGCCGTTCATGACGACAAAGGAGGTGTCGCCTTCGATCTTCACGCCGAAGGAGTCCAGAAAACCAAAGAAGGCCTTGGTGGCTTCTTCGATCGGATCCGGGCAGTCGCAAAGCCAGAGGCAGAAGGCGCACAGGATATTGCTGACGATGTCGTTGAGCCATTCCACCAGGGTGCCCAGCACCGGCACGTCTTCAGTGATGGAGTATTTGACGATGCGCGCCATCATGTCGCGCGGCGGCACGCCAAATCCCGGCGTGGTGCTCGAATCGTGCAGTTCCTCGGCGATCGCCCCCACCACAAACATGGCGCGCTGGTTCGGATGCGTCGTGTTCCAGTTCTCCAGCAGGCCGTGCGTCTGCACCACGCCCGGCAGCACGTCCGAAAGGAAGTTCACCGTCACCCCAAACGCCTCGAGCCGGATCAGCCCGTCGTCGTCCATCATCGACGGGACCGAGAAGTAACTGGGATGCACCACGAAATCGACGGAACCGACCGGGTAGACCCGCTCGAAGGTCTGAAGGGCGGCGGCTTCCTGGGCCCAAAACCCGCTTGCGTTGAAGGTGGGCGACACCGTGTTGCCCTGGAACGGCACGATCGGCACGACCAGAATCCGGGGGCTGACGGTTTCCACAAACGGATCGGACGCTCCCAGCGACTCCAGGAACAGCACCTCCAGACCGTTGTTCACCACCGACACGCTGAACCCGTGCTGCGGTGCCTTCAGCTTCGTACCGTCGAGGAGGAAGTTCAGCGCCTCGCTCATGCGCGCCACCGTCGTGCCGCGCGGCACGGCCCGGCTGGGTGGGCTGCTGGCATCGACCTGGAGGACCAGCGGCTGCGCCGGCGGCGCGCTCGTCGATACCGCGCACGACGCGGCGCTGAGGGCCGCGTTGGAGCCGCCCGCTTCCTTGGTCCACACCTGAACCTGCAGCAGGCTGTCCTTGCCTTGCACCAACCCATACCCGTTGACGCCTTGCGACAGGATCACGTCAGCCAGCTCCACATGCGAAACCTGGAACGGCTGCGGAGCCGTCCAGTTGGTCTTGCCATCCGTCACAACCAACGGTCCTGTCGTCACATTCGGATACTCCCAAACATCGAACATCCCCGCCTTCTTCGTGCTCACAAACGCCCCGCCCACCCGCCGGACCCGCGCCCCGTTGGGAACCCGCACGTTCAGTTGCTGGTCGGATACCGGCGTGAGCGTGCCGCCGTGGCCGTTGAAGGTCACGGCAGTCACCGACGCGAGGTCCTGACCGCTCAGGCTGACTTCCGACCCCGGCGAACCGTGCATCGGGCTGGCACCGGTGACCTGCATCGGCATCGCCACCACGTGAACCGTCACACGGTCCTTCGCCTGCCCCCCCCGACCGTCCGAGACCGTCAGCTCAAATTCCAGGTCGCGATCGGAAAACACGGAAGGCCCGATCACCGGATAAGCGGTATCCTCGTAAAACAAATCCACCTTCTCCTGCACCCCGCCGCGCCAGTCGAGGCTGCTGAGCCGCTGCCATTCGTAGCTCAGCGAGTCGCCATTGGGGTCCCAACTCCCGCTCCCGTTGAGCGTGAACTGCCCATGCTCCATCACCGACAGATCCCCCGTGAGGTCAGGACCGGCATCGGCCACCGGGTCTTCGTTGACCGAGTCGTTGACATGGAGGATGACCGTGTCTTCCCCGATGCCGCCCGTGGGGGTGCTCACCCGGAGGCGGAACTCCATGTCCAGCCCTCCCGACCGGCTGAAGCGCGGCGTGCGAAACTGGGGTTGGCCGCACGTGGCGCCGGGCACAAGGACCGGCGCGGGCAGGTTCGTGCCCGGTGTGTAGCCCAGAAACTTCCAGGCAAACGCCAACGGCTCACCGTCAGGATCCGAACTGCCATTGCCGTCCAGCATCACCAGCAAGTCTTCGTTCACGGCCCGGTCCGGCCCGGCCTCCGCCAAGGGCGGGTGCGCATCCGCCCCCGGCACCACCCGCACCGCCACCGTGTCCGTGGCCGGCCAGAGCGACCCAGACCGCAAATCGTCGACGGCGAGTTCGAAAACCAGATTCGTAAACGGCACGCCCGCTTCCAGAAACGGCGCCTCGAGTTGAGCCATCATGGCGTTGCTCGCTCCCAAAAAGCCCGCAGCCGGACCCGCCGTCTGCCTCCAGCGGAACAGGATCGGATCGGCATCCGCATCCAGGCTGCCCGAGGCATCGAGCCCCAAGGTCGTGCCGGCGAACACTTCCTCGTCCGGCCCGGCATCGGCTGTCGGTGGGTGGTTGGCAAGCGGGAACAGCCCGCACAACACGCGGCCAAGAACCGCCTGGCTCTGGGTGTAGCCGCCACTGCGATACAGCATCAGCAACGAACTGCCCGACTGCCGGTTCAACGCCACCGCAGGCTGGTCCGTGTCGCCGGTGTAACCGAACAACGAAAACACGTGCAGCCCCACAACGCGCGTCCCCTCGTTGCCCGCCGCCAGGTGCGTCATCCCACCAACCCCCCCGTCCGCAGGCAATGCGTCGAACGCGTGCTGATCACCCGATTGGATGAGAAACTCGGGTGCCCGCACCTCGAACCAGGGGGCGGCATCCAGCGGTTCGAGCAGTTGACCGCGAATCTCACTGCCACGCCGGTATCCCAGCAACGTCCGTCCGTTGCCGCTGTTCCAAACCAGATGCGCTCCAAAACTGTCTGGCGACACCGTCGTGGGGGGGATCACCGGGGCCACGCCCTGCACCGCCCGATAATTCAACCGCGCCACGCGCAGATCGCCCAGCTGGCTCAAGCCGCTGCCCTGGCGGAGTTCGAAGACCACCTGGTGAACCGACTCGGCGCGGGTGGACGCGGGCGGTACCAGGGTGCCGACGAGGGGCGAGTCATCCGCAATGCGCGGTGAATGGGATTGATGGTTCGAGAACGCCTCCCCCTCGTCCACCACCAGCGGGTAATCGGACACCCGTAGCCCGCTCGGGCCGGCTGGCACATCCACAAAAACTGCCTGAGCCCGGATTCGCCGGTTGCCTGTGCGCGCGTCCTCCCACACCACCATCCAATACGGCTGCCACGGATCCTCCCCCACCTGCACGCGGCCCGCCGCCACGTCCGGATTGGCTTCGCCCTGGCCCGCCGGCGCGCTCACCGCCAGCGGCACCGTGCCCAGGGGCACCCCCGTCCCCGACACCCGCCGCCCAAACACTCGAACCGGGTCCATGCCGCCCTCCATCGGATCGCCTCCGCCGGCCCAGACGACCAGGAACTCATCCCGCACCGGGTCGTAAGCGACACGGGGCGCGCCCAGGCTGCTGCTAAGGCCCTGGATTTGAAACCGGGCAGTCAGGATCTGTCCTTCGCTGCCGACGATGGCCCCGTAAACACTGCCGGCGCCTTGATAGGTGATGCTCCCCTCCCGCCACACGGCCAGCCAGGTGTTCCGTCCCGAGTTGTAGGCCGCGTCCGGATCGCTGCCCCGCGTGCCCGAGGACAGCCCAAACGGCGCCAGCAGCCTGGGGCCCATTCGCAAGGTGAAGCCACACGCCGTGGTGTTGCCGCTGGTGTCGCTGACACTGCAACGGACCGGCGTGTCGCCCATCGGGAAAACGCTGCCCGAAGGCGGCACGCAGGTAACCGCCGGGTAGGTGTCGCAGTTGTCGGCGGCCGTGATGCTGAACGTCACAGGCGCGCCGTTGCTGCACGAGTCGGCCAACAGCAGGCTCGGGCAGCTCACCTGCGGCGCCTCGAGGTCCCGGACCGTCACCGTGAACGTGCCGGCATTGGTGTTCCCGGCCGCGTCCGTCGCCACGCACGTGACGGTCGTCACCCCTTTCGGAAACGTCGAGCCGCTCGGCGGATTGCACAAGACCGTCAGCAGTGAGCAATTGTCCGTGGCCGTCGCCGTAAACACCACGCCGGCCTTCGAACACTGACCGGCGTCGGTGCTGGCGAAGATCGGCGCCGGGCAGGTGATGGTCGGCGGCGTCGTGTCCACCAACGCGACCGCCTGGCTGCACTGGGACTCCAAGCCGCAGGGATCGGTCGCACGCCAGGTGCGCGTGGCCGTGAACGCGCAGGGAGGCGAGCCGTTCGTGACGGTCCCGAGAATTTCGAGAGTCACGTTCGCGCCGTTGCAGTCATCCCAGACGCTGGGCGCATCGAAGGTCCACGCTGTGCCGGCAGGAACGGTTTTGCCCCCGGCACACGTCAACGCCGGCGGCGTGGTATCCTCCACCGTCACGGTTTGGCTGCATGAGCTCGTGTTGCCGCAGGCGTCGGTGGCGACCCAGCTGCGAACGGTGCTGAAGGTGTTGCCGCACGCCGGATTGGTGACCGTGGTCAGGATGGTCACCGTGGGAGTGCCACAATTGTCGCTCGCGCTCGGCGTGTCGAACGTCCAACTCGCGCCACACTCCACCGTCCTGTTCCGGGCACACCGGATCGACGGCGGGGTGGTGTCGTGCACCGTGATGGTCTGCACGCAACTGGCGGCATTGCCGCTATCGTCCGTGACCCGGTGCGTCCGCGAGATGGTCCCGCCGCACGGGCCGCCCTCCAACGGCCTGTCCGACGAAGTGTAACTCAGGTTGGTGTCCCAGTTGTCGCCGGCCGAGCCCCCCTGCTCCAGGAACTGTTCAAGGCTGACGGGGAGGTGGGGCACGTTAGCAGGGCATTGCACAGTAACGTCGTCAGGGCATGTGATGCTGGGTCGGATCGTGTCCACGTAGCGTGCGGTGATGGTCAGGGTGCCGCCGGCACCGCCGTAGCCGCCGGCCTGGAGATGATAGGTGGCACCGGCCGCACAATCAAACCGAACGCTGGCCTGCGTGCCGCTGCACAGCGGGCCGTTGTCGTCGTTGCAACCCTCCGCCAGCGGCGTCAGCATCCGGCAGAGCGGCCCGGTATAAACCTGCACCACGGTGTCAAAGCCGCTGCCGCAGGTGCTCACCTCGACCGAGCCTGCGGCCGGCGCCGTGTAGGTGAACCATACACCCTTGCCAAAGCTGGACTGGCAAAGCGGAGTGACGCTGTCGGCGGTGGCGCCCGTCGTGTCCTGCGTGTGGGCCACGCCGTCGGCCAGCGCCAGAGGCTGGCACCAGTCATCATTGGCGGGCACCGTGACGCCGGTCACCAGAATGTCATCCAGATACCAGCCTTCATGCGTGATCGAATGGTCCGAATCAAATTGGAACGTGACACTGCGCGCACTGCCCACATACGGGCTCAGGTCAACCGTCACCTCGGTCCACGCCCCAACAGCCGCGGCGCCGACCCAAACCTCGACCGGGTCAATGCCACCAATGATCACCCGCGCCCGGTCACAACAGGACTCGATCGACGGGATCTTGTGCCAGAAAGTCAACCGCGCGCCCACATAGCCGGACAGGTCAACTGTCCGCGTCATGGAAGCGGCCATGTTGGTGGGGTAGGTCGGGCTGGCGGAGCTGCCACGGTAGCCGATGCCGGCGCAGTAACCTTTCCACCCTCCGCTGTGGACCCCTTCCCCGCCGAAATCCGCATTCACGTCGTCCCAATACGCGAGTCCGCCGCTGGAGTTGCCGTCGCCGACCGTCCACGCGGTGCCGGGAAACGCGCCTTCAAAGCCTTCCGACAGCATGACCGTTTGAGCGCAAACCACCTGGGCCATCCCGACCATGCCGACAGCAAGCAGGGTGAACCGGCGCCTCGCGGCGGTCTGGCGTTTGATCCAACCCGCTTGGCCGGGGTCGGACCAGAGTAAGTTACTCAATATGAATGCACTAGGAGTTTTACTGTTCATAAAAATCACCCTTGTGGCTCGTTTTTAACCCTCAAATTCAATCGCAACGAAAGGCGTGCCCAGACCTCGTATTCGTTCAGCCTTTTCAACGTGTGGAGCCTGCCCCAGCTTGAAATTGAAGCCACGCCCTGCTGCGGGCTCCACACGCTAAAAAACCTTAATTTGTTACAGCAAGAAATCAGGGTCCAAAATCAGGTTTAAGCCTAAACGTTAACGTTAACGAAAGCTGGAACATGTTCCGAACTGATAAGTTACTCAGGTCCGACCCCGGACTGACCCCGGACTGGTCGAGACGTGACATTCAAGGTTTGTGAAGACGGTAGAATCGATTGCTGCTCGAGACGGTGTTGGTGAGGTGGTATCGGCCGTCATGGACCACGGGGAAAACCGTTTCCGGATCGAACCCGCCGACGGGCTCACCCACGTGGGAAGCGGATTCCAGGAGGTAATCCGGGGCGAAGGTGGGCCAGACGAGCACGACGCGGTTCGTGCCGACATGAGCAATGTCCAGGCGAGGCACGCAACTGCCGCCCGTCACGGTCAGGGTGTAGGGGCACAGATCGGTCGTGTCCACCTGGCTGACAACCACCACAAAGATGGCGTTGGCGGGGACGAGAAAGGAATAGTCCAGGAGCGGGTCATGGACGGTGCCCAGTCCGCGATCGGCCAGGTAGTGGGTGCAAAGGCTGGTGGGGTCGTAGCTCTCCAGGTAAGCGGCGCTGAACAGGTTGCACTCTGCCCGTAGCGCCACCGTGATGCAGGAGTTTGAGGCTCCGCTGATGAACGGATAAGCGTCGTAGTGCCGCGTCCCAATTCCGCTCAACCCCGGGCAAACCGTCGGCCTTTCACAGGTGCTGTTTGTCCCTGTCCGGAACAGGCGGCGATCTTGGATCGGGCTCTGGTCATCGATTGCCCCGGCGAGGGTTTGGTCGGCACACAGGCTGCACGGTCCGCCGCCGGGCTCGCAGATGAGCGGATAGAGGGTCAGTGACCAGCATTGCAGCGTTCCGGCATTGCCGACGGTGTCATCGCCCACCCGCAGGAGCCAGGTGCCATTAACCTCCGATCCGGACTTGCCGCGGAGTTTCCCCAGCAGTTGCTCCGGCTGGTAGCTCGCCGCAAAGGGCGCGAACCCGCTCGTGATTGGCCGGGCAGCGCCATCGGTAAACGTGGTTTGGTCCCTGGTTGCGCAGCTTGTGCCGTAGTTGTTGCCGGTCCCGCCGTTGTCGGTCGACAGCTCCACCTGGGTCCCGTCCGGCGCAACCAGCACCAGGTCCAAGTCCGCGTCGTTCGGATGCAGGATGTGGCAGGAGACCACCACCTGAGCGAGGGGCGAGGTGACACCGCTCACCTTGAGGGGCGATTCGAGGGCTCCGTTGTCGGGGATTGCACTGGCGAGGTTTTGATCGAGGTTGATCGGCTTGCCCGAGGTGCCGGTGGAGAGGGTGAGGGATACAGTGAAGGTGCCGTGTGCCAACGTGCCCACGATCAGTTCCAGTTCGAGGTCGGCGCCGCAGGGGAAGCCGGGCAGCGTGGAGACTTGGAATGGCGTGGTGTTCGTGCCCGCGCCACCCGCGGCCAGGTCCGGGTAGGAGGCAACGCTGCGGGGGATGAACACCCCCGGCGTGCTGGAGGCCAGCGTAGCGACGATGCCGCGCACGGTGTCTTTGGACCGGTTGGTGATTGCTATCCAAAGGGTGCTGCACTCGTCCGGGTCGATCACGCCGTTGCCATTGCCGCCCAGCACCGCCACGGCGCCACGGGTGGATAGCGGTGTGTTGGTCACCGCCAGCATCACGTCATTCCCTGTCCCCCCCGCGTAGGTGATCCGCAACCGCAGTCCGTTTACTTGCAGGATTCCCCCTTCGGCCAATCCCGCGAAGGTGCCTCCCATCGGGTCGGTGCCGTCATTGCTGATGATCCGGAACGAATCGCCCTCCTGGGGGGCGAAGCCGAGCCGGACATCGAGGCTGGCGCCGCCGAGGAGGTTGGTGCCGCGTATGAGCAACTGGTCGTAACTGCTCCCGGCCGTTGTCCCATTCAGGTCCACCTCGAAGGTGCTGGTGGCGCTGAAGGTCACGTTGCTGCAGGTCAGGATTCCCGCGCCCGCGCCTGGGGCCACGCGACCGCCCGCCACGGTCACCCGCCCCACCGTGCCGGCGCCGCTCAGTGTTCCCGCCGTTGCCACCTGGACGGGGCTGGCGGGCTGGAAACCGTCCACTTGGAGTCGCCCGTTGTTGACGACCGTGGTGCCCGTGTGGGTGTTGGTGCCGCTGAGCACCAGCGTGCCGCTGCCGGTCTTGCGCGGGCTGCCGGAGCCGGTGATTTGCCCCGAAAAGACCGAGGATTCGTTGTCGTAGTTGACTTCGAAGATGGCGCCTTCCAGGTGGAGGTGTCCGGCGCCGGCGAGTGCGCCGATCCGCTCGCCGCCGCTGCGGACGTCCAGGAGACCGGAGCCGGCGAGGGTCACCGGGACGGTGTCGCCGATCTGTTCGACCGCGCCGACTCCGATCCGGACGGCGTCGGCATCCGGTCCTGCGCTGTTGTCGCCGATCACCACCGGGCCGGCGAGGGCGCCATCGCTGACGGTCTTGGTCAGTTCCAGGACGCCGGCATGGACGCGAGTGGTGCCGTTAAAGGAATTGGGGGTGTTCCCGCCGAGCTGGAGTGTGCCAGGGCCGGTTTTGGTCAGGCCCCCATTCCCGGTGATCGCGCCGCTGAGGGTGAGGGTCGAATCGGCAGGGTCAGCGCTGACGGTGCTGTCGGTGGCGAGCGCGATGGGTCCGGACCAGGAATGGGTGCCCGAGAGTGAGCCCAGGGCGAAGGGATGGGATGCGTTGCCGGCGCCGTTGAGGGTGAGCCATTCGTTGGTGATGCGACTGCCTGAGGCCAGGAGGAGGCTTGCGCGGTTGCTCACGACGGTGGTGCCGTTGGTGGTGCCGAGTGCCAGCGAATGGGCGGCGGCCAGGATGCCGTCCTCCACCCGGGTGATGCCGGAGTAGGAATTGGAGCCGCTCAAAACGAGCGTGCCCGCGCCGCGTTTGGCCAGGATCGGCGTTCCGCGGACCGACGCGGAGATGGTGAGTGTTTCTGGCGATTCGGGGCTGCCCTGCACCTCGATGGCGCGGGTGCCGACCGACCCCAGGTCGAGCTCTCCCCAGAGGGCGGGGTTGCCAGCGGCGTTGTCCAATGCGGTGACGGAACCGGCCAAGGTCAGGCGCCCACTGCCCGTATTGACCGTGCCGCCATCCAGCGTGAGTGCGCCGAAGTTTTCGTCGTGTCCGTTCAGGTCCAGGTAGCCCGAGCTGTTGACCCGGACGGGGATGGCGCCGATCTGGTTGTGGGACTTGAGCCGGACGATGTCGCTGCGGGCCGCGCCCAGGGCGTCGCCGACGGTCAACTGCCCGTTGGGAATGGCGTTCAGGCCGGCCTTCTGCAACTCCAGCACGCCCTCGTTGACTGATGTGTCGCCGGTGTAGGTGTTGGCGGCGCCGGAGAACAGGAGCGTGCCTTCGCCCGTTTTGATGATGCTCCCCACTCCGCTGATGACGCCCCGCAGGTGGAGATAATCGTCTTCGGCATCCACATCGATGCGGGCGTCGCTGCTCAGGGTGATGGGGCCGGCCCAGGAGTTGGAGCCCAGGGCGGACTTGAGAGCCAGCAGACCGGCGGTGTCCAGGGTGAGGGCTTCGATATTCACCTGGCTGTCGTAGCGAACCGTCACGTGCCCCGCGCCGTTGACGGCCGTGCCGTTGCCGGTGTCGCCCAGGGCCCACGAATGATCCACCTCCAGCGTGCCCTGGTTCACCGTCGTCACCCCCGAATACGAGTTGGAGGCGTTCAAGCTGAGCTCGCCCGACCCGGTCTTGGTCAGCCCGCCGGCGCCGGCGATCGAGGCGTCAACGCGCAGGTCGGGGGACCAGGCGTGGCCGGCGATGTAGAAGGTGCGCGTGCCGGGAAGGCCGAGTCTGCCGCTGATGATGGAGCGCGCGGCGAGGGTGGCGTTGTTGGTCAGGCTAGCGCCCAGCCAGAGAATGCCCGCGCCGGTGGCTACCCGTCCGCCGTTGAGCGTCAGGGAGCCGATGCTGTCGGTGTATCCATGGACATCCAGAAGGCCGGAGCTGTTGACGGTGATGCTGGCGCTTGAGCCGACCTGGTTGTGCGCCATCAACCGCACCACATCCGCCTCCGTGCCCCCCGAGTCGTCGCCGATGACAAACCGGGTGCTGAAGCAATCGTCGCTGGCATTCTCCAGCTCAAGCGCGCCTTCGTCGACGTAGGCGGAAGCGCCGATGGGCTCCTCCTGGGCGCTCGAAAGACGCAGCGTGCCCGCGCCGGTTTTTTCGAGGATCCAGCAGTGGACGGCGCCGCGCAGCTCGAACGTGCCCGACGGAACATCGATCCTGCCCGTGGCCCTTGGGCGGAACTCAACCGGTCCCGCCCAGGAACCCGGCCCGTAGAGGGTGAGCGGGCTGGTTGATTCATGGGAGAGCCGTTCGTTGACCACGCTGGCCCGGTCCACGACCAGCACCGCCGAGTTCGTCACGTGGGTATAGTCCCAATAGTCCGAGTTGGCCCCCAGCGCCCAGGCGTGTTCCACGATGAGCGTGCCCTCCTCGACGAGCGTCAAGCCGGTGTAACTGTTGGACCTGGCAAGCGTCAGCGCACCGGGTCCGGTCTTGATGAGGCCGTCGCTGGTTCCGCCCATGCTGGCATTGACCAACAAACCCGGATAGGCGACGCCCTCTGCCACGTCCACGAGGTGAGGGGCGGTGTTGCGGATGTCGAGCCGTCCGTTGATGACGGCCGTGCGGCTGGAGGCCAGGCTGGTCAGGAGGTTCGTGCGGATCCGCAGCAGGCCCGTGCCCGTAGACAAGCTGCCGCCGCGGAGGGTCAGCGACTGAATCCAGGCCGGGTTGCCGTTCAGGTTCAAGAAGCCGGAACTGTCCACGGTGATTTCACCCCCGATCTGGTTGGAGGCCACCAACAGCACGACATCCGCCGCGGCGCCTCCGAGCCCATCGCCCACGATCAAGGGTCCCAACAGCTCGTAGCCTTGGCGATTGCTCAGCACGCAGGTGCCAGCGTTGATTCGTGTGGTAAACGCGTCGCCGGGGATTGCATCCAGGAACGCGAGCGTCCCGGCGCCGGTCTTGGTCAGGGTCCCCGGACCGTGGAGGTTCTGGATGACACGGATGTCGCCTACGGTGTCAAGTGTGAGTTCATGGCTTTCCAGTGCCAGGGTGCGGAGGACAAGAAGCGAGGAGCTTTGGGTGCACTCGAAGGTCTGATCGGCGGTGAGCCCGACGGGATGCTCGAGCCAATTGGTGGCATTGGCCGCGCTGGCCGAGATGCCGCCCGAGAGCACGAGGGTGGTGAAACCGTCCAGTCTGTAGCCGTTGCCGGTCAAGAGGAGCTGGTTGAATACGGGAACGGGGTTGGGCGGGTTAAAGTCATTGAACGTTTCAAGACAGGCTGCGCCGGCGGGAAAGACGAGCGTGTCGCCATCCACGGGAGCGATGTCGCCCTGCCAATTGCGGCGGTCACTCCAGTTGCCGGGCGCACCGGCCCCGCAGTCCCAGGTGCGGATGGCGGCCGGCGCAGGGGAGGACAGGAGCAAGGCACAAAGGAACAGAATCGCAGCCTCCCTGGGGCGGCGCCGGACAGAGTCTCCAGGAACTCCGTGCCATCGGGGTGGTGAAACTGGGGAGGGCCCCCTCGCCCCCTCTCTCTGCCCCGCCACCGGGGGCGAGGGCGCACGGTTTGCCCGCCGAAGTCCCGCGGGGCGGGACGCAGGCGGAGGGGCCGGTAAGGAGGCGTTCCCGGAGCAGGAGCTTCGGGTGGGTTGGCCTGAGGTTTTCATGAGGTCAGAAAACAGCTCTCCCGCAAGATCGGCCGGCAGCTCTCCGTTCCAGAACCGCCGGGTGCTTGACTGCGCTGGGTCCAGGCGGCTCTGCCTTGCCAAGCGCCTGCCCAGGGTCGCACTCCAAGATGCTCGGCGCCATTTTGAATTGCGGATTTCCCGTGGTTTACTCCCTTCTATTCTCCAAGGTTCCGGACGAGTGGTTCCGAGGTCGACTGGGTGCGGTCAACGCAGCCGCTTCCACTCATCTTCCGCGCGCGAGCGGCGCCCCAACCGTTCCCAGCCTCGTGAGCAACTTGCATCGCGCCTTTCTCCGCTTGCGACCCGCAGATGCGAACCCACAAACGGTTTGGCTCGTGGAGAACGTTGAACCCCACGTGATGGTTGGATTGCATACCAGAAAACGCCGTCACCGGCAAGACATTAAGCTTCTTGTCCTGTGGAGCCCGCTCCAGCGTCTAATCGAGCCAACGCCTTACTGCGGGCTCCACAGGACAAAAAGCTTAATTTCTCTTGCTCAGGTCCGACCCCCGACTTTACGGGTGGTGAAGACGATAGAATCTGTTGCTGGCCACGGTGTTGGTGACGGAGAACTGGCCGTGGAGAATGACCGGCGAACCCGCCGCGGGGACAAAGGCCGGACCAGCCGGCTCCGCGGCTCGCTCCAGTTGATAGCCCACAGCCGAACTGGTCCAGTCCAGCACCACCCGGCTGAAGCCCGCTGGCGCCACGTGCAGCACGGGCTGGCAGTCGCCGCCCGAGACCGAGAGCGCGTAGTTCGTGCAGGCGGCATCGGGGACCGCCTCGCTCACCACCACCACAAAGGTCGAATCGGCTCCGGTCGTGAACGAATACGTGCGCCTTCCGCTGCCGCCGCCATCGGCCGCGCAATGCTGATCAGGCTTGCCGGCGTCGAACTCCCCGCGATACGCCGCGCAAAACAGATCCGTCGCACACGCCGTGGACAACCCAACCGTGATGCAGGCTGTGCCGGGCCCGTGAGCAAAGGTGTAAGCGTCGTAGCGGCGCGGCAGGTTGTCTTGCAAGCCGGGTGGAATCTTGAACAGGCCGCACTGGCTGGCCACGCCCGTGAACTGCAATTGGCCCGCCTGCGTCGGGTCGCTGCTGTCCAAGACCCCACTCACTCTGAAACCGTCCGGGCACAGTTCGCACGGCCCGCCGCCGGGCGCGCACTCCGCCGGGTGCAGGAACAGGGACCAGCACTGAAGCGCGCCGCTCATCCCGTTGGCCGTGTCATCCTCGATGACCAGTGTCCACGTCCCGATGGCTGCCGTGTCCCGCAGGATTCCGAGCGCGCCCTCAGGCCGGAAGCTGCCGGCCATCGGCGACCTGCCATTGGTGATGGACTCGCGGGCGTCGTCATCAAACCAAGTCCGATCCTTGTCCTCGCACGAACTCCCGTAGTCGGCTCCCTTGCCGTTATCAGTTGACAATTCGATCTTTGCGCCGTCGGGCGACAGGAGAGACAGGTCGAGATCAGCCGCCGCCGGATGCTTGACGTGAACGGACACGGTGACCTTGGCCAGGCGACCGAGGAATCGGCCGACCGACAGGGGCGATAGCACGCGGCCGCCATCCGGAACGGTCAACGGGGTCAAATGGTTGAAGCGGACCGCGGTGCCGGGACTGCCCGAGGGCAGTGCGACTGGAATAACGAATGCGCCGTGGGCATCCGTGGTCACCGTCAAATGCATCTCGACAGCCATGCCGCAAGAGAACGTGGGAGCCGTGCTGAACTGAAATGGCAGCGGATGCGCCGCCACGCCGCCGGACGGCACATCGGGATACACGGCGGACGCCTGCGAGACAAACACGCCGGCCGTCGCCGGCGAGAGTTGCGCGGAGAGGCCCGTGACCGGAACGGGCGCGGCATTGGTGAGGGTGATGACGAGCAGGTTGCATTCGTCGGGTTCCACCACGCCGTTGCCATTGCCGCCCGTGAGAATCGCCCCCGCAACATCCAAAGGCAAATCGCCCACGGTCAGCGCCACGTCGTTCCCGTCGCCCCCCGCGTAGCTCACGCGCAAAGGAATGCCGTTCGCATGCACCACCGCGCCTTCGGGCAGGCCCGCGAACATGCCCTGGATGGAATCCGAGCCGTCGTTGTTCAGGAGGGTGTAAACGGCGCCTTCGCAAGGCGCGTAGCCAAACGCAACATGCAGAAAAGGATTGGAGAGTGTGTTTGAGCCGTGAACGGCCAACTGGTCGTAGCCGCTTCCCATGACGGGACCGTTCAATTCGAGGAACAGGTCTGCGCCGCCATCGAGAGTGACGCTGCCGCTGGTGAGGATGCCGGGGCTGGTCCCCGGCCTGACGGCGCCGGCGGCGAGCAATTCGCCAATGACACCGCTTCCGCTGAGCGTGCCGGAGGCGCCGACAGAGACGGGGCTGTTCGGCTGCCAGCCGTCCACGACCAATGTTCCCTCGCGAATATAGGTCCAGCCGGGATAGGTGTTTGTCCCGCTCAACGTCAGCGTGCCGGCGCCTTCCTTGTTGAGTTCGCAACCGTTCAAGCCGGTGATGGTGCCCGAAAACAGCGTGTCGACATCGTTGTGACCCACTGCGAGGTTGGCATGCCCAAGGTCGACGCGGCCACCGCCCGACAGGGATCCGATGGCGTCGCCGAGGCCCGTGACCATTTCCATCAGGCCCGAACTGTCCACCGTCACCGCCGACTCATTGTGAATCTGATTGTAGTGCTCCAGCCGGACCACGTCCGCGTCCGGCCCGCCCACGCCGTCCCCGATGATCAAACTGCCTGGAATGGCGCCGTTGGCGGCGGTGTTGCGAAGGACCAGGGCGCCCGAGTCCACGCGGGTGCTGCCCGCATACGTGTTGGTGGCACCGCCGCTGAGCAGCAGGGGACCCTCGCCGGTTTTTGTGAATCCGCCGGCGCCCGTGATCGGGCCCGAGAGGTCCAAAACCGTGCCGGCCGACACGCCAATGCGGACATCGTTCGAAAGTGTGATGTGCCCGGACCAGGCATTTGACAGCGTCCCCACCCACGGCTGCGTCTGCAATGCGCCTTGCCCGTCGAAGCCGTCGCCGGCGAGAACCAGGGGTTCGTCCTGCACGGTGACCCACCGCAACGCCAGGCTCGCCCCGGGCTCGACCCGGGTGCCCGAGTTGGTCCCGCTCAAGGCGTGCGCATGACTCACGGACAGCACGCCGCCACGGACCACCGTGTCCATGGAGTAGTTGTTCGGCCTGGACAGATTCAGTTGGCCGTCGCCGGTCTTGACCAGGGTGGTGTGGAGGCCCTCGAGTTCGGCGTTCAGGCCGAGCAACGAGTTCGTGCCGGCCACGTCGAAGGTGCGCGTGTTCGGCAAGATGCCCCAGACCACCGGCGTCAAGCTCACGTACCCGTCAATCATCGCCATGTTCGTGCGGGTGCTGTCGGCGCTCACATCCCCATGCAAGATCAGCCTGCCGGACCGGGTGTCGATCCGGCCGCTGTGCATCGTCAGCTCCGCAATCACGTCGCTGTACCCGTTGAGATCCATCCACCCCGACGGATGGATCAAGACCGGCACCCGCCCGAACCAGCCGGAATACGTGGGACCGGCATAGACCCACTCGGCCACCTGGTCGTCCTGCTCCCATATCACACGGTCGGCCAGTTCGCCGCCCGCGCCGTCGCCAATCACAAGTGTGCCCCCCGAGATTGCGGGAGCCGAGTCGGATTTGCCCAGCCGGAGCGCGCCCTCGTGGACCCGCGTGTCGCCCGCATACGTGTTGGTGGCACTGCCGCTGAGCAGCAGGGTGCCCGGCCCGATCTTGGCGAATCCGGCCGGACCGCCGACTGCGCCTGCCAGGTTCAACCAGTCGTTGGTGCGAATCCAGATTGTGGTGTCGCGATTCAACGTGACGGGACCGGCCCATGTGTTCGAGCCGAGCAGCGACTGGAAGGCGGGGCTGCCGGCGCTGTCGAGGGTCAGGCTCTCCGCAGCCACCGCGACGCCGCCGCGCAGCGACAGCACGGCGTTGGAGCGCACATGAGTGCCTTGCGAAGCGCCGCCCAGGGCCCACGAATGATCCACCAGCAAAGCGCCCCCGTCCACGCGCGTGAAGCCGGCGTAGGCATTGGAACTGGTGAGGCTCAGAACGCCATCACCCGCCTTGGTCAGGCTGCCGTTCCCATAAACCAATGCGCGGATCTCCAGGTCTGGCGTCTGGTGGTGCCCGGCGACGGTGAGGGTCCGGTTGTTGTTGAGCAGCAGCCGGCCTTCGATCCTCGCCACCTCGCTGGGGTGGGCGTTGACAAGGATGTCATCATACTGCCAGAGCGTGCCCGACCCGGTCGTGATTCGGCCCCCATTCAGGGTGATGGGGCCCACCGAATCGCTGTAACCGTTCAAGTCGAGCCACCCTGAAGCGTTGACGGTGACCCCGGCCGCGCTGGCGTCGATCTGGTCATTCGCCATGAATCGCACCACATCGATGGGCTCGGGCTCGCCTCCGGCGTAGCCGATCACCAGCGGCCCGCGGATGGCGTTGCCGGACGTCTTGGCGAGCGCCAAAACACCCTCGCGGACATAGGTCGGACTCGAGTAGGTGTTGGGACTGCTCCCGCTCAGGCGCAGCGTGCCGTTCCCGACTTTCTCAAGATACCCCGCTCCGCTGATCACCCCGCTCAATGTCAGATGATCTTCAGCCTCGGGACATTTGATCGTCGCGTCCATCGCCAGGTCAATCGGGCCGCCCCAGGAGGCTGTCCCCGAAAGCGCCATCGCCACGAAGGAAGGGTAAGCGTCTCGATGGAGCACCAGGGGCTCAGCCTCAACATGCGTATCGGGCAAAAAGTGCAGAATGGACCCGTTTCTGACAATCGTGCCGCCTGCCGGTGAGCCGAAGGCCATGTCGTTGCCAACATAGGTCACCCCAACCCCCATGAGGGTCGTCACGCCACTGTAGGTATTCGATCCCCACAAAGCCAACTCGCCCCACCCCGTTTGCGTGATGCCTGCCGCGCCGCCGCCGTCGCTGATACTGGCCCAAACCGACAGATTGATGCCAAACTCGGGTGCCGCGGGTTCGTCCTCATCCAGGTGAAAGATGCGGGTGCCCTCCCCCAGCGACAGCTGGCCATGGATCTCGGCGTGCGCAGTCGACACCAAGCTCGTCACGTTCCCGTTGAGCGTCAGCGTGCCCGTGTCCGTCCGCACGCAGCCGCCTTGGAAAGTCAGCGAGCCAATGGTGTCCGAGCTCGCCCCGTCCAACTGCAACAGGCCGGACCTGTTGACGCGCACGGCGGCGGTGTTGGCGATTTGGTTCAGCTGCGTCACCTGCACCACGTCCGTTTGGTCATCGCCCATGCCGTCCCCAATCACAAGAGCGCCCGGCACGGACACCACGCCGGCCTTGGACAGCACCAACGTGCCGTTATTCACCGTGGTGACGCCCGAATAGGAGTTGGCCGCGGGTCCGGAAAGGTTGATTTCACCGCTTCCCTGGCCATAGACTCCCTGGCACACCAGGCCGCCCGCTCCGCTGATCGACCCGCTCAGCAACAGCGTCGAGCAATTGTCCGTCGACAACTCGATGTCTCCGTTCAGCACGATGTCGCCCGCCCAGGAGCACGTCGTCCCGTCCGCACTCATGTAACCCGAGCCGTTCACGGTGAGGGTCTCGCTCCCGACCTGCACATCCTCGAGGTAGAGCCCGCCCAAGCCGTTCATCACGGTGCCGCCCAGGGTGTCGCCCAACGCGGTGTCGCTGCGCACGATCAGCCTGCCGTCCACCGTGGTGGTGCCATAATACGTGTTGTTGCCGGAAAGTTCCAAATAACCGCCCCCTGTCAGTGTGAGGCCCGGCCGCGGCGCAGTGAGCGCACCCTCGATGTCCGCATGAATGAGCAGGCGGTTGTATCCAAAGTCCCACACGACATCGACGACTCGCGTGGCCGAACCCAGGTTCAACCGGCCCTCGATCACCGATTCACCGACCGCGGCGGGGCGATTGGTGATGTTCCCGTTGAGCACCAGCAACCCGCCGCTCGTCTGCACCCTGGCGGCGCACAGGTCAACCGGCCCCACCGTGTCCGTCCACCCCCCAAGGTCCAAGGCCGCATCATCCATCGTGATCAGCCCGTTGTCGGACAGTTGATGGTCCGCCGCCAGCCTCACGGTCGTCCCAGCCCCCTTGGCAACCAATGGGCCGGGGACTGCCGGGCCCGGCACCTTCCACAGTTGCACCAAGCCGCCCTCCACCGTGAGGCTGCCGTTGTACGTGTTCGGACGGTTGCCGTAGAGAGTGAGCGTGCCGGAGTTTGTCTTGGTCAAGTCCCCCGTGCCGCTGATGACGCCGCCCAAGCTGAGCGCCGCCGTGTTGACCGCTAATGTCAGGCTGTGCCCGTTCAGGTTCACGTCGCTCTCGATCGCTACAGACCCGGAAGCCGTCGTGGTGGCAAAAGCCGCGTCTGCCGCCGTCAAGGTGAGGGCGATATAGATACTGCTTCCGCCGCCGGTGTTTTGGGCGCTGATCCCGCGGGATAGGTTGATCGCGTTGCCGCGAAGCACATACCCGCCGCCAACCCCGTTGAAGGTGATCGAGCCGACCGTCAGCCCGCCAAGGTTGTTCGTGTTGACCAGCCGCGCCGCCCCTGCGGGAAACACCAGGTCGTCACCGGCCTGCGGGATGCCGGCCGGCGCCCAGTTGGCCGTCGTGCCCCAAAAGGCGTTCCCACCCCCGCCCGTCCAACTGCGAACCGCGCCGGATGCCGGCGGAATGCACAGACTCACCGATGCCACCAGCGTGGCCCACCGGGCGGACCGTAAGGGGAGGAAGACGTTGCTTAGATTCATTGCGACAGGCCCCAAGGCACCCTTGCCCTTCCGGGGTCTCCGACGGGTGGAATGTGTTCCGGATGGGCAAGGGCTCGATGGCAATAGTTGATAGGGGTTTGCGGTTCAGAAATGGTCCCCACAAAATGCCAGAACGGGAGGCAATTGTCCAGTTGAATAGCCTTGCCAGCAGGGTCGGTCCACTTGAATCACCCTGACGGGCCACACCCAAAGGCGCCTTCGTTCAAACCGACAATCCGCCGCGTCCCAGTCTGGCATTGCGCCCCGACGCGTCTTGGCTCAGGTTGGCGCAAAAGTGTGAGAAACAGCGCAATGAGACCGGTTGCGGACACCCCGCAGGCAGGCAGCCGCTGGGTGGTGACAGACGTGTTGGCTGAGCTTTTCGATCACGCTCCCGACCTGGCCTTCTTCGTCAAAGATGGGGACGGACGATACGTGGCGGTCAATCAATCCCTCGTCAAGCGTCACGGATTTCGCCACAAGTCCCAGGTGCTGGGCCGGCGCCCCTGCGACATCTGTCCAGGCGACTTTGGCCGTCTTCCGGCCGGGCAGGATGCGCTCGTCTTGCGAACCGGAACGCCACTGATCGACCACCTGGAACAGCAGTGGTATCTGCCTCAGAAACCGGTGTGGTGCCTGACCACCAAGCTGCCACTCCGTGACGCGGCGGGAAAAGTCGTTGGGCTGATCGGCATCTCCCGCGACGTGCGGGCGCCGGTGGATCCCCGGAACATCCCTCCGGAATTGGCGGCCGCGCTGGAGCATTTCGAGACCAACCTGGCCGAGCCCGTCACACCCGCGATCCTGGCGCGGCGGGCGGGACTGACGCCAGCGCGGTTTGCCCGGCTTATCCACCGTTTCTTCGATCTGACTCCCACCCAATTCCTCACCCAGACCCGCCTGACCGTTGCCGCGCGGCTCCTTCGCGAAACCGGCCTGGGCGTCTGCGAGATTGCCCATGCATGCGGTTTCTACGACCACAGCGCCTTCAGCCGGGCGTTTCACTCCGCGATGGGAGTGACGCCCAGCACTTACCGCGACATGACTGCCCGTCCTGGCGGGTGACAATCGGGACGCAGCCCACCTCCAAGCCCCCGGGTGGCGTGAGGAGCAACGCGGGATAATGGGCCGGCCTTCGCGCCGGGCCCGGCCCAGGCGCCCGCCCCAGGCGACGTGTGCGGCACGCCCATCCCGGCCAGCTTGAACCGCCGGGTGCGCGCCTAAACGATTTCCTCACGCACCGCATCCCAGCGCACCATGCGCTGGTTCTGTTGCGCCTTCAGTGACATCAGAAAGGTGGCGGTTTCGACGAACGCCTCGTCGGACGAGCATTTTGGCGTGCTGCGGGTGCGGATGCAATTCAGCCAGTCCACCAGGTGATTGGGCTGGATGGGTGTTTTGCCCCGCTCGTAGCCTTTGGGCAAACCGGCATTCCGGTGGTGGCCGGCGGGGATGATTTCAAACGTGGACACGTCGTGGGCGATGTTGTCGAAGCGCAGGGTGGCATCACGCCCGCAGATCGTCACCGGCTGGTGGTCGTTGGCGTTCATGCTTCCCGCGAAGGTTACCGTGCGACCGGGCTTCTCGAACTGATAGGTGGCCACCCAGGTGTCGGGCACCTCGCGGTCGTCGCGCAGCAGGGCCACCAGCCCTGAACAATTGCAAGTGTCCGGAATGCCGTGGCCAAGAAGGTACTGAACAAAATCCATTTCGTGCGAAAGCAGGTCGCCCGCATAACCGGTACCGTAGGCGTAGTAACAGCGCCAATGCCAGAAGTGACGTTCGTTCCAGGGAATCTTCGGCGCCGGGCCAAGCCAGCGGTCCCAGTTCAAGTCCTTGAGCACCTCTGCCGGGTCGGGCCGGTTCCATCGATCGTAGTAGCCGTACCAGCGCCAGTTTGGATGCTCCGGCTGCAAAGACTTGAAGCGGCCCGTGCGTACCAGGGTGATGGGACCGAGCATGCCGCGCGCAATCAGTTCCCGGGCTTGCAGGGCGCATGTGGCTTGACGGGCCTGGTGGCCGAGCTGGAAGACCACGTTGCTCTTCTTCAGCGCGTCGCGCATGAGCTTCGCCTCGGCAAGCGTGCGCGAAAACCCCTTCTCACAGTAGATGTCTTTCCCCGCCTTCACCGCGTCGAGTACCATCTGGCAGTGCCAATGATCGGGCGTGGCGATCACCACCGCGTCCACGTTCGGATCGGCCAGCAGTTCGCGATAGTCCACGTAGGCCTTCACCCCGGGGTTGCGGCTGCGCTCGATGCCCTTCTGCCGGTGCGGCCCATAAACATCCGATATGGCAACCACCCTGACCCCAGGCGCGGCCGCCACCCCGTTGGTCAGATCTCCACCGCGAGTTCCGATGCCGATGCACCCCACATGAATCGTTCTGCCCGGAGACCCGGCGGAGAGAACGGCGGGGGCGAGGTTCGACGCGGCCGCCAGGGTGGTGGCTGCGCGTCCCGTTGTGCGCAGGAACTGACGGCGATTAAGAATGGCAGCGGCGTTCATGAATGCCTCGTTCTCTTGTCATTAGTCTGCGATTGGGGAATCGCGTTTGCACGGACTTGCTTGGATGCCTGCTCATGTCGGTTCACTTCCGGGCCGCTTGCGCCTCAGCCCCTGCCCCCGGCGGCAAGGCCGTGAACGTCGCGCCCCATCGAAACACAGACGTTGGAGCCTAGCTTTACCACCGAAACTGTCTTGGCGAATTTTGACGTGAAAACGCGAAAGTCAGCACAATGATCAGGGTCTGAATCCCAGCGAAGCCCCAAGGCAACACAGCGCCGGGCCCAAAACCGCGTGCAGGCACGGGAGCGACCTGGTTACTATTCAGGTCGGTGAACCACCGAAAACACAGAATACAC
>JAFGQR010000176.1 GCA_016935555.1 Verrucomicrobiota bacterium
CCGTTCGCGCTTCCGCCTGAATAGTCGCGGGTTGACAAAATCCCAAAAGCATGGAACCTCGTGGGCCGTGGCAGCCCGCGTGGCGGAATTGGCAGACGCGCTAGATTCAGGTTCTAGTGAGTAACATCGTACAGGTTCAAATCCTGTCGCGGGCACCAATCCCTGCCGTTGGCCCCTGCCCCATCCTGCCCCCATGAAAGGAATCCCCGTCTTACACGTCGAAGCAGACTGCATCGCGCGCGCCTGGGAGGAGTCGCTGCTGGCGCTGCACCGGCAGGGCTGCGATCTGAGAACGGAATACGACAAGCCGGGGGACCCGCCCAGCAAAGACGCCACGATGCTGATCACGGTGACGGATCCGCTGGCCGAGCCGATGATCCACAAGGATTTTCCCGGCGGCCCGGTCGAGCTTCAGGAGTATGTGATGGAAGTGTGCGAGGGCATCAAGGACCACCTGGTGCGGGACCCGGCCGACCCGGGCGACACCCGCTGGGAATACACCTATCACCAGCGCCTCTTCGGTTACGACGCGCCGGGATCGGCTCCGTTCGACCAGATCGAAGCCCTCTGCCAGAAGCTGGCACGCACGCCCCATTCCCGGCGGGCGCAGGCGATCACGTGGAAGGTCTGGGAGGACAACGCGTGTTACGACCCGGCGTGCCTGCAGAGTGTGTGGTGCCGCATGCTCGACCAGGACGGCGAGCGCGTCCTGAGCATGAACGTCCGGTTCCGATCCAACGACGCCTACAAGGCTGCGTTCATGAACATCTTCGCCCTGGTCCAACTGCAGCAGCGCATCGCCGCCCGCATCGCCGAACTCTCCGGACAGCCGGTCCGCCTCGGCCGTTACGTTCATTGGGCCGACAGCTATCACATCTACGGATCCTACTTCAGGGAGTTCGAAGGCCGCTTCATGGGCGGTCTGGCCAGGCGCACCTTCGAGCAGCGCACGATGCGCTACGCCGACGTGCGCGAGATGATGGAGGAAGCCCGGCCCGGACTGCTTGAAAAGGCCCGGAACCTGGGCAAGGCCTGACGGGCCCCGCTATTCCCCGATGTGCTGCCGGTAGGCCTCGGGCGTGAGCAGGGAGCCCAGATCGGCGGCCGGGGCCAGTTGGACCCGGAAAAACCAGCCCTCGCCGTAGGGCTGCGTGTTGACCAGCCCGGGCTGGCCGGCCAGCGCGCCGTTGACCTCCACCACCTCGCCGGCGACCGGCGAGTAGATGTCGCTGGCGGTCTTCACCGACTCCACAACGGCGCAGGCCTCGCCGGCGGCGAGCGCGCGGCCCGGGGACGGCAGTTCGACGAACACGATGTCGGTCAGTTCGTGTTGGGCGTGGTCGGTGATGCCCACGGTGGCGATCTGGCCGGCGCAACGCACCCATTCGTGGCTTTTGGTGTATTGGAGGTCTGCGGGAACGTGTGAACTCATAAATCGTGGCTGCTCAGACCGGTTTCCGGTAAATCGGTTTCCTGACCACCACCGCCGGAACCCGCTGGCCGCGGATCTCGATGTCAAGGGCGGTTCCCACAGCCGCATGGGAGGGCGGGACGAACCCCATGCCGATGCCGCAGTTGAGGGACGGGCTCTGGGTGCCGCTGGACACGTGGCCCAGCGCGCGCGCGTCCGGACCCGCGCTCCAGATCGCGTAGTGGGGCCGCGGCGGGGGCCCCTTGGCGGTCACCTGGAACGCAACCGCCCGGCGGCCCATCGTGCCGCCCTGCTGCGCGGCAAGCACCGCCCGCCCGACAAACTCGCCCTTGTCCATCGCCACAAACCCCCCCAGCCCGGCCTCCATCGGCGTGATGGTCTCGCTCAGGTCCTGCCCATACAGCGGATACCCCATCTCCGTCCGCAGCGTGTCACGCGCGCCCAGCCCGGCGGGGCGGGTCCCGGCGGCCTGGCCCACGGCCATCACGCGATCCCACAGGGCGGCGATGGATTCGGCGGAGGCGATGATTTCGAAGCCGTCCTCGCCGGTGTAGCCGGTGCGCGACACGAACACGGACACCCCGTTGAACAGGAAGATGCCGATCTGGTTTTTCCTGAGGTCGGTGACGCGCGGCACCAGCGCACCCCGCAGCGCGCCGCCGGAGAAGACGTCGTTGACGAACTCGGCCACGCGCGGCCCCTGCACGGCGATGCCGCCGTAGGCGCTCGACACGTCCTTGAGCCGGATGACCTCCGTGATGGCCGTCGTGTCCAACTGGCCCTGCAGCCAGTCCCAATCCGCCCCCACCCGGCTCGCGTTCACAATCAACAAATACTCCTCGTCATCCACACGGAAGACGTAGAGGTCGTCCACGACGCCGCCCGCCGGGTTGCACAGCAGGGTGTATTGCCCCTGACCGACGCTCAGCGTGCGCACGTCGTTCGTCAGGATCTGATTGAGAAACGACTCGGCCCCGGCGCCGATCACCTGGATCTCCCCCATGTGCGAAATGTCAAACACCCCCGCCGCCCGCCGCACCGCCAGGTGCTCCTCGAGGATGCCTGTGTACAAAACCGGCATCTCCCACCCCCCGAACTCGATCAGGCGCGCGCCCAGCCTCGCGTGGGTCTCGAACAACGGTGTGCGTTTCAGTCTCATGCGCTGCGGTACTGCCATCCATGCTACCCGCAGCGCCCGGCCCCGTCAATGGCGAGCGCGCAGGCTCAACCGCCCCCACTGCATCCCAAGGTTGTCGGCCACGCCCGGCGCGCAGCGTGGTCCGTACGCCGCCCCACGTCGTCGCCTGCATGTCGCGGGTGGGCATGGGTGTCCACCCGGGCCGCGCGCCTCGCCGGGCCCGTGGCGCAGCGACGCCTTGACGGTGGCTTGTTTCATGCGCGGCTGCGGCACGGCGCTCCGCCACCGTCAACCCGCGGATGCACCGGGCGGGGGGCGGGGGGGCGCGGCCATTTTTCGCTTGAACGCGGCGGGGGATGCTGCCATAAAACCGGCTTGTGGACGAAGGCCTTTTGTTAAGGACGATCGAAGTGATTCAACCGAGAACGAGCAGGAGTCGAGGATGACGGATACCAACGTGCGGGGTGTGTACCCGAGGCTGCAGCTGGCGTATTTGCTGCAATTTGCGATCTGGGGCAGCTGGGCGGTGGCCCTGGGCGGCTATCTCAACGGGAAGATGGGCGGGCCGCACATCGGCTACCTGTTCATGGCGATCCCCCTGGGGGCCATCATCGCGCCGATGTTCATCGGGCCGATCGCGGACCGGTATTTTGCCGCGCAGAAGATGCTCGGCCTGCTCCATCTCATCGGGAGCGCGGCGCTCCTGGCTTGCGGGGTCATCTGCGCCCAGGCCGAAGCCCGCGCGGCCGGAGGAGCCGTCGTGGTGCCTTTTGGGTCCCTGATGGTGCTGATGCTCGTTTCGGGCATCTGCTACATGCCCACCATCCCGTTGCTCAACACCGTCGTCTTCAAGCATCTCCCCGATTCGGCGTCGGCCCCCAAGGTTTTCATTTTCGGGACGCTGGGCTGGATCCTGGTGAATCTGGCGGTGGAGCTGTTGGGAGGCGGGGCGAGCAGGCCGCACTTCTACTATATCGGGGGCGGATGCGGCCTTCTGTTGGGGCTTTATTCGTTCACGCTGCCGAACACCCCGCCGAAGGGGGCGTCTGCCGACGGGGCGAAGCGGGACACGTTTGGCCTGGGGGCGTTGTCGATGTTCAAGTTTCC
The DNA here is from genome assembly GCA_016935555.1 of Verrucomicrobiota bacterium. Lineage (GTDB taxonomy): Bacteria > Verrucomicrobiota > Verrucomicrobiia > Limisphaerales > JAFGQR01 > JAFGQR01. The sequence continues at coordinate 3,678 of JAFGQR010000176.1, forward strand.
CGCGTTCGCGATCTTTGTGGTGTGCGCGTTCATGGTCAGCATTTTCGGGAGCAACTATTTTTTCCCGTCGGTGGTGGCCTACCTGAGCGAGTATGGGTATCCGGCGCCCGTGGCGTTGACGACCCTAAACCAGTTTTCGGAGCTGGTGTTCATGGGGATTCTGACATTTTGCGTGGCGCGGTTTGGGCTGAAGTGGGTTCTGGTGGCTGGCATGAGCGCGTGGGCGGTGCGCTACCTGGTGTTCACGGTGGAGGGATTCCAGTGGGCGCTGCTGGGGCTTCTGCTGCACGGCTTGGGCTACGCGTTCCTCTATGCGGCCGCCTACATGTTCGGCGACCGCGTGGCGCCGCCCCATCTCAAAGCCAGTGTGCAGAGCCTGCTCGCCTTCCTGCTGCTCGGCGTTGGCCAGGTCCTGAGCGCCTATTTCTTCGGCTTCCAATTCGACCGTTCCGCCCCCCAACTCACGAAAATCCCCGTCGTCGCCCCCCAACAGGAAACCAAGAGCCTTCCCGCGTGGCACCTGCCCGAAATGGAGCGGTCTGCGTGGCGCTATTTGGATCTGGTGAAATCGGTCAAATACCTCCAGGGCCAGACGAACATCTTCAACTTCGGGGAGCACCTGGGCAAATACACGCGCGAGGACGGCACGCTCGACCTGGCCAAGCTCCCCCCGGTGTGGGAATCCGGGGGCGTGTCCTACACCCGGGACGAACTCAAAGCCACCCTCGACACCATCGGCCCGTCCGTCACCCGGGACGACTACCTGAAAGCCCAGCGCCACAACTGGAGGCGGTTCTTCATCCCGCCCGCCCTGTTCGTCCTGTTCTGGGTCTTCCTCTTCATCGTGTTCGGCCGCCAGCCGGCCGCGGTGGCGCCCGAACCCAGCCCCCAGAGCTCCTGACGTTTCACGAGCTCAGCAGACCGGTCGGGCCTTGCGGCGCCATGGAACAGTGGGGGATTCCGTGCCAGCGTTCGCGGCGGGTTCCGAATCTTGACAAGCAGACTGCGAATGATGGACAACTGGCGCACCCCTCAACAAGGCGGAGGGCGCCCGGGAACGATTCGGGGCGGGGACGGCCTCCGGACGGATGGGAGCGAGGCGACCTGGAAGCGGGGTGTGTCCCGTTATGGGAGACCGCGGCGGGGCTTCGAAACGCCTGATCCGCCGGACCCAGGTTCCGCGGCTCCGGGGCGCGGGCGCGGGGCGGGGCGGTTTGGCTGGTGGCAGGACGGGAACCCGTATGGCAGTTGACAAGCTCCAGGCCTCCAGGTTCGAGCTGAAGTATTTTGTCGACGAAGACACTGCGCTTCGGATACGGGATTTTGTGCGCTGCCATTTGGATTTGGACGAGTACGGGGTGGGCAAGCCCGATTATGCGTATCCGGTGCACAGTGTGTATCTGGACACGGACGATCTCAAGCTGTTCTGGGCGACGATCAACGGCACCAAGAACCGGTTCAAGCTCCGGGTCCGGTTCTACAGCATGAACCCGGATGCGCCGGTGTTTTTCGAAATCAAGTATCGCATCAACAATTGCATCAGAAAGCAGCGGGGCGGGGTGCGGCGCGGCGAGGCCGACGCGGTCTTTTCCGGGCAGATGCCCGACCGCCGGGCGATCGCGGGACGGGATCCGAAGCACGTGTTTGCCCTGATGCGTTTTTGCGAGTTGGTTCAGGAGATCAATGCCAAGCCCAAGGCTCACGTGGCCTATCTGCGGGAGGCGTATGCGCCGCACAACGACAACTCGGCGCGGCTGACCCTGGACCGGCACGTGCGGATCGAGCCGCACTTCGACACGCACCTGAGCCTGGACATGGCGCATCCGATCCCGGTGTGGGAGCACGACGGCGCGATGGCCACCACGGTGGTGGAACTGAAGTTCACCGACCGGTTTCCCGGCTGGTTCGGGGACTTGGTGCGGCGCTTCAACCTCAAACAGTGCGGCGCCGCGAAATACGCGGACGGGGTGGAGCGGATGCGTTCGATGGGCATCACCCTGCACGGCGGCGCCGGGGATGGGGACCAAGAATTTTTGCTTTCAAAACTGGCCTCGGAAACTGTATTACCAAGCCATCGCAATGAATTTTGACTGGATAACACAGGGCGAGTTTGGCTCCGGCCCTTCGAACTGGCCGCTGATGATTCTGGGGCTGTTGCTGGCGTTTGCCTGCGGACACGTGATCTCCTGGGTTTACATGATGACCCACTCCGGGCTGTCCTACTCCCGGTCCTTCGTCAATTCCCTGGTCCTCCTGCCGCCGATCGTCGCCCTGGTCATGATGGTGCTGGTCAACAACCTCATCACCGCCTTCGGCATGATGGCCGTGTTCGCCATCGTCCGGTTCCGCAACATCCTGCGCGACACGCTGGACACGACCTACATTCTGATCAGCCTGGTGATCGGCATGGCCACCGGCACCTACAAGTTCGCCAGCGCCGTCGTCGGGTGCGCGCTGGTCAGCATGACGCTGCTCTACCTGTGGTACGCCCACTTCGGCACCCGCCACCGCTACGACCTCATCGTCAGCATGCTCTGGACCCGGCCCGGCACCGAAAAACCCGAACTCGAACGCGTCCTCCGCCGGCACAGCATCACCAAGTTGATGCCCAGCGAACGGTCCGGCGAGGAGGGCACCCTCCTCTCCTACCGGCTCCTGCTGCGCGATGTCAACCGCTCCGACGAGCTGAAGGAGGAACTCGAACAGGTCCCCGGCGTGTCCCGCGTCAATGTCATGCACGCCGAAGACGAATCCGAACTTTAACCCATGGACCCCCTGCCTCCCATCCCCACCCCGCTGCCGCAGCGCTGGCGGGAATTCCGCATCCAAGTCCTGCCCATCATCGTGTTTCTCATGACGGTGGGCACGATTGTCTACCTGTGGCGCACGTATCTTCACACCTCGGACGTCGTGGGCGCCGTGCAAACCAACACCGTCAACATCACCAGCACCACCGAAGGCCGGCTCACCGACCTCATCGTCGACGAGTTCGACCCCGTCGCCAAAGGCCAGCCCATCGGCCAAATCGTCATCATCGACCCCGAACTCACCGCCGCCTCCCTCGCCGCCATCGCCGCCGAACTCAAAATGGAACAGGCCCGCATGGAACTCGACAAGTTCCGCAACCAGGATTCCCTCATCCGCATGCGCCTCAACCTCGTCGCCGAACAAGTCGCGTTCGAACTGGCCCAAATCCGCCTCAAACAAGCCGGGGGCGAACTGCAGCGCGCCATCCTGTTGCGCGAGCAGGGCTTCATCGGCGACGGCATGACCCTCAACCGCGACGCCAGCCGGTTCGACTTCGGCCTCGAAGTCGTCCGCCGCGACTACGACCTTCTCCAGTCTGAAATCGTCACCCGCTCCAACACCATCGCCCAGCTCCGGAAGGATATCGACCAGATGGCCGCCTCGCCCATGGTCAAACTGCCGCCGTCCGATCCCACCATCGAGGAGGTCATCCGCGCCAAACAGGAGGAACTCCGCCTCCTCAATCAGCCCATCGTCCTCAAAGCCCCCATCGACGGCATCGTCGCCGCCGTTTTCAGGCGCTCCGGCGAAAAGGTGGTTCGCGGCGAAATCATCGCCACCATCAGCGCCTCCAAGTCCAGCCGCATCGTGGGCTACCTCCGGCAGCCCATCAACCAGATCCCCACCACCAACGACACCGTCACCGTCATCACCCGCGCCCACCGCCGCCAGATCGGCCAGGGCCAGATCCTCAAGGTCGGCGTCCAGCTCGAACAGATCAATCCCCTGCTCCTCTCCGCCGACGCCACCCGCATGGAACTCGGCCTGCCCTTTTTCGTCAGCCTCCCCGAGAGAATGCGCCTCGTCCCCGGGGAGTTCGTCGACTTGAGAATCAATTACACCCGCCCCTAGCCTGCATTTCTCACCAGGAACCTGGTGAGAAATGCAGGCTAGGCCAGACGACAGGACGCCGTGGGAACCGCGGCACGGGGCGCCGGCAGGGGACCGCCCGTCTTACGCTCCGTCCTTCGCCGCCGCCTGGGCCCGCCGCCCTTCGCGCCACAGGCGGATGCTGCTGGCCAGGGCCCACAACCAAGCCACGGCACACAGCGCCACCCCCGCCAGCCCAACCGCACCCCCGGAACGGACATGCTGCCGCCACGCTTCCTCGTCGCCCGTCTGCAACAACGCGAGCACGGCCGCGAGAAACCACACGAAACAGCCCATGCCCATGAGGAATCCGGTCACCATGACGGCGGCCTGGGCATAGCCGACACGCCGCCGCGCCAGCACCGTGCCCAGGCCCGGAAACGCCAGCAGGTTCACCCCCACGCACACCCAAAGGGGATACCGCGGACCCGGTGGGGCGGGACGGACAGACGGCTCGGCGGACATGCGCGCAGGCGCCGGTGCGGGCGCGTTCCCGGCCTTCAAGGATCCTTTAGCGGATTCCCCTCATAGTCCGTCGTGATGGTCGACCCCACCAGGATCAGGATGCCTTCGATGAATCCCCACAGGGCGCCCACGCCGGCCGTGCAGAGGGTGACGACGATTTGGGCGATGCCGATGCCGACGTAACCCAGATAGAAGCGGTGCACCCCCAGACCGCCCAGAACAATCCCCAACACCCCCGCCGCCAACCGCGACTTCCGCCTGTCCTGACTCGCCACCCGGGGCGGAACCAGCAACGCCGCCAGCGCCTCGCCAAACTCCGGGAACTGCGACAATGGCTTCCAATCCGCGGCGGCTTCGGCTTGCGCCAGGGTCTGGCCATTGGCGCGGCCCTGGGCAATCCAGTCGGCCATCTGCGTTTCGCTCACCGGCCCGTATTGACGGCCGTCGACTCCGATCATGCGATAGTTCATGCGGCAGGGGGCGCACGGGGCGGCCGCGCGCGACACTAAAAAAACAGGGCTTTGACTTCGGGTTTCAGCAGCACCACCAGGGCCCAGATGCCGATCGGCAACCCCACAAAACAGCATGGCGACACGCAGGGCACCATCGCCAGGATGGCAGCCACCATCGCCAGCTGGTGGTTCCGCAGTTTCATCATCTTTAACGCGCCGTAGAAAATCACCCCGGCCACCGCCAGCTGGATCAAGGCCTGCACGATGCCCAGGCCCCCGGCCGAAATGCTGAGCAGATGCTGCAGCGGCTCCCGGCTGTGTCGCCCCTGGGCCCCAAACGCGATGCCCAGCGTCTGAAACCCCAGGCTGCCCAGGGCGCTTGCCAAGCCGAGAACCGCCGTCACCAACAGCCCGATCGCCGGGCCCTGCACTTGGCGCGCCCCATCCTCCGCGTGCTTCGGCGGCACCACAAGCCCCTCCGACAGCGCCCCCGCCGCCGGCATGGCCGCCCCCGCCGCCGGAGCCGCAGGCGCCGCCAGCGCTGCCAGCTCCGGAATGTCCGACAGCGGCTTCCAGTCGGTCGCGCCCGGTCCCTGCACCAGCGTCTGACCATTGACCCGCCCCTCCCCGACCCACTGGGCCAACTGCTCCACCGGCACCGGGCCATACTCGAGCCCGTCCGCACCAATGATCTTATACATGCGTCTGTTCCCGCCGGGCACGCGCGCGTGCGGCGAACGGCACGCCGCGTCCCAACGCCCCCCAGCCTGCCACCGCCCATTCTCAAATCCAATTACAAAAACCGCCCCGCATTTTCCCCAGTGCCTCCCGCGGCCGCGGGGGCGGGCCGAGGATAGGGATTGCGACGAGCACCGCGGGGTCCGTATGCTCCCCCCGATGACCACAGACGCGACCCGCACTCCCGAAGCGGTCACGGCACGGGCCGACGGCCGCAGGCCGGACCAGCTCAGGCCCGTGCGGTTCACCAACGATATCGCACCCAACGCCACCGGCTCGACTCTCATCGAATGCGGCAATACCCGCGTCATCTGCGGCGTGACCGTCGACGAGGCCGTCCCGCGATGGATGAAAGACCAGAATGCCACCGGAGGCTGGATCACCGCCGAATACGCCATGCTCCCCTACTCCACCCTCGGACGCAAAGCGCGCGACATTTCCAAGGGCCGCATCGACGGGCGATCCCAGGAGATCCAGCGCCTGATCGGACGGGCCATGCGGGCCGCGCTGGACCTGGAAAAACTCGGCCCGCGCACGGTGTGGGTGGATTGCGACGTCCTGCAGGCCGACGGCGGCACGCGCACGGCGGCCATCACGGGCGCGTATGTGGCGCTGGCGCGCGCAGCCACGCGGCTTCTGGCGGAGGGCAAGCTGCGCGAAAACCCCCTGCGCCACGCGGTGGCCGCGGTGAGCGTCGGATGGGTCGGCCGCGAGGCGCTGCTCGATTTGTGCTACGCGGAGGACGCCGCGGCGGCGGTGGATTTCAACCTTGTCATGAACGCGGCGGGTGAATTCATCGAACTGCAGGGCACCGGCGAGGAAGCCACCTTCGACGAGGCCCAGCTGGCCACCATGCTCGAACGCGGCAAGGCCGGCATCCGGGAATTGCTCGCGCGCCAGCAGACCGCATTGGCGTCCTTGGCACAAGGAAACGTCTCCAAGGCGGCGACCGGCCCTCCCGCGCCGCTTGACGCCATGACCCGGCGCTGACGCCAACGCCCCCCCGCGCGCGTCCGGATCCGGCTCGGCCTGCGGGCGCGCCCGGCACCGGGGATGCCTGCCCTCCAATCTCCTCTCCTGCCCGGCGAGGTCGGGGACTGAAGCCTATTGACCTTGGGCCGGGTTTCCAGTCTATTATGTCCCCTTTCGCGGAATTGCGATGCAGACGATGAAAGATCCAGTGCCACCGTCGCCGCCTCTGGAGCAGAACCCAATGGCGGCGGTCAAAGAGTTGTTCGACCGCTTTGTCGTGCCCAGCTACGGACGCTTCGACCTCGCCCTGTCGCGCGGCCAGGGCAGCCGTGTCTGGGACGTGAGCGGCAAACGCTACCTGGACCTGGGCGCCGGCATCGCCGTCAGCGCGCTGGGCCACGCGCACCCGGAAATCACCCGGGCGCTGGCGGAGCAGTCGGCCCGCCTGGTGCATGTGTCGAACCTGTATTACACGGAGCCGCAAGGCCGGCTGGCCCAGGCGATCGTGACGCTGCTCGGGCCGGGAAAGGTGTTTTTCGCGAACAGCGGCGGGGAGGCCAACGAGGGACTCTTCAAGCTGGCCCGCAAATTCGGGCATGACGAAGGGCGCTATGAGATCCTCACCGCGATGAACTCCTTCCACGGACGCACGCTGGCGGGCATCTCCGCCACGGGCCAGGACAAGGTCAAGAAGGGATTCGAGCCCATGGTGCCCGGATTCCGGCATGTGCCGTTCAACGACTTGGAGGCCATGCGCGACGCCATCTCCCCCGCCACGGCCGCCATCCTCGTCGAAGGCATCCAGGGCGAAGGCGGCATCACGCCCGCAACCCCGGAGTATCTCCTGGGCCTGCGCGCGTTGTGCGACGAGAAGCGGTTGCTGCTGTTCATGGACGGCGTCCAGTGCGGCCATTTCCGATCAGGGCGGTTCCAGAGCTTCCAGCGCATCCTCGAGCCGCCCCCCGCTGCACCCGGCGGCCCCCCAACCGCCCCGCACGCGCCGGAGCCGGATGGGCGCAAGGCCGCCGCCGCGTTCCTGCCCGACGCGATCTCCATGGCGAAGTCCCTGGGCGGCGGGTTCCCAATTGGGGCCTTTTGGGTGCGGGCCCCATACGCCGACCTGCTGGGTCCCGGAACCCACGCAACCACCTTCGGAGGCACGCCCCTGGCGTGCGCCGTCGCGCTCAAGATCCTGGAAATCATCGCCCGCGACGGGCTGGCAAACCATGCCCGGGCGCTGGGCGACCTGCTCAAGCAGCGCTTGACGCGGCTGGCAGAGCGATTCCCGGACCGCATCCGGGCCGTGCGCGGGCTGGGTCTGATGCTGGGCCTGGAACTGGCGCCGGACATCGCCGCGTTCGCCGGAAACGGCAAGCCGGCATCGCTCCAACTGGTGCAGCGCCTGCACGAGGCCGGCGTGCTGACCATCCCCGCCGGACCGCGCGTGGTGCGCCTGCTGCCGGCATTGAACCTGTCCGCCAGCGAGGCCGAGGAGGGGCTTGCCATTTTCGAGGCGGTGTTTGCCCGGCTGGGTTAAGCCATGACGGGCACGGGCCGCGGGTCCGGAGGTGCCGCCTTTGCGTCGGCGATTGCCCATCGACAACCAATATTATGAAACACCTTTTGAGTCTGGAAACCATGCCCCGGGCGGCCATGGAAACCGTGTTGAAGGCCTCCGCCGGCTTCAAAACCGGCCGGGGCGGCCGCCACGCGCAGCCGCTGGCCGGACAGACTTGGGCGCTGCTCTTCGCCAAGTCCTCGACGCGCACGCGCGTGTCGTTCGAGGTGGCGATCCGCGAACTGGGGGGCCAGCCCATGTTCCTCAACGCCGCCGACATCCAACTCGGCCGGGGCGAACCGATCAAGGACACCGCCCGGGTTCTGGGCCGCATGGTGCATGGCACGGTCATCCGCACCTACGCGCAAAGCGATGTCGAGGAGTTCGCACGCTACAGCGCGATCCCCACCGTCAACGCCCTGACCGACCAGGAGCACCCGTGCCAGATCCTGACCGACATCTTCTCGTTCGAAGAAAAGCGCGGCCCGATCCCCGCCAGCATCGTCGCCTTCGTGGGAGACGGCGCCTCCAATGTCGCGCAATCCTGGATCTTCGCCGCAGCCAAACTGGGATTCGAACTGCGGATCGCGGCGCCCAACGCCTTTCAACCGCCCCGGGATGTGTTGCGGCGCGCCGGCGTCCGCGAGATGGGCACCGCGACCGGCCGGGGATGCGGCGGCGAACTGGAAAACGGCGGACGGCTCCTGGTGACCGAACATCTCGAACAGGCCGTGGCCGGCGCCGACCTTGTCTACACCGATGTGTGGGTGTCCATGGGCAAGGAAGCCGAAACCGCCACGCGCCTCCAGGCGCTCGAACCGTTCCAGGTCAACAACGCCCTCCTGAAATTCGCCAAGCCGGACGCGCTCGTCATGCACTGCCTGCCCGCCTATCGCGGCAAGGAAATCAGCGAGAACACCTTCGAATCCCACGCGTCCACCATCTTCGACCAGGCCGAAAACCGGCTGCATGTCCAAAAAGCCATCCTGAACTGGATAATCAGCTGACCCCTGCCCGCCCGCCCGCGTGCCGTCAGCGGACCGGCGGTTCGGGCCTTTGTTCCGCCCGTTTTGAACGTTGCGGCCGATATGCCGATCTGATAGGATAACACGGTTGACGTGTCGGCGGCGCCATGTGCCGAAGGCCAGCCCTGGACACGCCACTGTCGGCTTTCAATTCAACGCGATGATGATGACCAAGCGCCAGGCAAGATGGGCACGCCACCTCGTGGCGGCCGGCACGACGCTGGCGCTGTTCAGCGCCCCCCACACCCTGTCCGCCGGCGACCCCATCCTCTTTCCCAAAAACCGGACACATCAACCCTACCTGAACGCCCGCGTCGCTCCCGGCCTCCCCATCCTCGTGCCGTCCGTCGCCCATGCCAAACACGCAATTCCGGAGACGCTGCCCAATGCGCCTGTGGCGTTTGCGGGCGGATCCGGAGGCTCTTTATACGACTATCGGATTTCCAACGACCGGAGCGCCCCGGCGGTTCCCCGGATCAACCTCCGGGCGGCGAGGCAGCGCCAAGAGGAGCAGGCGAACAGGAACGCATGGGCCTTTGCCCGCCAGGAGCCGGCAAAGCTCCAGGATGCCTCCGACCTCGAAGCCAAGATTTACACCGCCAAAGACCTCGAACAAGACCCGGAAGGTTCGGACCCCACCTTTCGGGGCCTTGAAACTTTCAAGTCCGCGGGGGAAGCGGAGCAGCGCTGGTTCGCGGAGAATCCGGCTGCTGAAACGGCAGGCCCGGACGCATCGGCCAGCACCGGCGAGGCCATCGCCAGCTCGCCCGAGCTGTCGCTCGGCTCCATGCTCGCTCCGATGGACGCAACCCGTTCGGCGCGTGCGGACGGCGCGTCGTCCACCAGCCTGAAGGAGCTTCTGGGATCGCAAGCCCAAGGCACCCAACGCCCAGGCTTGGAAAGTCTTGCCGCCCCCAACCCCACCCGAAACGCCCTCGCGCCCTTCGGATCGCGCGATCCCATCCTGACCTCTCCCGATGCCTCGCGTCAGCCGATGATGCCGCTGGTGGGCACCTCACCCCGGTCCGCATCGCCGGCCGCCAAGCCGGGTCAGGCGATGCCCCTCGGCGCATTGTCCGTGTCCCGCCCGCCCGGCTCGCCTGCCCTGCCTCCGGCCGGAGGCCTCAACCGCAGTCCCTCACGGATCACCCCTTTTTCCACCCTCCCCCCCGCCGGGTTCACCTCCCCGCAGCAATCCCCGGGATGGGCCACCGCCGGTTCGCGCGACCCCATGCGCCGCCGGTTCTGAGCGGGGGGGCGTTTTTTTCTACGGCATCACCAATCCGGCGGTTCGGAGCATGGAGAACCAACCGCCGGAAGAGGAGGATAAGGAGCGATGAGCGAATCCGCGGGTCCGTTGTTGCCGCACGGGGGTTATCGCCGGCTGCGCAGCTACAAGGTGGCCGAGGCCGTCTACGACGCCACGGTCGTGTTCTGTCGGCGCTTCCTGTCTCATGACCGCCGCCAGACCGACCAGATGGTGCAGGCGGCGCGCAGTGGGGTGCGGAACATCAGCGAGGCCAGCGGCGCGGCTGCCACGTCGCGCAAGACCGAAATGAAGTTGACCAACGTGGCTCGTGCCAGCTTGTCCGACGAACTGTTGGGCGACTACGCGAGTTTCCTCGTCCAAAACGGGCTTCGCGTCTGGCCGAAGGACTCGAGGGAAGCCCGCGCGATGCGGACGCGGCTGGCTCAAGACGATGCGCCGCCGATGCCGCCCGCGCCCGGCGGCGGGGTTCGCTTGAGGGGCCTGTCGGGCCTGGCCGACTTTGTGGCGCGGGCGGAGCCTGAACTCGCCGCGAATGCGATGCTGTGCGCGGTCAACCAGGCGGCGTATCTGCTGCGTCGGCAGCTGGAGAGTCAGGGCAGGGCCTTTCTGGAGCAGGGCGGGTTCACGGAGGCCCTTTACGCCGCACGCACGCAGGCGCGCCCTTTACGGCAGCCCAAGCAGCCTTCTTGCCCCGCCTGTGGAAAGCCGATGGTCCGTCGTGTGGCCAGGGCCGGCCCCAGGTGCGGCCAGCCATTCTGGGGCTGCCCGGCTTACCCGGCCTGCACCGGCACCCGCCCCATCCAGTCCGACAAGTCCGACAGGTCCGACAAGTCCGACAGGTCGGACTAATCCAGCTTGATCCGGCGGTTTGGCCGTTCGTCGGCGTCGTGCGCCGAAAAAGCTTATTGACTTGAGGTTGCGGTTTGATAGCTTTTGCGTTCCTTTTGATGGTTTGCAAATGAAG
>JAFGQR010000177.1 GCA_016935555.1 Verrucomicrobiota bacterium
CATTCCCCTTCCTGCGCCTCAGCCGGGCGCTTCAGCCTGCATTGCTCACCAGGAACCTGGGTGGAAATGCAGGCTGGACACGCGACGCGAGTGGCAAGTCAAAGCGGCGGCGGCTCAGCCGTGCGCGCTTCGAGGAAGGCCTTGAGTTTGGCGGCGGCGGCGCCCCCGAAACCGGGGACTTCGGCAAGTTGCTCGAGGGTGGCCAGGCGCAGGCGCTGGACGGAGCCGAACTTTTTCAGCAGAGCGGCCTTGCGCTGCTCGCCGATTCCGGGGAATTCGTCGAGAACGCTTTCGGAGATGCGTTTGAGGCGGAGTTGGGCGTTGTAGGCATGGGCGACGCGGTGGGATTCGTCGCGGATGCGCTGGAGCAGTTTGAGGGCGCCCGAGTCCCGGCTCAGGCGCAGGGGTTCGCGGGTGCCTGGCCGGTAAAGGTCTTCGAATTCCTTGGCCAGGCCGATGACGGGGATGTGGCCCAGCCCGAGCCTGGCCAGTTCGTGGCAGGCGGCGTTGAGCTGCCCTTTGCCGCCGTCGATCAAAATGAGCTCCGGCAGGGCCAGGGCCGGCGCGGTGGGGGGCGTCGGCGCGGCGGACCGTTCGGCCACCCGCGTGCGCAATTCGTCCGGGATGGCTCGTGCGTCGTCGTCGTCCGGGGGCGGGGTCTGGCCGCGCTGTTCGCGGAGCAGGCGGGAATAGCGGCGCCGGATGGTTTCGGCCATGCAGGCGAAGTCGTCCTGGCCGGCGACGGTTTTCATTTTGAAGCGGCGGTAATGGGCGCGGTCGGGTCGTCCGTGGCGGAAGCTGACGAGGGAGGCGACGGCGAAGGTGCCGCTGATATTGGAGATGTCGAAGCCCTCGATGCGCGCGGGGGGTGTGGGGAGGCCGAGGACGCGCGCCAGTTCGGCGAGGTCGCGCTCCGGGTCCAGGGCGAGGGGCAGGGAATAGGGGATGCGGTCGAACCTGGCGGTTTTGCGTGTGGTTTGGCGGAGGTCGCGGAGCAGGTCGCGCAGTTCGGCCGCCTTCTCGTATTGCCGGGCCAGGGCGGCTTTTTGCATGTCGGCTTCGACTTGGGCGGCCATGTCGTCGCATTGGCCCTCGAGGAAATCGCAGGCGGCGGTGACCTGTTGGAGGTATTGCTGGCGGGTGACGTTGCCCACGCAGGGGGCGGTGCAATGGCGGAGATGGGCGTAGAGGCAGTGTTTGTAGTCCTTCGCGGTCGGGGTCAGCACCCGGCAGCCGCGCAGGTTGAATTCGCGGCGGAGGTGCGTGAGGGTTGTGCGCAGCGCGCCGGAGTTGGCAAACGGCCCGAAATAGCGGGCGCCGTCGTCGGTGCGCACGCGGGCCAGGGTGAACCCGGGGATGGGGTCGTTGAGGTTGACCTTGAGCAGGAGGAACCGCTTGTCGTCGCGGAAACTGACATTGTAGCGGGGGCGGAATTCCTTGATGAGTTTGCCTTCGAGCAGAAGCGCCTCCGGCTCGCTGCGCACGACGTGCACATCCAGGTCGTGGACGGCGTCCACCAGCGCGCGGAACTTGAGATCCCACCCGAGACGGCGCGAGGGATGGAAATACTGGCTGACGCGCTTCCGGAGGTCGCGGGCTTTGCCGACGTAAATGACCGTGCCGAAGCGGTCCTTCATCAGGTAGACGCCCGGCTTGTGCGGCAGTTCGCCCAGCTTGCGCCGAATGGTGTCGGTCTGCGGCACGCCGTTACTCCGGCTCCCGCAAGGTCAGCACCGGGCAGGGGGCAAACCGCACGACGCGCTCGGCGGTGCTGCCCAGCAGGACCCGTTCGAGGCCGGTGTGCCCGTGCGTGGCAATGATGATGAGGTCGGCTCCCAGCTCGCGCGCCGCCCCGGTGATTTCCCGGAAGGGCTTGCCGATGCGCACCAGCGTCTGGCCGACCCGCGACGGCTGTCCGCCCTGCGGTTTGGCCAGCACCCTCAGCTTGCGCGCCGCCCGCTCCACAAGCCGGTCCGGCCGCATCGCCATCGGCAGGTATTCCATGTCCGGCATCGTGACCGGTTCCAGCACGTGCAGCAGGACCAGCTGGGCGCCAAAGTGCCCCGCAAACGCCGCCGCACAACGCAACGCGGCAAGCGACGGCGGCGAAAAATCCACGGGCGCCAAGATGGTTCTGATCCGCCCGGGAGTGAACGCCGCTTCCGGCGGCGGGCCGCGCGGTTCGGGTTTCGGATTCATAGGATGCTGTCGTTTGCGCCCCCATGCATCGCCCCCCGCCCCGGCGCGGGTCAGGCGGCGAGGCCGCGCAGATCGGGTTCGAGTTTTTTGCCTTCGCGGATCAGCTCGGTGAGGGTGAGTTCCTTGCGGCGATAGGCCGCCTCGCGTCCGAGCACCGCCGTCAGGTTCGAGCGCACGGACGGCGCGACCGTGGGGTTGTCGGCACGGCGTTGGGTGACAAACTGGTGGAACTCGCGGATGTTCGCCTGGGTGCCGGTGGTGTAAAGGTCGCCAACCGTGGCGCGCACGCTGTGCTCGCGGCCGCGCAGAAACACCGTGCCAAAATAGTCCACGTCAATCACCCCGTCCGCCCCGAAAACCCGGGCCCGGATTTCGTCCTTCACGAAGGGGATGCTTTGGATGCAGGTGAAGGACAGGACGAGGGTGCCGGGGAACTCGTAGGTGACGGCGAAGTGGTCATAGATGCTGCCGGGAGGACGGACCTTGTGGCCGCCGGCGCCGCGCGCGCGGAGGGGGTCGGCGTTGAGGATCCAGGTTGCGACGTCGAGGGAATGGATGCTCTGCTCGACGATGAAATCGCCCGACAACGGCAGCACGTAATACCAGTTGCGCAACTGCTCCTCGGCCTTCGCCGGAGGCGCGCCCCGGCCGCCGCCCGCCCAGGGGTAGAACGCCTCGGCCAGGACAAGAGGCCCGAGGGCGCCCTGGTGAACGAGCCCGACGGCTTTGCGGAAATCGGGATTCGCGCGCGTCTGGAAGTCCACCAGAAAAACCAGTTTGTTGGCGGTCGCCTTGCGTCCGGCCTCGGCGATGGTCAGACAGCCGGGCACATCCACCGCGATGGGTTTGGCCAGGAACACGTGTTTGCCGGCGTCGACGGCGTCCATTGCCTGCTGGGGGTGGAAGTAAGGGGGCGTCTCGATGACCACGGCGTCGAGCGGGCTGTCGAGAAGCTTCTTATACCCGGACAAGCCGGTGTGGCGCCGCGAAGCCGGGATCCGGTATTTCTCGCCAACGGCGTTGACGCGGTCCTGGAAATAATCGGCGCACGCCACGAACCGGTATTTGCCCGTGTCGGCGAACAGCGGCGCAATCCATTGGCCGCGCCCGCCGCAGCCGATCAGACCGAGGTCGAGACGGGCGCCGGCCTCGGCGCCGAAGACCGTCGAGGGCTCGAGCACGGTGAAGGTGGTGGCGGCCGCAGTGGTGGCGAGAAAGTCGCGGCGCGCGACTCGCGACGGATGCCGGGTCGTGAAGATTCTCATGGGGCGAGCCTTGCTGCTCGCCCAAAGGTGTCAAGACTTCTTCCGGGTCGTCGTTCGACGTTCGTCTTGCCGCGCTTCACGGGCGGCCACGCCCTGCAGAACCACCCGCGCCCCGGGGAAGCCGGAGACCGCGCCGCACTACGGTCCGACGTCAAACATGTCGCGCCCGCGTCGGCCCAGGAAATCGCGTTTGAGCGCGTCCCCAAACGTGCGATGCGCCGCTTCGGGCGCCGCCGAAGCCGTTCCGGCGACAGGAGTGGCCGCATGGGGTTTGCCGACTTCGACCTGCAGGATTTGCCGTGCCAACGCTTCCTGGTCGGCATTCATCGATGCGTCCTTATTTTGGACAGTGGGCGCCTGCAGTTCGGCCACCTCGGGTTCGGCCACCTCGGGTTCGGCCACCTCGGGTTCGGCCACCTGGGGTTTGGCCACCTCGGGTTCGGCCACCTGGGGTTCGGCCACCTGGGGTTCAGGTGCCTGGGGTTCGGCTATCTGGGGTTCAGGTGCCTGGGGTTCGGCTATCTGGGGTTCAGGTGCCTGGGGTTCAGGTGCCTGGGGTTCGGGCGCTTGGGGTTCGGGCGCTTGGGGTTGCGGCGCTTGAGGTTTGGGCACCTGGGGTTCGGGGGCTTGACCGAGCGCCAGGGTCTGCCGCAGCAGTTCCCGGGCTTTCGCTTCGAGTTCAGGGGTGAGCTGGTCTTCGAATGGATCGAGTGTCTGGTCTGCCGTGGCGATGGCCGGCGGTGAACCGGCCTGGCCGGGACTGGCCACGGGTTGGACGGAGACGGTCTCGACGGCATTGGGCACGGGTGATTCGGGAGTCGGCGAGGCGGGCTGGGCGTTGGCGGCGAAAAGGCCGGCGCCAGCCAGGAGAAAAACCAACATGCATGCAGATTTTTTCATAATTCGTTTGACCGGGAAAAGGCATCCGGAGGCGCCCTTGACATCGGCACTCGCCGATGCTCCCGGGCTCGACCTCCGTGGCGCCTTATCCGGGTGGGGTAAAAGCAACAATCGAGCCAAAGGCATGCGGCCCTGAGCGCGTTGCGGTCTTGGAGGGGTCCCCAGCCCACTCCACGGACCGGGTGACGAGGCCTGGATTTTGGAGGGGGCAGTTACGGCTCGGAACGCGGGTCTTCGGATGCCGCCTGACGCGCAGCTTTCTGTGCGTCGGGCGGCTGATGCATGGGTTCTGCGGGGGGAGGGTGGCCGGGCGGCTGATCTGCGGGGTGCCATGGTCGCGGCCGGGTTGTGGCGGGTTCGGCCTGGCCGAGGTTCGGGCCCTTGTCCCGGGCGAGATAGAGAGTTTGGGACGGAAAGGCGAATCCGGTCCCGCTTTCCTGGACGATGTCCATGATGCGCAGATGGAGTTCCTCCTGGATGCCGAGGAATGCCGTCCAGTTGCCTGCGGTGACATAAGCGGACACGTGCACGTCGAGGGAGCTTGCGGCGAAGCCCGCGAATCGCGCGCTGAAGGGATTGCGGGACACGGAGGGGTGTTGGGACAGCATCTGCCGGATTTGGGCGAGGATGTGGCGAAGCTGTTCGGGGCTGGTTTCGTAGCGCAGGTTGAGGACGGACTTCATCAGGATGGCATCGCCACGGGACAGGTTCACGACGGGCATTCTCGACAGGGCGGCGTTGGGGATGGTGGTCAGTGTGCGGTCCGTGCCGCGGATGCGTGTCGAGCGGATGCCGATGGCCTCGATTTTTCCGATATCGCTGCCGTAACGGCAGGCGTCGCCCACGCGGATCGGCTTGTCGGCAAAGAGGCTCAGTCCGCCGATCAGGTTTTCGATGGTGGGCTGCGCGGCGAGGGCGATGGCCAAGCCGCCGATGCCCAGTCCTGCGAGGATTCCGTAGAGCGGCAGGCCGAGGCGGTCGGCTCCCATGACCAGGAGGCTGACGCCGGCCACGATGCCCAGCAACCGCGTGCAGATTCGGATCAGGTGGGCGTCGATGCTTTCGGGGGCGATGTTCGGCGAAGCAATGATCGCCTCGGCGACCACGCAGGCGGCGCGCCACGAGATCCAGGCGCCGGCCAGGAAAAGCAACGCGGTTGAGGTCAACTCGATGACGCTGCCCACCTTGCCGCTCAGGTTCAGCTGGACCAGGCCGAGGTAGGCCATGATGGGCGTCGTCACCAGCACGAAGGCCGGCAACAGCAATCGTGCCAGGGCCTGCACCACGGGGTGCTCGCTGGTGCCGCGTCTTGAGAATCGCCACGCCAGCCGCAGCAGAAGCAACGCCCCCGCAAGGAGGATGCCCAGCACGATCCATTTCCAGATTGCCTGTCCGGCCAGCGAAGCCCGAAGCCACTCCGGCATGGCCACAACCCAGCCGTGCGGAATCATCCAGCCCCCGCCCACCGCCGCAATCTCCCCCAGGTTCTTCAGCGGAACCGGCCGGGTGCAGGGCAGGTCGCGAACCCGCCTGTGGAATTCCTCCGCCCGCGCCACGGTGTCCGCGCTGAACAGAAACGCGCCCCCGGGTGAGGCGCACCGGACCTGGACGAGCACGATTTCCGTGTGGGGAATGACCCAATACGCGGCGTTGGTGCCGGAGGACTGCAGCCCCTGGCTGCCGTCGGGAATCTCCTCGAACGGCGGCAGCTGGATCCGGCTCAGGGTCGTGTAAAGCGCCAGCGCCGCCGCGCGTCCTGTTTTGACCCGGGCTGCCGGCGGCACCTCGCTCAAGTCCAGGCATCCGACCAGGTCCCGGGCGAGCGCCATCAGTTGATGGTATTCGGCGCGCGAGGGCGACGGCATGTAATCCCCGGCCAGGAACGCGCCCAGGACATCGCCGGCGTTGAGAAACGTCTTGATCATCGCGCGCGGGCTCGACCGGTCGACGGGTTCGAGGGGATGCGCCGGTTCCCGGGCCAGGCCGATCCCGGCCACGAGCCAGCACAAGGCCGCGGCACACCAGCGTGGCGGACTCCGGCGCCTTGTGCCCGGCAGCGGTGGGGCGCCGTGTGCTCGGCGGCGGGTGGCGGGTTGGGGGCTCATGACCTCAGAACGATCGGTCCGGAGACGAGACGTCGCTGAGGACGCCCGGACCCGTGCTCGAACCATCGGCCAGGGCTGGCGATCTCGCGACCCCAAGGAACTTCCCGACAGGCAGAGACCATCGCTGGGCGCTCATGGCGGGAGTCTGCCCGAACATCCCGCGGATTCAAGGAAGAACGGGCCCACGCCGCGGTCGCGCCGAGGGCAGTTGACAAAGTTGGCGGATACCTCTAATGAGGCGCCTTGCACGCCAAGCCCCTTCACCCCTTGAACCGCCTCTCGAACGCCTGGGCCGCTGGACCGGCCTGAGCCGCGCCTTGCCGGGTATGGCTCCACACGTGTAACCTTGCGGGGGGAAACGGCGTCAAGATATGACGAGTCCGGGCCGGGCAGCCGCGAGGGTCGGGCTGTTGTGCAGGACGAGTCAGAGCGTCACCCCTCATGACAACTCAGGAGACACAGGATCATGCGCAAAGGTGCGGGTTTGGCGAGGCCTTTACGTTGATCGAACTGCTGGTGGTCATCGCGATCATCGCGATTCTGGCCGCCATGCTGCTTCCGGCCTTGTCCATGGCCAAGGAGAGCGGCCGGAAGATTGCCTGTCTGAACAATATGCGCCAGTTGGGTTGGGCGGTCCGGATGTATGCGGACGAGCACGAAGACCGTTATCCCTTCCGGTTCAGCCAGGCCCGGGATGTCGGCTGGCCGGCGGTGCTGGAGAAATACTACCTCAACCTGCGTCTGCTGGTCTGCCCCAGCGACGGTCCCCACCCGGAAACGCAGCGGAACCTGCCGGAGCCGGCGGATCGCGCCGACCGCAGTTACATGATCAACGGCTGGAACGACTACTTCCAGGTCCAGTATCACGCCAACGACTGGCAGAGCATGCAGCGGGTCGCCCGGACCAATTCCATGCCGGAGAACGCCGTCAGGCTCCCCAGCGAAACCATCGTGTTCGGGGAGAAAATCACCTCGTGCAACCATTTTTACATGGACCTGATGGAACCTCCGACGGGCAACGACCTGGATTGGATCGAGGAGAGCCGCCACATGTCGGGCAGGGCCGAGAAGGCCGGCGGACGCGGCGGATCGAATTTTGCCTTCGTCGACGGGAGTTCCAGGTATCTCCGAGTGGGCGAGATGCTGGATCCGGAGAACCTCTGGGCTGTCATGGATGCCTGGCGATGACGCCGCGGATGCCTTGCCCCCCGCGCCGCCCGGATCGCCTGCCGCACCCGGCGCCGCGCGACGTCCGGCGCAGTCCAGCCCGAACGTGAAACCCATCGCAATTCTGGGCGGCGGGCTGGCGGGTCTGTCCGTGGGATATTTTGCCGCCCGGCGCGGCATCCCGTTCCGGGTCTACGAGGCCGGCGCGGAGGTTGGCGGCAATTGCCGCACGTTCCGGCACGGGGATTTTCTTTTTGATTCCGGCGCGCATCGGCTGCACGACAAGGACGCCGCCGTGACCGGGGCGGTCCGGGGGCTGCTGGGGGGCGAACTGTTGCCGTGCAAGGTGCCCAGCGTCATTCACCGCAACGGCCGGCTGATTGATTTTCCGTTGTCGCCGTTGAATCTCCTGCGTCGCCTCGGGCCGCGCACATTGCTCAGGGCGACCGGCGAGGTGCTGGCGCGCCGCGGCCGGGGCCGAGTGCCGGCGGGCGACCTTGAAGCCGCCGCGGTGCGGGCGTATGGGCCCACGCTGGCGGGGTTGTTTCTGCTGAATTACTCGCGGAAACTCTGGGGCCTGGATTGCCGGCAGCTCTCGCCCAACGCCACCGGCAACCGCCTCCAGGGGCTGTCCCTCGCCACCTTTCTCACCGAAGCCTTCCGCGGACGCCAGACCAAGACCCGGCACCTGGACGGCGAGTTCCTGTATCCGCGGCTCGGCATCGGAACCATCGCAGTCCGCCTGCGCGAAGTCTGCGGGCCCGCCACCATCCGGTTGCGCGCCCGGGTCACGCGAATCCTGCACGATGGCCGGCGGATCCGGGCGCTTGAAATCAACGGCCACGAGCGTGTCGAGACGGAACACGTCGTCAGCACCCTGCCCTTGAACGTCTGGCTTCGCAGGATGGACCCGCCCCCGCCGGACGCCATCCTGGCACTCGCGGGCCAGATGCGATTTCGGCGGCTGATTCTGGTGGCCCTGTTTTTCTCGGTGCCGCGCATCACCCCGTTCGGCACCGTGTATTTCCCGGGGCCGGAGGTTCCGTTCACCCGCGTTTCTGAGCCCAAGAATCGCAGCGCGCACATGGCTCCCGACAATCAGACCTCGCTGGTGGCGGAGATTCCGTGCCACGAGGACGACGCGATTTGGGGGATGGAGGAGGCTGACGTGATTTGCCGGGTGCGCTCGCATCTGCAACCCCTGGGATGGTTTCAAGACGAGGCGTTCATCGGGGGGCGGGTGCTGCGGCTCGACCACGCGTATCCCGTGCTGGCGAAGGGGATTGAGGCGAAGGTGGGGCAGGTCCACGCCTACCTTCGCGGGTTTGAGAATCTGGCGCAGTGCGGGCGCAATGCGACCTTTCTGCACGCCTCGATGCACGACGTGATCCGCCAGGGCCAGGCCGTGGTGGCATCGTTCCCGGCTGGGGCATGCTGAGCGCCATCCAACGGCTCATTGGCGAACGGATCCGGCTGACCCGGCAGGTGCTCTGGCCCGGGCTGGCCGCGGTGGCCATCCTGGCGGCGCTGGCTTCGGCGGCCGGCTGGAAGCCGCTCGCGACCGCCATTGGCCACACCTCGCCCCCGCTCCTGGCCCTGGCCCTGGGCGTGTATGCGGCGACGTGGGTCTGCCGCACGCTGCGGCTGCATGGGCTGGTGCGGCGCGCCGGGCACCCGCTGCGCCCGCTGCTGCTCTTCCGAATCCAGATCGCGGCCCAAGCCCTGAACTCCGTGCTGCCGGCCCGCATCGGGGACGTCGCAAACGTGTTTTTCCTTCACTGGCAGGGACTGGCTTTTGGCCGGGCCGCGGCGGTCGTCGTCCAATCCCGCGTGCTCGACGCCGGCGCGCTGGCGGGGGTTGCGGCGTTGGCGCTGGGCGTGTTGGCGGTGCCGGGAGAATCGGTGGGGTGGGCCATGGGCGGGTTGTTGTTGTGCGCGTCGTTCGCGGTTCTGCCCGCCGCCCTGGTGTGGCTGGACCGGAATTCACCTCTCATGGAACGGCTGGAGCGCGGGCTCTTGCGCCGCGGGACGCGCCTCTTCACGCTCACGGCCCAAGCCGGCCGCGACTTTCTCGAGGCCTACCACGAGATTGTGCGGAGCGCCGGTTTATGGGTGCGAACGCTGGCGTGGTCGTTTCTGATGGCGTTGGGGGAAGGCTTGACGGCGTGGATCATTGCCCGGGCGGCGGGGGTGGAGATTCCGTTGCTGGCGGCGGTGTTGACGGTGGCGCTGGCGACGATCGGCAAGAGCGCCACGGTGACGCCGGGCGGGCTTGGGGTTTACGAGGCGGTTTTTCTGGCGGTGATGCTGGTGTTTGGGGTGGGGGTTGACTTGGGCTTGCTGGTGGCGATTCTGGACCACGGCCTGAAGAAAGGCTTTAATCTGCTGATCGGGTTGCCCGCCCTGGGCGGGTCAGCCCTCCGTGGAACCGGCGCGGCGGGGACGGCTTCCGACGCGGCCCAATCCGCGGGGTGAAGCGGGTGTGAACCTATGCCAGCCAGCAGCACAGCGGAAGTCCGGCTCGAGACTCGCGGTTTTACCGGGAACGGCGAGAGCGGGGGTGAGCCTGCCGAACGAGGGCGGGTGTTGACGGTGTGGGGGTTGGTTTTGCTGGCGGGGCTGGCGGTGGCCAGCGCGCTGCACTGGTCGTGGTATCCCACCTCCAGCGATCCCTGGTATCACGCCGCAGTCATCCACGGACTCCAACAGGCAGGAGGCCTGCCCGTCTGGGATTTTTGGGAGATGGCCCCGGTCGGGCGGCCCCACATTTACCCGCCGTCGTTTCATGTCGTGGGCTATCTGGTGTCCTTTGCCGGCGTGTCCCCGGCGGCATTCATCACGTTCATGAGCTGGGCCCTTTGGCCGGCCTCATTGCTGACCGCGTGGGTCTGGATGCACCGCGTGTTCGGACCCCGCGCGGCGCTGGCCACGGTGATCCTGCTCAGCGCGCCGGCCGCCTATTTTTGCCACCAGGGAACGTTTCCCGGCATTGGTTGGGGGATGGCGGTTGCCCCGCTGGCACTGTGGGCGCTGGAATCGGAGAAGTTCCTGGCCTGCGCCGCGCTGAACCTGCTGGCGTCGACGGCGCATCCGATGGCGTTGTTTCTGCCGCCCGCCTTGGGCCTCCAGGCCCTGCTGCGCGGCAGGAGGATTCTGGCGGGGCTTCTGGCGGCGTGCGTGCCGATGCTTCTTTACGCCCCCTGGCTGGCTCATATCTGGGCCCATCGCGCCTGGCTGCCCGCGCAGCGCACGGGTGGCGACGTCACCCTGATGGGCATGGGCATTTCGACCGGCATCAACCTCGGAATCGCCCTGGGCGGCGCGGCGGCCCTGGGCGTGGTGTGGACGCTGGTGCGCCGGCGCCAAGCCCTGGGTCTGCTGGCGCCGTTGCTGGGATGCGCGGTTGTGTTTCCGATGGGCTTTGGCGGGCGCCTGGTGCAATACAACCTCCACTGGCCGCTGGCCTGCCTCGGCGGCTACGGAGCCGCCATGTCGTTGGCGCGCCTGACCCGGGCGTATCCACGCCATGCGCACGCCATCAACGCCGCAGCCCTGAGCCTGGCGTTCGCAGCGCTGGCCACCTGGGCCGCCCTCGAAATCCCGCTGCCCAAAAAGACCCGAACCGGCCAGCTCGTTCCCGTCCCCAGGGATCCCAACCGCCCCTCCCCACCCGACGCCACCCATGCCGGTCCGCGCGTCTATTTCGCCATGAGCGCGTCCACCCCGGTCAAACTGCTCGACCCCGAAATGAACCCGCCGGGCCGGCGCCTGGAGCGCGTGGGCGCGCAACTCCACCGACGAGGCCAACCGCAGGCCCGGACCAGGCCCGACGTTTACCACATGGAAGGCGCGGCCGAGTTTTTCAAGGCCGTCACGACACGGGTCGCGGTTGGCGAAGTGATTGCCACCGTCGACGGCGGAGGCGCGTCTTTCCTGACCGGGTCGACCGGGCGCTGGACCACCGGGGGCATGCTGCGCGAGGTCAGATCGGAGGCGGCGACTCCCGCGGAGCACTGCCATTTCCTGGCCGCCCTGGGTGGGAAACCCGCCCGGGGCGCAAAGCCCCCCCCGAAGGGATTCACAAAGGTCTTTGAAAACGCCTTCGGCACCCTCTACCAAAACGAGGTGCCCCAGCCCAAACGCTGGCCCGCAGCCGCGGTGGTGTCCGGCGTCGAACTCGCCGTTCTGGCGGCCTTGGGGATTTGCCTGGTGCTGGTGGACTGGGCGCTGCCGCGCGAGCGCATTCGCGCCCGGGCGCTCCTCGGGGCAGGAGCGTTTGGGGTGGCGCTGTATTGCGTGGCGACGCTGGCCTGGACCGCCGCGGAAGAGTTGCGCCACCCGCCTGAAGTGACCGCCGACACTGGGGCAGCCCTCCTCCGGGCGCCGCCCGCGGTGTCCGGCGCGCAGGTGTGGCTCCGCCCCTTCCCCCGGCCATGACCCCCGAATCCCCCAATCCCCCAACACCGGCCGCTCCGCCCACAGGTGCCGCCGCGAGCGACGAATGCCGCCGCGGTGAGTCCTCGGGAAAGGGGGCTGGGCGGCGGCGAGCATGGACCGTTTACGGCGTGGCCCTGCTCGCGTGCGCGACCGTGCTCAGCGCGCTGCGCGGGGGATTCCATGGGCATTCCGTGGACCGCTATTACCACATGGCCGTGATCCAGGTCATGCAGCAGGCGGGCGGATTGCCAACCTGGGACGTGTGGGAAATGAACCCGGGCAGGCGAGCGCACATTTACCCGGTGGCATTTCACGGGCCGGGTTATTTGCTTGCGCTTTGCGGGGTGCCGCCGGCGGCGTTTGCCGGCTTTCTGGGCTGGGTGCTATGGCCGGCGGCGTTGTGGACCACCTGGCTGTGGATGCTCAGCGTCTTCGGACGCCGGCCGGCCCTGGCGGCGGTCATTCTCCTGAGCGGTTCCACCGCCTTTTTCTGGAATCAGACGGCGTTCAACGCCATTGCCTTTGCCATGGCGCTTGCGCCCCTGGCGCTGTGGGCGCTCGAGTCGGAAAGGTACCTGGCCTGCGCCGTGCTGAACCTGCTGGCCGCAACCGCGCATCCCGTGGCTCTGTTTCTGCCGGGCGCGCTCGTTCTCAACACCTTGCTGCGCGGCAAGCAACGGCTGGCTGGATTGCTGGGGGCGTGTCTGCCTCTTCCGGTCTACGGTCGCTGGCTGGCGCAGCTTTGGATGTATCGGGGCCCTCTCCAGGGCCGATGGAACGACAACGATCTGTTGTGGATGGGATTGGATTCCGGGGTCAGCCTCGATGCCGGTCTGCTTCCCATCCTGGCGGCGTGCGTGGGCCTGATCGGGGTTGTCCTGCGCCGGAAGGAGGCCCTGGGCCTGCTGGGGCCCGTGGTGGGATCTGCCATTGTGTTTCCCATGGGCTTCGGCGGCCACATTCTCCATTACCACACGCCCTGGCTGCTCGCCTGCCTGGGCGGATACGGTGCAGGCATGCTTCTCGATTGGCTCGAATCCAAACTGTCGCGCGGGCTGCCCGCCATGAATCATGTCGTGACGGGCCTGGCATTTCTCGTCCTGGTCGCCTGGGTGACGCTGGAACTACGGCTGCCAAACACGCCGGGAGATCCGGAAGAACCGCCGGGGGCGGCGGCGTCCGCCCTGCCCGCCAGGCCCGGCGGCCGCGTCAAGCCGGCGCGCCCACGCGAGTCCACGCCGGCACCCCACGCCGAACCGGACCGGGGCGCGCCACGGGTGCGGATGCGCGTTGGCATGTCCGCGTGGGTGAAGCTGTTGGATGCCGGCAGCTGGATGCCGCCCGCCGGGCAGATGCCCCACCCTCTGGGCGCTCTTGACCCGGTCCATCACAAGGACGCCGGCGAGTTTTTCGAAGCCATAAGAACACAGGTGGCACCCCACCAGACCATTTACGCGCCGCACAAGCCCGTGGCGCGCCTGGTGACCGCACTCACCGGCCGCTGGACCAGCGGCGGCATCCTCCGCAACCCGCGGTCGCCGGATGCCCGATACCGGCCGGACGACTGCCACTTCAGGATCGTGATCCGCGGAAGTCCCGTCGAGGGACCCGCGCCCGCGCGGAGTTTCGAGAAGGTCTTTGGGAACGCCTTCGGCACTCTTTACAGGAATCCCCACGCCCTTGCCCCGAAACCGGTGCCGAAGGCGGCCGTTCCGTTGTGGAGTCTGGCGGGGCTGACGGCGCTGGGGATTGGATTGGTGCTCGTGGATTGCCGACTGGCGCGCGGGCGGGTGCGGGAACGGCGTGTGGCGACGGGTTTGGCGTTGGTGGTGGCGGCGTGCTGCCTTGCCCGACTGGCCTGGACCACCGCCGGCGCGTGGTTGCATCGGCCCGCCGTGACCGCGTCGCATCACCGCCTTCAGGCGGCCTTCCCACAACTCGCGGAGCGGGTCGATGGCCATGGAGAATCATCATTGGAGGCGCGGGCGGTTTCGGTTACGATGACTCCGTGCACACGACAGCCTTCACTGTTTTCACGATGACATCCCCACGACGCGCGCCCGCCGGGGGCCTGATCCTGGTCCCGGTGCTGGCCCTGGTTCTGGCGGGGCCGGGACGTCTCGAGGCCGGAGAGGTCCTTTACAACGGCATCGAACTGCCCCAGTCCTGGCCACCCCGGGTCGCCAAACTCAGCCGCGACCCCATGCCGGTCCCCTACCTGGCCGCGCCCCCCAAGGTCATCCCGATCGACGTCGGCCGGCAGCTGTTCGTCGATGATTTCCTCGTCGAGCAAACCACCCTGACACGCACGTTCCACCGCCCCGAATTCCACCGCCTCAACCCGGTGGTCACCTTCGACAAACCCTGGGAACTAACCGGGCGGGCGCCGTTCGCGGCGGTGTTCAGCGACGGTGTCTGGTTCGATCCGCAGGACCGGCTGTTCAAGATGTGGTATTGCGGAGGCTACCTGGCAGGGACGTGCTACGCGACGAGCACCGACGGGATCCGATGGGACAAGCCGGCTTTGGAGGTTGAGCCGGGGTCGAACTACGTGTTGCGGCACGAGCGGGACTCCAGCACGGTGTGGCTCGATCCCACCGATCCGGATCCGGCCCGGCGTTTCAAGATGTTCACGACTCAGCGCGCCAACGAGTGGTGCCTTGCGCTGCGTTGTTCCAGCAACGGCGTCCACTGGTCAAAGCCGCTCGCCACCTCGCCCAGCTTGGGAGACCGCAGCACGGTGTTCTACAACCCGTTCCGCAAGGTCTGGGTCTGGAGCCTGCGAACCTCGCAGCCCGGCACGGGTCGATCGCGCGCCTACCGCGAGCACCCCGACCCCGTCAAGGGCATGGCGTGGCAGGCATCGGACGTCACCCTCTGGACGGGCGCCGACAGATTGGACCCGCGCCATCC
Organism: Verrucomicrobiota bacterium; assembly: GCA_016935555.1. Taxonomy (GTDB): domain Bacteria; phylum Verrucomicrobiota; class Verrucomicrobiia; order Limisphaerales; family JAFGQR01; genus JAFGQR01. The sequence continues at coordinate 14,987 of JAFGQR010000177.1, forward strand.
GAAGTTTCCGGGGGTTGACCCGCAACTGTACAACCTGGATGCGGTGGCTTACGAGAGCGTCATGCTGGGCCTGTTTTCGATCCACCAGGGGCCGCCCAACCACCAGTGTTCCCAACTCAAAATCCAGAAACGCAACGAAGTGCTGCTGGGATTCAGCCGCGACGGGTTCCACTGGCACCGGCCCGACCGGCGCCCGTTCCTCGGGGTGACGGAACGCGACGGGGACTGGCGCTGGGGCAACATGCAGTCCGCCGGCGGCGGCTGCCTGGTCGTGGGGGACAAGCTGTATTTTTACGTGAGCGGGCGGCAGCGCACGGACCAGTTCTGGGACGGCCGCGCCAGCACGGGCCTGGCCACGTTGCGCCGGGACGGGTTCGCCTCGGTCGACGCCGGCGCGGAGCCGGGGACACTGACCACACGGCCGCTGCGGTTCCGAGGCGAGCACCTCTTTGTCAACGTGGACACAGCCGGGGGGGAATTGCGGGTGGAAATCCTGGACGCCCACGGCCGTCCGCAGGCGCCGTTTCTGCGTGACACCTGCCTGCCGGTCCGGACCAATCGAACCTTGTGCCCGGTCCGCTGGTCAGACGCCGCCAGCCTCTCGGCGCTGAAAGGTCAAACCGTCCGGTTCCGGTTTCATTTGCGGAACGGCCGGCTGTATGCCTTTTGGGTCAGTCCGACGGCGCGCGGGGAGAGCCGGGGCTATGTCGCGGCGGGCGGGCCGGGTTTGACCGGCATGACCGACACGGTGGGCCAAGGCGCCGGCACCCCAAACCGGCCCAACCTCCTTTGGATCACCAGCGAGGACAACAGCCCGTATCTCGGCTGCTACGGCGACCCGCTGGCGCGCACGCCGAACCTGGATCGCCTCGCGGCGCAGGGCGTGCGCTACCGCAACGCGTTCGCCAACGCGCCCGTGTGCTCCTCGGCGCGCACCACCCTCATCACGGGCATGTATGCGTCGTCGCTCGGTGCCCACAACCACCGCAGCCGGGTGGCCATGCCCGGTCGGTTCAAGCTTTACCCGGAACATCTGCGCGCCGCCGGTTACCACTGCTCGAACAACTCGAAGACCGATTACAACCTGGCCGGCACACGCCAGTCCTGGGACGAAAGCAGCCCCAAGGCGCACTACAACCACCGCGCGCCAGGCCAGCCGTTTTTCGCCGTGTTCAACTTCACCACCAGCCACGAAAGCCAGGTCGCCCCCAAACCCGGCAAAACGTCGTTCCGCGTCCCGCCGGAGACAATCCCGCTGCCGCCCTATCATCCGGACACGCCCGAGATACGGCGCGACTGGGCCAATTATTACGACCAGGTCACGCTCCTGGACGGGCAGGCCGGCAAGGTGCTGGACGAACTCCAGAAGGCGGGCCTGGACGACGACACCATCGTCTTCTACTACGCCGATCACGGCGGCGCCCTGCCGCGCGGCAAGCGCAACATCCACGACTCCGGCACCCGCGTGCCGCTCATCATCCGGTTTCCGGAGAAATGGCGCCACCTCGCGCCCGCGGCCCCCGGCCAGTGGGTGCCGGACCTCGTCAGCTTCGTGGATTTTCCCGCCACCGTCCTGAGCCTGTGCGGCGTGCCCGTGCCGGCGCACTACGAGGGACGCCCGTTCCTCGGGGCCCAGAAACCGCCGCCGCGCGACCACGTTTTCCTGTTCCGGGGGCGCATGGACGAGCGCTATGACACCGTGCGGGCCGTGCGCGACGGCGGATTCCGGTATGTGCGCAACTACTCGCCCCACCGGCCGTGGGGGCAGCATTACTCTTATCCCTTCCAGGTGCTGCCGAGCATGCGGTCGTGGTTCGCCGAGTTCGCCGCAGGCCGCTGCAACGAGGTCCAGGCCGCCTACTGGAACCCAAAACCGGCCGAGGAATTCTACGAGATCGCCTCCGACCCGTTTGAGGTGCGCAACCGCATCGCCGAACCGCAGCACGCCGCGCGCATCGCCAGGCTCCGCGCCGCCCTGCGCGCCGACATCCTGGCGACGCGCGACACGGGCTTCATCCCGGAAGGCATGGCCGCGAGGCGGGCGGGCGACATGCCCCTCCACGACTGGGCGCACACCGACGCCTACCCGCTGGAGCGCATTTTGGATCTTGCGGACAAGACCGGCGAGCGCAACGCGGCGCATCTCCCCGCGTTGATTGCCGCGCTGGGCGATTCGGACCCGGTCCTCCGTTACTGGGCCGCCACCGGCTGTCTCATTCTGGCCGCCGAGGCGGGACCGGCGAAGGCGAAGTTGCTGGCGCTGCTGGACGATCCCTGGGCCGATGTGCGCGTCACAGCCGCCGAAGCACTCGCCCACCTCGGCGAACGGGACAAGGCGCTCCAAACCCTCGCAGCCGTCCTCAAGACCGGCAACCTCCACGAGGCGCTCGCCGCCCAGAACGCGCTGGATTCCCTGCGGCAGGCCGGGCTTGTGCCGCTGGCCATGGCCCGGGACCTCGTCCGCGACCTCAACTTCGGCGAGCCCGGCAACCGCATTCCGCGTTACCTGCTGAGCCAGCCGTGAGGACTTGCAAACGTCCCCCTCCCACCATCGGCCACCGAATATCCAACGCGCGACACGGCACAATTCACCCGATCTTCGGCCTTCGGCGTTCGGCGTTCGATGTTGGTCCCAGTTTCTGAACCAAGAAAGCTCCGCCGCCCCGGCGGGGATGGGTGCTCGCTACTTTTTGGCCGATTTGCTTTCGTAGAGCGAGTCGATGTAGTTGAGCCACCGCATCCCGACCAGAATGCGCGAGCGCAGTTGGGCCGGGTTGTGGGGTTTGACGAGGTAATCATCGACGCCTGCGGCCAGGCCCTCCTTGATTTCCCTCAACCGGTTCATCACGCTGAGCATGACGATGTAGACGTAGGGCAGCATGTGATGGCGGCGCACGTCGCGCGCCAAATCCAAGCCGCTGTAGTCGTCGTCAAAACGGCGGTCGGTGATGATCAGGCGCCCGGGCCTCTCGTGGAACGCCTCCCACAACTTGCGCGCGCTCCGAAACGTGGACACATCGAACCGGTCCAGAACCAGGCTGTCCTCGAGTTGCGAGGCGTCGTCGCGTTTGCGCGCGGCGAGGTAGATCTGCAGGTTGTCGCTGTTGACCATAGGCTTGGGTCGTTCCGTCGCATCACCTGGAGGCCACGCGGCACACCGATGCGCCGCGGCTGCCCCCATGAGTACCACGGCGCGCCCGGCATGAGAAGCGAATTGAGCGCGCCCGGCATGGGTGCGGCGCGGCCGGCGGTTGTGGGCGGCAATCGCGGTCCCCCAGCCGCATGGACGCGTCGCTCCCCCACGTCGCGGCAGCGACGGCCGACAGTCCGGCTCACGCGACGCGACGCGACGTCCCGACCGCGACGGGCCCTGGCTAGCCCGCATTTCTCACCGCCTGGGTAGAAATGCTGGCTAGGACGGGACCAGGCGGAGGGCCAGGGCGGCCAGGCCCAGGAAAAAGAAGAACCCGGCCACGTCGGTCACCGTGGTGAGGAAGATGCTCGAGGCCAGGGCAGGGTCCACGCGCAGCAGTTTCAGGCCGAGGGGAATCATCACCCCGGACAGCGCGGCGGCCAATTGGTTGAGCAGCATGGCCGCGCCCGCCACCACCCCGAGGGTCGGGCTGCCTTTCCACACGTAGCCGGCCACGCCCACGACGATTCCGATGGCGAGTCCGTTTATCAAGCCCAGCATCAGTTCCTTGAGCAGCGCCTTGCGGCCGTCGCCGGGAGAGAGTTCGCCGAGCGCCAGGTCGCGGATGATGACGGTGAGGGTTTGCATGCCGGCGTTGCCGCCCTGGCCGGCGATGATGGGGAGGAACACGGCGAGGGCGGTCCACCGGGCGATGGTGTTTTCGAACAGGCTGATCACGGAGGCGGCGGCAAACGCGGTGACCAGGTTGAGGTAGAGCCAGGGCAGCCGCCGGCCCACCGACTTGTGCCACGGCGTCAGCGCGCGTTCCTCGCCGGACAACCCCACCATCAACTGCATGTCCTCCGTGGCCTCCTTCCGGGCAACCTCCAGCGCGTCGCTCGCCTTGACCACGCCCGCAAGACGGCCCTCCTCGTCGAGCACCGGCAGACCCAGATAATGGTAATGCTCGAATTGCCGCGCCAATTCCTCCTGGTCGGTGCGGGCGCCCACGTGCTTGACGTCGCGGTTCATGATGTCGCCCATCCGCCGCTCGGCCCGCCGGAACACCAGGTCCCGCAGGCTCACGATGCCCACGAGACGCTGCCCGGCGTCGGTGACATACAGATACGCGACGTCCTCGGTGCGCTCCTGCTCGGCACGGGACCGGAGCAATTCGCGCACCTGGGCCACGGTCATGTCCTCGCGCAGGGCGATGAACCGGTTGGACATGATCCCCCCGGCGGTGTCCTCCGGGTAACGCTGGAGGCTGCGAACGCCGGCGGCGACCTCGGCGGGAAGCGCGGCAAGGGCGGCGCGGCGCGTGCCGGGCGGAAGTTCCTGCAACACGTCCACCGCATCCTGCGGGGCGATGCGTTGGAGAAGGTCGGCGAGCCGGCGCGGATCCATCTCCGCCACCATCTCCGGCACGTTCTCCGGCTCCACCTCGGCCAGCGCCGCCCCGGCCGTGTCCGGCGGGAGTTGCCGCAGCAACGCACAGGCCTCTTCGGCCGGCAGCCGCTGCAGCCGGTCCGCCAGGTCCGCAGCATGCAAGGTCCGTAATGCCTCGAGCGAGACGGCGGTTGTTTCAGTCATGGCATGAGATTCTCATTCCAAGACGCGCTTGGAAAGCGGATCCGCAGAGGACGAGGCTGCCGTCCCGAGTCCAGCGTGCCCGTGCCATCCCGCGTGGCGCAGGCGCGGGACGGGCGTCAGGATTCGCCAGCGATGAGCCGCCCCGTCCGGCCGCGCGGAGGGGGGCGGTCAGGCAGGCGCGGGCGGGGTTTGGTCCAGCGCGGCGCGCATCCTGGGCAGGCTGTGCGGATACTGTTGCTGAAGAAGGGCAAGCAGCTTTTCACGGATTTCACACCGGAGGTTCCAGGCTTTCGACGCGTCGGCGGCGGTGGCCAGCACGCGCAGTTGCATGGCGCGCTCGTTGGTGTCGGTCACCTGCAGGTTCCAGAAGCGCCGGTCCCAGTCCTTGCAACTTTCCACGATCCTCTGCACCGCCGGCCGCACCTCCGCGATCGGCAGGGTGTAATCCGCCCACACAAAGACGGAACCCAGGATGTCGGCGGAGACGCGCGTCCAGTTCTGGAATGGTTGTTCGATGAAGTGGCTGAGCGGCACCACCAGGCGGCGGTCGTCCCAGATCCGCACCACCACGTAGGTGAGGGTGATCTCCTCGATCCGGCCCCACTCGCCCTCGACGATCACCACGTCGTCCAGGCGGATGGGCTGGGTCAGGGCCAGCTGAAAGCCCGCGAACAGGTTGGCGATCGTCCGCTGCGCGGCGAACCCGACGACGATGCCGACGACGCCGGCCGAGGCCAGCAGGCTGGTGCCGAACCGGCGCACTTCCTCGAAGAGCATCAGCATGGAAGCGACGGTGAAGACGGCGATGATGACATAGAGGGTCTTGCTCAGGACGTGGACCTGCGTGTAGACCTTGCGCGCCTCGAGATTGTCGGCGGCGGTGATGTCGTAGCGGGCCAGCGCCGCCTTCTCACCCAAACCGACGGCTTGGAACAGAAGATACGCCACCACGCCGATGATCAGGATGCTGCTGCCTTTGGCCAGCACGCCGGCCGATTCCGGCGGCAGGCCGATCATGGGCAGCGCGAAGATGAGTCCCAGCACGGGCACGATGACGCGCAGGCTCCGGCCGACCACGGGCACGACCAACGGGCCGAGTTTGCCCGACGTTGGCCCGGCCCATTCCTTCAGGAACGCCTCGAGAACGTGCGTGACCTTGAAAAACAGCCAGAACAGCACCGCGAAAACACCCACGTCAAAGAGCCGGTCGAAAAGCTCACGGACCGGGTGCGGACCCTGGTCGGAGGAGAGCTTCATCAGGATCGGTGTGGCCGCCAGGTAGACCCCATACACCCAAATCAGCAGGTAGAGCGGCGGACCCACCGTCCGCCACAACTGCACGCGCCATGCCCTGGATTCAGGATGCGCCCCGGCCTGTCGCAGCTTGCGTCGCAGATACGATGCGGCCAGGCCGTTGACCAGAAGGACGAACCCCACCAGGCATAGCAGCACGCTCAGGTCAGCCGCCGAAACGCTCCCAACCACGGGCCGGTGGACCGCCGGTCCGCAGAGTTCCTCCAGCAAGCCCGAGAGCAGCGCGCTCAGACTCGCGGCCAGTGTGTCGAGCAGACTTTTTCCGGTCATCGTCGTGTTCATGATGCGTCCATGGAGTTGGTGGTGGGTTGGGCGGGGCGCTCGAGCCGCTCCAGCAACGCGATGGGAAACCGGCCCAGCACCTCGCCGAGGCGCAGCGAGACGTTCGCGCCGTCCCCGCCCGCGCAAAGCCTCTCGCCGGTGAACACGTTGCGGAAGACGCCGCCGGTCTGGGTCCGCGGCAGGATCAGCCGCGTCTCGCCCCAGGCGGCCTCGCCCAAAGGCATCCCCTCGCGGCCGGCAGCCAGACCCAATACCAGGCGCGGCACGACCGCCAGCACGGCGGCGCCACCCTGCGCACGGGCAAAGCCGCAGACATGCTCCGCCCGGGCGCCCCTGGCGAGCAGCGGCAGGTAGTCGCCGTCGCGAAAGAGCGGCGCGTGTTGTCGGCGCCATTGCAGCGTGCGGCAGACCACGCCAAGTTTGAGGCGGCCGTCGGCCGGGTGCTGCAGAAGATGATGGATCGGATCCGGGGACGCCTCGTGGCCCGCGCCGTTTGCCCCGACGGGAGCAGCCGTCAGCCCCGCCAGCGCCGCCTGACACCGCGCGAAGTCGACTGGCCGACGATTGTCCGGGTCGACAAGGGCGAAGTCGCCCAGCTCGGTTCCCTGGTAGAGATCGGGAACGCCGGGGGCGGTGAGCTTGAGCAGTGTTTGGGCGAGTGCATTGACCCAGCCGGCGTCCAGCAGCGGCGTCACAAAGCGCTCCACGTCCGCCATAAACTCGCGGTCGTTCAAGGTGGCGGCGACGAAACGCGCCAGCGCCGCCTCGTAGGCGGTGTTGGGATCGGTCCACCGCGTATGCTGCCTGGCTTCGCGAGCCGCCTTGGTCATGTAGGCAAGGGCGCGCTCCGGTTCCAGCGGCCACGCGCCGACGAGGGTTTGATAGAACAGGTATTCGGCGTTCCGGTCCGGCCAGCCGTTGCTGCGGGCGTGCTCATTCATGGCCGACCAGCGCCGGACCGCGCCGCTCCAGCGCTCCGGGATTTCCGACAACAGCGCCAGGCGCGCGCGCGCGTCCTCGCCCCGTTTGGTGTCGTGGGTGGAGGTGGCGAGCATGGTGTGGGGCCAATGCCGGCGGGTGTGGGCGCAGGCGCGGTGAAACTCCTCGACAGAGACGCCAAAGTGCGCCGGATCGCCGCCGACCTCGTTCAGCGCCACGAAGCGGTTGAACCCGTAAAACGCGGTGTCCTCGACGCCCTTGGCCATCGCCGGACCGGTGAGCTGCTGGAAGCGCATCACGAACTCGGCGGCCCCCTCCCCGCCCACCCGCAGGCGAAGCAGGTCGCCGATGTAGTCGAGGAGCGCCGCCAGGTCGGGCCGCTCGCCCCGGGCGGCCGCCACGGCCGTCGCGATCACCCGGGCATCCGTCTCGCCAGCGCCGGACGGAGACGCGGGAGCCGGCGCCGGGGCCGCTCCCGGCCCGGGGGACGGGTCTGCGCGCACGTAAGTGCGGTAGACGGGGAAGCACGCCACCAGTGCCGTCAGAGCCTGCTGAAGCGAATCGAACCCGAAGCGCGCCGCCCGCTCGTCCCCGGGGGCCAGGCGTTGCAGGAGCCGTGTCAGCCGGTCCACTTCCGCCGCCAGGCCGTGGCCGAGCATTTCAAGCTTCTTGCGCCGCACCAGGGCGGGGTACTCGGTCGGCTCGCCGGTGAAATCCGCATAGAAGCGGGTCAGGGGCTTTTCTCCCGCCGGATCGATCAGCAAACCGCCCGCCAGGTTCAAAAAGTCGTAGCCGGTCGTGCCCGCCACCGGCCAGTCCGCAGGCAGATCCTCGCCCGGTTCGAGGATTTTTTCGACGACGATCCACGCGCCCGGCGCGGTCCGGCGGAGCCGTTCGAGGTAGGCTTGCGGGTCGCGCAAGCCGTCGGGGTGATCCACGCGCAAGCCGTCGAGCAGGCCGCGCCGATGCCAACGGAGGATGTGCTGGTGAGTGGCCGCGAAGACCCGGGGCACCTCGACCCGCACGCCTGCGAGGTGGCTGACGGTGAAAAAGCGGCGGTAATTGAGACGGGCATCCCCCAGGCGCCAGCAGGCCAGCCGGTAGTGCTGGCGGTCGAGAAACCGCTCGAGGGCCCGCGGGTCGGCGTTGAGCGCCGCAACCGCTTCCTCCGGGGACGGGTGCGGCGCGGGAATCGACTCGGGACTGGCAGGGAACCGGTGGCCGGCATAGCGCACGGTCACCTCGCCGTGCTCCCACGCCACCCGCAGTTCGCCGCGGGCCAACACCCGGGCGGCGTCGTCGCCCAGAACCGCCAGCAGCACTTTGCCGCGCAAGCCGGGCGCGGCCGAGTCCCAGTCGATGTCGAAATACCCGGCAAACCGGCTGGCCCGCCCATGCCGCAGCACGTCCCACCACCACGGGTTTTCCGCGGCCGCCGCCATGTGGTTGGGGACGATGTCCAGCACCAGGCCCATGCCGCGCTCGCGCAACGCCCCAGCCAGCGCCTCCAGGTCCGCCTCGGTGCCGAGGTCCGGATTGAGCCGGGTGGGATCGCACACGTCGTAGCCGTGGGTGCTGCCGGGGGCGGCCCTGAGCAGGGGGGAGGCATAAAGATGGCTGACCCCGAGCGCGTCGAGATAGGGCACGAGGTTTCGCGCATCGCGCAGGGTGAAACCCCGGTGGAACTGCAGGCGGCAGGTGGCGCGCGGGATGGTGGCCTCCGGCTTCATGGGCCTTCCTGAAAACCGAGTTGGTCGCTGAGCTTGCGGAAATGGCCCAGCCACTCGGCGGCGGCCGCATCGCCCTGGTCCGCCCTGGTCTTGCGCTCGGGGGCAGCGGTCTTGAGCATCTGGAAGCAGAGGTTCTGCGTTTTCCAGAGGTTGATCTCGAGGTCCAGCGCGCGGACCACCTCGGCCAGGTCGGCCGTGCGCGCCAGCCAGGGCAGGTCGTCGGGCGACTGGACCAGGCGCTGGAGGCGGCGGTCGAGGTTGGTCTTGATGGCGTAGCCGAGGGCGTGGTGCTGCAGTTCGACATTCCCGGCCCGGGCCTGTTCGACCAGCGCGCGCACGCGCGCGGGGTCGGTGTCCTCGGTTTCGAACTGGCGGCGCAGGTCGCAATTGAGCACATAATCGACCGCGGTTTTGAGCGCGACGGGCAGCGGCGCGCCGATGTCCTTGAGGAACCGGGTCAGGGGGGTGTATTGGTCGGCGACCTGACGGTAATGGTTTTCGATGTCCTGGCCGGTGGAGGCCAGGACCTGGCGCAGGATGGTGCGCTGCTCGTCGCGGAAGAGGCTTTTCAGCGAGTAGTAGGACTCGCCGAAATGCTTGTCCATGAGCCGGATCACGAGCGGGAAATCGGCCCGGTTGAAGGCCTCGGTGAATTCGTCGACCAGCTGCTGGAACGCCTCGTCTCCGCGGAAGTAACGCACGCCGCCGTTGACGTTGTGGTCGCCCAGGTGGAGCGCCGCGTAACTGAGCAGGTCGCAGCCGCGGGTGATTTCGAACGTGACTCTCGAGCGTCCCAGGATGAGTTTGGCCTTGCCGGCGGTGAGGACCTGGCGGTGCTGCTGCTCGAAGGTGCACCCGTAGATGCGGACCTTTTCCGGGTAATCCTCGAAGAGCGAGCTGACGGCGAAGTGGGCGCCGAGCTTTTCGCGGTCGACGATGGCGGGCTTGACGAACTTCTCATACACGACCTTGCCGTTGCGGTGCTCGGGGAGGTTGCTGGGGGCTTTGGCGAGACGCTGCAGGAATGCCGGTTCGAGATCCTCGCCGAACACCGTGTGGGCCAGCTGCAAGGCGCGGCCGGCATACTGCATGACCTGGACGGTTTCGAGCCCGGACAGTTCGTCGAAGAACCAGCCGCAGCTGGTGTACATGAGCATGGCATGGCGCTGCATCTCGAGCAGGCGCAGGACGGCGATCTGCTGTTCCTCGTCGAGCGGGCCCCGGGCGTGGCGCCGGAAGAACGCCGCCACGCTGTCGTCGGACCGGTCGAGGATGACGGCGATGTAATCGTCGCGGGCCGCCCAGGGATCGCGGAGGAGTTCGCCCGCCTTCGCTTCGAACGGCGGGGCGAGCGTGTCCCGCAGCCAGTCCAGCGCCTCCCGCAACGGGGCGCGCCAGCGCTGGTGCCAGCCGGGCCGCCCGCCGCTGTTGCAGCCGCAGTCGGCCATCCAGCGCCCGACGCCGTGGGAACAGCTCCAGGCGCTTTGCTCGTGGATTTGCGCCTCCATCGCGGGCGGGTGCTGTTCGAGGAACTCGCCGTAATTGGTCAGCTTTGCCAGGTGGCCGGTCTCGATGTGATGGAGGGCGTGGGCGAGAGCCATTTCGCCGTAGCGATGGTGGTGGCCGTAGGATTCGCCGTCGGTGGCGATGTGGACCAGTTGATCCCAGGGGCGGCCGTCGTCGAATCCGTCCATGAGGCGGGCGGCGAATCCCTCGCCGCTGTTGAGCAGTTGTTCGAAGGCGACCGCCTTGGAGATCGGCGCGTCGTAGAAGAACACGGCGATGCGTCGTTTGGACGGCAGTTTCACCAGGTAGGGACGCGAGGGATCGACGTGCCCGCCGTTCACGTCGGTCCAGGGCCCGCCTCGCAACGACCGCACGCGGCTGGCCTGGAAGGGCGAGAGGATGGTGAACTGGATGCCGTGCGCGGCGAGCACCTCGAGCGACGGCGTGTCGGCGGCGGTCTCGGCGAGCCACATCCCCTCGGGCTTGCGGCCAAAGCGGTGCTGGAAATCGTGGATGCCCCAGCGAACCTGGGTGACCCTGTCGCGCGGGTTGGCCAGCGGGAGAATGATGTGGTTGTATCCCTGGGCCAGCGCGTTGCCATGCCCGGAAAAGCGCTCGCGGCTTTGCTGGTCCCCCTGGATGATGGCGGTCAGCACATCCGGGGCGCATTCCTGCATCCAGGCCAGCAGGGTCGGCCCCACGTTGAAGCTGATGCGCGAAAAATTGTTGACGATGTCCACAATCCGCCCCTCGCTATTAAGCTGGCGTGCCGTCGTGTTCGGCGCATAACACTCGGCCGTGATCCGCTCATTCCAGTCGTGGTACGGATAGGCCGAGTCCTGGAGTTCGATGGTTTCCAGCCAGGGATTCTCCCGCGGCGGCTGGTAGAAATGCCCGTGAATGCAGAGGTAGCGTTCCATAAAGCTTCAGGAGACCACACAACGCTGATAGACCACGCACACCGTGGCCGGCAACTCCAGCAGCACGCAGCCCGACGACACCACGTCCGCCGCCGCCGGCGAGCCCGGTCCGGCCCAGCGGCGGTCCGCCGAGTCCAGCCGCTTGCGCCACGCGCCCGCCGGGAACGGCCAGTGCCGCGCGCCGGGCGCGCCGCCGAAGTTGAACACCAGCAGCACCTCGTCCCCCCCGTTCCACTGCCGAACCCCCATCACACCCTCGCTCCCCCACGCCGCCGATTCCAGCGTCTCCTTCTCCACACCGCCAATCGCCCGCACCTCCCGCCGTAGCATCAGTAACTCGCGGTAAAACGCGCGCAGCGTCCGGTGCGGCTCGCGCCCGGCAAGCGCGTGGTTGAGCCGGCACCGTTCGAAGGTGGCTTCATCCTGCGGGTCCGGCACGTCGCCTTCCCAGGCAAACGCCGCGAACTCCTCGCGCCGGCCCCGGCGCACCGCCTCAATGAGCGCCGGCTCGGAGTGGCTCACAAAATACTGGAACGGCGCCGTCTCGCCGTATTCCTCCCCCATGAAAAGCAGCGGCACGAACGGCGAGAGCAGCACGGCCGCCGCCGCCAGCTTCTGGCGCTCGAACGAAAGCGTCGCGCCCAGCCGGTCCCCACGCACCCGGTTGCCCACCTGGTCGTGGTTCTGGCCGCACACGACGAATTGCGTGACCGGGTTGGCGCGCGGGCTGCTCCCGTGCCGCCGCCGCCGGTAACGGGAGTATTCGCCCGTGAAGGCGTAGCCCTCGCGCCAGGCCTTGGCGAGCGGCGCCACGCCGCCGAAGTCCGCGTAATAGCCGTTCTGTTCGCCGGTCAGCAACACGTGAAGCGCGTGGTGGAAATCGTCGCTCCACTGCGCGTCGAGGCCGTAGCCGCCCAGCGCGCGCGGCAGGATGTGGCGGGCCATGTTCAGGTCGCTTTCGGCGATCAGGTGGAACCGGCGCCGCAGCGCCCCGGCCTGGCGATGACACGCCCCGGCCAGCTCCTCGAGGAACGGCACGGCGGAGAAATCGCGGATGGCGTGAACGGCATCCAGGCGGAGCGCGTCGATGTGGAATTCCGTCTGCCAATACAACGCGTTCTCGATGAAATACCGGCGCACCTCGTCGCTGTGTGGCCCGTCGAGATTAACCGCCGGCCCCCACGGGGTGCGGTAGCGGTCCGTGAAATACGGCCCGAACTCGCCGAGATAATTGCCTTCGGGGCCCAGGTGATTGTAAACAACGTCCAGCACCACGGCCAAGCCATGCCGATGCGCGGCGTCAACCAGACGCTTCAAACCCACGGGTCCACCGTAAGACTCCTGCACGGCATACGGGTAAACCCCGTCATACCCCCAGTTGCGCGAGCCGGGAAACTGCGCGACCGGCATCAATTCAATCGCCGTCACCCCCAGTTCCCTCAGCGCAGGCAGATGCCCAATGACACCCTCGAACGTGCCTTCCCCGCTGAACACGCCCACGTGCAGCTCGTAAAACACATACTCCCGCAGCCGCAGGCCCGCCCACCCCGCATCGGTCCACGCGAATTGCGGCTCAACCACGCGCGACGGCCCGTGCACACCCTGCGGCTGCCAGCGCGACGCCGGGTCCGGCCGCTCCGCCGCGCCCTCCACCCGAAACCGGTAATCCGCGCCCGCCGGGACCTGCTCCGCCTGCGCGACGTGGTAGCCGCGTTCGTCCTTGCGCATGGGCACAAGCCGGTCGGCCGGCGTGAGAAGATGCACCTCCACCCTCTCCGCCCCGGGCGCCCACACGCGGAATACGCAGCGTCCGGCGCCGAGCGGGATTGCCCCGAGCGTCAGCCCCTGGAGACTCATGGCGGCGTTCCTTCACGCTTGAACAAAACCGCCCCCAGTGGCGGCAACGTCAGCATCAGCGAGTGGGACCTGAAATGCCAGCCGAAGGGCGCCGCCTCCACCCCGCCCTGGTTGCCCTGGCCGCTGCCGCCGTAGTCGCGCGCGTCGGTGTTCAGCACCTCCCTCCAAAACCCGCCCCGCGGCACCCCCACACGCGTGTTGTGACGCGGCACGGGGGTGAAATTGAACACGGCGAGAATGACGTCCGTCGTCCGCTCCGACACACGGAGGAAACTGAGCGTGCTTTGCTCGGCGTCCTCGGCGTTCACCCACTCGAAGCCCGACGGCGCGGCGTCGCTCTCGTGGAGCGCGGGCTCGTGGCGATAGAGCCAGTTCAACTGGCCGACAAGTTTCTGCAGGCCGTCGTGCCGGTTCCCCACCTGAACCAGGTGCCAGTCCAGACTCGCCTCGCCGGACCACGCCGTCCATTGGCCAAACTCGCCGCCCATGAACAGAAGCTTCTTGCCCGGCTGCGCCCACTGCCACGCCAGCAGCAGGCGCAGGTTCGCAAACTTCTGCCACTCGTCTCCCGGCATGCGCGCCAGGAGCGAACCCCTGCCGGGCGCGACCTCGTCGTGCGCCAGCGGCAGGACGGCGTTCTCCGCGAAGGCATGCCTGCCGCGGGCGGTGAGCTGGTGGTGGCGGTGTTTGCGATGGAGGGGATCGCAGGCCAGGTACTCGAGCGTGTCGCGGTTCCACGGCGTGTCCCATTTGAAACCAAAACCCAACCCGCCCACGGGGACGGGGCGCGCCACCTGCGGCCAGACGGCCGATTCCCCGGCCCAGGTCCGCGCGCCGGGAAACTCGGCGTCCACGGTCTGGTTGAGCTGGCGCAGGAAAGCCAAGGCGTCCAGATCCTCGGCCCCGCCCACCACGCCGGCAAGCCCCTCGCCCGCGCCGGGGGAGCCCTCCGGGCGCAGCATCGACGCCACCCCGTCCACGCGCAGGCCGTCGGCATGGTAGTGGTCGAGCCAGAAGACGGCATTGCTCAGCAGGAAACTGCGGACCTCGTGCCGGCCGTGATGGAACCGGTGGCAGGCGGCGCCGGGATCAGCGCCCTGCCCCCGGCCGGGATGTTCATAGAGAGGCGTGCCGTCGAAGTGCGCCAGGCCGAAATCGTCCGCGCCGAAATGCGACGGGATCCAGTCGAGGATCACGCCGATGCCGCGCTGATGGAGGGTGTCGACGAGGTGCATCAGATCCTGGGGCGTGCCGTGATGCCCTGAGGGCGCGAAGTAGCAGGCCGTCGGGCAGCCCCACGAACCGAAAAACGAGGGTGCCATCACAGGAAGGAATTCCACGTGGGTGAACCCGTGCGCCTCGACGTAATCCGCCAGCTTGGGCGCCAGCTCGCGGAAGGTCAGCCGCCGGTGGCCCTCCTCCGGCACGCGCATCCAGGAGCCCGGGTCGACTTCGTAAATTGAAATCGGGCTGCGGACGCGCTGCCGCTCCCCGCGGGCCGCCATCCACTCGGCATCGCCCCACGAATACCCAAGGTCCCACACCAGGGATGCCGTCTTTGGAGCGCTCTCCTGGCGGACGCCATACGGGTCGGCCTTGTCGAAGGCGTGGTCCTTGCCGCCCGGGACCATGTGATACTTGTAGGTCGCCCCGTGCCCAAGCCGGAGCACCACCCCGCTCCAAAGGCCCGCCCCGCCCACCGGCTGAAGCGGATGCCGGCCCGGGTTCCAGCCGTTGAAGTCGCCGATGACGGAAACCTGCGCCGCGTGGGGCGCCCAGACCGAGAAACAGACGCCGGGCACGCCGCGCTGCTGCACGAGTTGCGCGCCCATGTGCCGGTAGAGGCGGCAGTGCGTGCCCTCGTGGAACGTGCGGAGGTCGTCGCCGGTGAACAGGGTGGCGCTGTCGTTCAGGCCGCGAAACGACCCCGCACCGCGTTCCGTTGTCCTGTGGTTCATCGTGTGTTCGCTTCGCCCAAACACGGTCTCACCGCGCGGGCTCCGCCAGTATGCGGGCGTTGCCGGCCGATGTCGACCGGTAAACCTCCCTCAAAGGCCGCGCGCCCGGCGACCCGGGCGGCGCGGGTGCCGCCCCCGCAGCCGCCGCAACGCGGCAAACAGCTCCAGGGCGTCGCGGTGTTGGCACAGCGCCTCCAGGCTGAAGCGCGCCTTGCGCCGCCAGTTCACGCGCTCCACGGTGGTGCCCGGGGTGTTCTGAGACACAGTCTCGAGCCAAACATCCTCCAGGTTGACCAAAACCCAGCGGGCCGCGCTCGCCCCCAGATGTTCCACCGCCGCGCGGAACACGGCCCCGGCCCCGGCGACCCCGCCTGCGAGCCGGCCCCGGCGGCGGAGAAACTCCGCCAACGCCCGGCATGTCCGCCTTCGCCGGCGGTATGCGGCGGCGAGGTCGGAGTGCCGGATCAGCCCCAGTTGGCGCCGGTCCTCAATATCGAGACCCCGCCAGAAGGCGGCGAAGGGGGGCATGTCGTGGGTGTTCAGACTGGCAACCACATCGGCGGGAATCCGGGGCAGGGCTGCGCGCAGCGCCGGGCGCGCTTCGTATTGCGCCACGAACATGCGGCAGACGCCATGCCGTTTGAGGCTGCGGTTCACGCCGGCCGGCACCGTGCCCAGGTTCTCGCCCACGAGCGCGGCCCGGTGCCGGTGGGACTCGATGCCGAGGATGGCATAGAGTTCCTCGGCAGGATACGCGACGTAGGCGCCCTGGCTGGCGGGCAGCCCGCGGGGCACCCAGTAGAGCCGGTGCAGCCCCATCACGTGGTCGAATCGCAGCATCCGGGCGTGCCGCACGTGATGGCCCACGCAGGCCCGAATGTAGGCATGTCCCTCCTCCCGGCTGCGCCGCGGATGCATCGGCGCGAACCCCCAGTCCTGACCCCGCGTAAACACCGGGTCCGGCGGTGCGCCGCCCGAGGCGTCCAGGGCGAACAGGGCCTGGTAACGCCAGGAATCGTAGCCGTCCCGATGCACCCCCACCGGCATGTCGAGATACAGGTCCACCCCCGCCCGGCGCGCGTGCTCCGAGAGGCTGGCCATCTGCTCATGGGCCAGCCATTGCACGTAAAGATGATAATGCCGAAGCGAGGACAGGCAGTCCGCATCGCGCAATTCGCCGGCCCGCATCCGCACGGGCCAGCGTGCCCACGGCTGCCCGCGCTGCTCCCGGACCGCGCGAAACCGGGCGTAGTCGGCAACCTGCGGGTGTTCCGCGACGAACCGTTCGAAGGCCCGGCGGCGGGAAGAGCGCCGCGTGAGCAGGGACGCACCCAGCAGTTCCAACACCCGCCGCTTGCACGCCATCTGCGCGGCATAGTCCACCCGCGACGCCTCCCGCATCCCCCGCACCTGCTCACGGAAGGCGGACGAGGCCATCAGCCGGCGCGCCCCAGGACACGTCGCAAGTTCCGGCACGCCTTCGACGTCAAGGTGGAACTCGTTCCAGAAAAGGCGGCTGACCGGGGAGTACGGGCTCGGATCGCACGGCGCATCGAGAAACACCGGCAACAGCGGCAGCGTCCCGACGAAGCGCCCGCCTTGCGCGCCCACCCAGGAGGCGAACCCGGCCAGGTCGCCGAAGTCGCCTGCGCCCCAACCGCGCTGCGAATGCAGCGCGTAGGCCGGAGCGAACACGCCCCAGCCCCGGGAGGCCGGCGCGCGCTGGAAGCAGCGCGGCGGCGCGCCGAACACGTGCGTCTCCACCCGGCAATCGCCCCATGCCAATACCAGGCGGTGGTACCCTGTCGGCACCCGGGCCGGACCCGGCAGCAGCCGCAGGCCGGAGCGCCCGCCGGCCGCCGGGTCCGAGCCCGCCACCTTGAGGCGCTCAAGCCGGACATCAACCCGGCGCACCTCGCCGTTCTCCCACCGCCATTCGCAGCGCAAGGGGCCGGCGACGGTGCGGCCGGGCAGGCGCAGCGGGATCACGGCGCGTTGCCCCCGCCACAGAATCCGGACGGGGTCGACGACACGGCCGGCCAGGGCGCGCCGGGTTTCGCGCAACGCCGCGGGCACGTCGTCCATGCGCGCGACCGCCACGCCCAGGGTCTGGAGCACGGCGATCAGCGCCTCCGGGAAAGCGTCCTGCCGGCGTCCCGCCATGTCCGTGTAGCCGGTCTGAACGCCGTGGAGGCGTGCGAGCGCGCGCAGAGCGTCGGGGACCATGCGCTCATGGGATCGGGGGGGACTGAGGTGCATCCGTGGCAGCTCCAAGCTGGGTTCGCCATGCCGGCCCGCGCAACGCACAGGCGCCGCAGCCGGTCACGCGCGGTCACGAGGGTTCTTCCATGAGATGCAGGATGCCCTGGAGCGGGATTTTCAGCCAGGCGGGCCGGTGATTCATCTCGTAACCCAGCTCGTAGACGGCCTTGTTGAGCAAGTAGGCGGGCAACATCACCCGCAGTTCCTCGTCGGTTTGAGGCAGCACCTCGGACTTGCCGACAGCCTCGAGGTAGGCCCGGAGAAAGGCCGCACTGACAGCGTGGTTCCAAAACCTGGCCCAGGGTTCCGCATGGGCCAGGTTCTCGGGCGCGAGGCTGCCCCGCTCGACCTGCTGGTTGAGCCCCGCATAGGCGGCATAATGAAACGAGCGGATCATGCCGGCCACGTCCTGCAGCGGCGACCGCTTGATGCGCCGCTCGGTCAGAGGCACGGCCGGTTCGCCCTCGAAGTCGAGGATGACGAAATCCTTGCCCGTCCAGAGCACCTGGCCCAGGTGATAATCGCCGTGGATACGGATGCGTTTGGCGCTGATGCGGCGTTCAAAAAGGGGGCGGTACCGCGCCACGATCGCGCTTTCGAGCGCCGCCGCGCGCTCGGCCATCGGGGCGACGTCGGCGGGGAGCGATTTGAGTTGCCTGCGCAGCAGACGGAGGTTGTGCGTGGCCAGGTTGCGCATGGACTGAAACAGGCCGCGCATGTAGTGCGGGGTGAAGGGCTCGGGTGCAAGACTGCTGTCTTCGGTCTCGGACGCCAGGGCCAGGTGCAGCGCGGCCGTGCGCCGCCCCAACAGTCGCGCGTATTCGAGATAGGTGCCGATGAGTTCCTGAACGGCGGGCGAGAACTCCTCGCCGCACAGACGCAACAGGTCGTGGCTGGCCGGCGGCGGCTTTTCGCCCTTGGCGTGAAGCACCCCGATGCGGTCGTAATAGCGCCCCAGCGAATCGAGCGTCAACAGCCAGGCATCCTTCGCGTCGCGCAGGTAGCCATACACCACGGCGAGGGTCAAACGGTCGTCGTGCGCGGCGAGATATTCCAGCGCCCCGGCCAGCGGCGGCACATGCGGGAACTCCCGGGCGGTGAGAAACCGGCCGAGTTCAAGGTCCGGGTTCACCCCCGCATCCAGGCGGCGGAACAGCTTCAGGATGAGCTTGTCGCCGTAAACCACCGAGCTATTGCTCTGCTCGGCTTTGCACGGGACCGGAGGCGGAGCCGGCGCATCGCCCAGCAAACGCCGCAGGGCGGGCGTGCGCGAGCCCTCGAGGTCGCCCTGCGTTCCCTTGCTGTGGCGGCGGCGGACCACCATGTCCAGCAGCGCCTCGCAGAACGCCGCGCAGCTCACGCCGTCGTAGATCACCCCCGCGCCCCCCCCCTCCGCGCCCAGCTCGGCAATGACCATTTGCGGCGACTCCTCCCGAAGGCGCTGCGCGTCGGCGCCGGCGGCGAAGGCCAGGGGGATCGAGTAAAACTCCGAGTCGCCTTGCACATAGTCCACCTGCACAAGCGCCAGAAAACCCGCCTCCCTGCCGTCCACAGGAACCGGGATGCTCTCCTTGAGCGCAAGCTGCTTGAGGGTCTTGGCCTTGCCCCCAAACCAGCGCTGCGCCGCCATGAAGTCCGCCAGCCGGCCCTCCAGCGCCGACCTGGCCTTGCCCCGGAATACCGCCGTCCAGGGACCGGCAACGCTCAGGGCGCGGGGCGCCGCGCCCGCCGCCGGCCCGGGGGCGGCCGCGGTCTCCCTGGATTCCAGCGAGAACCAGTAGAACGCATGCGGCCCCAGGGTGAGCAGGTAGGGCTGGTCGCTGATCGGGGGAAACTCGGTGCGGCCAAACAGCTCGACGGGCACGCGCTGCCTGAACGCGGACAAGTCGAGCTGAACCGGCTGGACAAAGCGCGACAGGTTCGCCACCACGAGGAGGGTCTCGTGCGCGTCGCGGAGCACGTAGCTGAGGATGCGCCGGTTCTCCGGCTGCAGGAACTCGCACTTGCCCTCGCCCAGCGCGCGCCATTTCTTGCGCAGCGCCAGCAGCCGGCGCATCCACCAAAGCAGCGAGTGCGGATTGCCCAGCTGCCCCTCGACGTTCACCGCCTCGTAGTGGTATTGCGGGTCGTAGATGATGGGCAGGTAAAGCGCCTGGGGATTGGCCCGCGAAAAACCGGCGTTCTTGTCCGAACTCCATTGCATCGGGGTGCGCACGCCGTTGCGGTCGCCCAGGTAGATGTTTTCCCCCAGGCCAATCTCGTCCCCGTAGTAGAGGACGGGGGTGCCGGGCAGGGAGAAGAGCAGCGCGTTGAGCAGCTCGATGCGCTTGCGGTCGTTGCCCAGCAGCGGCGCCAGACGGCGCCGGATGCCCAGGTTCAGGCGGGCCTGGTGCACGTGCGCATACATCCGGTACATGTAGTCCCGCTCCTCATCGGTCACCATCTCCAGGGTCAGCTCGTCGTGGTTGCGCAGGAACAAGGCCCACTGCGCCGTCTCGGGGATGGGCGGCGTCTGTTCGAGAATGTCGACAATCGGGGTGCGGTCCTCCATGCGCACGGCCATGAACAGCCGCGGCATGAGCGGGAAATGGAACGCCATGTGGCACTCGTCCCCCTGGCGCTCGCCGAAGTAGGCCACCGCGTCCTCCGGCCACTGGTTGGCCTCCGCCAGCAGCATGCGGTCGCCATACCTGGCGTCCACGTGCGCCCGGAGCCTCTTCAACGCGGCGTGGGTTTCGGGCAGGTTCTCACAGCTCGTGCCCTCGCGCTCGTACAGGTAGGGCACCGCGTCCAGGCGCACGCCGTCGACGCCCAGGTCGAGCCAGAAGTCCAGCACCTGGACCATCGTGTCGAACACCTCCGGGTTGTCATAATTGAGGTCGGGCTGGTGGGCAAAGAAACGATGCCAATAATACGCGTTGGCCACCGGGTCCCACGCCCAGTTCGACGCCTCCACATCCTTGAAAATGACCCGCGTGTCCTTGTACTTGTCCGGCGTGTCGCTCCAGACATAAAACTCGCGCCAGCGGCTGCCCGGCCTGCCACGGCGCGCGCGCTGGAACCACGGATGCTGGTCGGAGGTGTGGTTCATGACCAGTTCCGTGATGACGCGCAGGCCGCGCTGGTGGGCGGCGCGCAGGAAGGTCTTGAAGTCTGCCAGCGTGCCGTAACTCGGATGCACCGCGTAGTAGTCGGCGATGTCGTAGCCGTCGTCGCGCAGCGGCGAGGGATAGAACGGCAGCAGCCACAGCGCCGTCACGCCCAGGTCCTTCAGGTAATCCAGCTTGCCGGTCAGCCCCTTGAAATCCCCAACCCCGTTGCCATCACTGTCGCAAAAGGCCCGGACATGCAGCTCGTAAATCACGCCGGTCTTGTACCAGAACGGGTCCGGATCCAAGCCTTGGCGGCCTGCGTTCCTGCCGGGTGCGGTGGTTGCCGTGCGCATTGTGTGCCGCCGCTTACATCCCAAGCCCGCCCCCGCAAATCAAGCCTTGAATCCCCCGGCGGGCGGCGCATCGCTCCCCGCACGGCTGCAGGCGCTGTGGCTGGCGAAGCCATGGCGGGCTGGTTGGGCGGTTTGTCCACGCCCTGTGCGCATGAAGTTCAACGCCGAGTTTGCCGCGTCGCTCAACCTGACTACCCCCCCCGCCTGCGGAGACAAAACCGCGCAGAGCGGTCTCCAGAAACTCGAGGGTCAAGAAGCTGATGATCAGAGGCATGGAATTTCGACTGTTGAACGCTCAACGCTCAACGTTCAACGCTCAACGCTCAACGTTCAACGCTCAACGCTCAACGCTCAACGCTCAACGCTCAACGCTCAAC